>JAFMVD010000039.1 GCA_025499625.1 Carboxylicivirga fragile | reverse complement strand
GTTGTAAAATGTTTCGCAAAATCAATTTACAACTTTGAGGGGAAACCTTTAGGGAGTACCCTCATTTTAAAAAATTAGTCGGTCACTAGTGATAATTAATAGGCAATACATACAAAAAATTCACACCTCAATATTGTTAATACAAAATACTGAGATTCCTATTGGAAGGAAATATAAAGAACAATTGAAGAATACTTAGCTAGAACATAACAATCTATAAGCGATTTGAGCTAGCAATTTTATGTCGAACTCAGGTTATTATGAAACAACAAGGAAGTCGAAATAACTTCCCTATATATTTTACAAAATAATTTTGCTCAGTTAATAACTCACTCTACATGTGCTGTATTTCTGTCGTGATGTTGATACGCGATAATAACCATGTGCATGTGGTATGTAATAATAACCTTTACAATAAGCATAAGCGTAACCATTTACTTCGCGAATAGAATAATGTCGTGGAACTTCATTTACACTTAATACACGGAGATTTATATTAATATATCCTCTGCCAGTATGATAACTATAAAATCGTCCTTGGCAATGGTAATAGATTTCATCACCTTGGTAAAATGAAAAATAGCGATGCGATGGTAGGCGTTGCACATAATGACGAGCGTGGACTTCTGGGTGATGATGTGTGTAGTTATTAGTATTGTGATTACGATTTTGGTGTATACAATACGCAGCATTACAGTTATGTTTGCATGAATAATGTTGATCGCGACTTACATAATGCCGATGTTTCGATCGTTTATCACCATGGTGATGTTTGTGGTGCTTTTCGTATTTTCTGTTGTGATCCTTTCGATTGCGCTCTTCACGATGATCTGAGTGCTCCACTTTCTTATCTTGTTGACGTCGACTTCGATTTTGAGCTTCAACACTATTAATTGAAGTTGCTAGAAGAAAAACAATGCCTGCTGAAATTATATAAGGTGCTTTCATGGCTCTCAATTTTAGTTCTACAATAACTCGGTATGAGTTTTAAAACTGTTGAGAGATCTATTTCAAACTTTATGCCAAAAATTAACAGGCCTTAACATTTATGTTTCGAATGGCATCTTAACTACTCGAAAATACGGACTCAAAACTTCGGACAATAAATCTACGGACTCCGAACTTTTTACTTCGTACTTCTAACTTTTTTCGCCTCTTCCCAAATCTCATCCATCTCTGCCAAGCTCATCGTCTTTAAGTCACGACCCACTTTAAGTGTTTTCTCTTCGAGATAATTGAAACGGTGAATAAACTTTCGGTTGGTACGTTCCAACGCATTCTCGGGATTTACGCCATACAAGCGCGCAGCATTAATCACAGAAAATAATAAGTCACCAAATTCAGCTTCCATCTTATCTTCATCTTGTTGGTCAATTTCTACCTTTAGCTCTTCAAGCTCTTCCTTTACCTTATCCCACACCTGCTCCTTGTGTTCCCAGTCGAAACCTACACCTCTGGCCTTATCCTGAATACGATTGGCCTTCACCATAGCTGGTAGCGACATAGGCACACCTTCCAATACCGATTTATTCCCGCCCTTTTCCTTTAACTTCAGCTTTTCCCAATTTTCTTCAACCTGCTTGGCATCGGCTACTTCAGTATCAGAAAATATATGCGGATGACGGTAGATCAATTTTTCAGTTAAAGAATCAATCACATCCTTCATTGTGAAATCATTGGACTCGGAACCAATCTTTGCATAAAAAACAATGTGCAACAACAAGTCACCCAACTCCTTTTTAATCAGCTTAGCATCCTTTTTAATAATAGCATCGGCCAATTCATAGGTTTCTTCAATGGTAAGCGTACGGAGCGATTCGTTCGTTTGCTCCTTGTCCCATGGACATTTGGCACGTAACTCATCCATTATATCCAGCAATTCCTTAAAAGCAAGTAAAGTTGTATCCATTGTTAATTCCATTTTTTAAGCATCACAAATATATCTTAAAGTTAGATGCAATCAGCAAGAGTGGAAAAAATTCTAATAATGTAAGCCTTATTTGGCCAAGCTCAACAATTATTCCCAGAACTTCAGATTACACTTTCAGAGATAATAGCATTACTATTAAGTATTTAAAAATTGTTCATTAACATTCTGTATTAAATCAGTTTAAAAGATGACAGCTACACACTTAAAAATGCAAAATTTGTTGTTTCTTTGCATTGAAATTTGAGCCGAAATATGATAGAAAAATTGATTTACCTCGAATCAGTTGATTTGGTGGAGTTTTTGGGCATAAAAAATGCAAAACTGGAGATTATTAAAAATAGATTTCCAAAGTTGAAAATTGTGGCTCGTGGAAATTGGTTAAAGGCAATAGGTGATGCCGAAGAAGTAGCCGATTTTGAAGAAAAAATCAATACTCTTCTCGAACACTACAACCATTACAATGTATTAAAGGAAAGTACACTAGGCGAATTATTAGAAGGTGATCGCATAAGTGAAGCCAGTGGCGATACTGATATCATACTATATGGTGTAAGCGGGCGACCGATTAAAGCTCGAACCGAAAACCAGGAAAAATTAGTTGAGGCTTTTAAAAAGAATGATTTATTGTTCGCCATTGGCCCGGCTGGTTCAGGTAAAACCTATACGGCCATTGCACTAGCAGTTGCGGCTTTAAAAAATCGTTCGGTCCGTAAGATAATTCTTAGTCGTCCGGCTGTTGAGGCGGGCGAAAAATTGGGATTCTTACCAGGTGATATGAAAGACAAAATTGATCCTTACTTACAACCTTTATACGACGCCCTGCAAGACATGATTCCTGCTTCTCGCTTAAAAGAGTACATGGAAAATGGAACTATTCAGATTGCACCTCTGGCTTTTATGCGCGGACGTACCTTGAATGATGCTTGTGTTATTTTGGATGAAGCGCAAAATACAACCAACAATCAACTAAAAATGTTTTTAACCCGAATGGGCGGACATGCTAAATTTATTGTGACTGGCGATGTTACACAAATTGACATCCCTAACCCACAAAATTCGGGGCTTGTAAAGGGTATGCAGATATTAAATAACATTGAACGTATAAAAATTATAAACTTTAACGTTAAGGATATTGTTCGACATAAGTTGGTTCAGGATATTGTTGAAGCATACGAGAAAAAACCAAGCATAAAAATAGAAGACAAAAAGCAAAGCATTAACAAATAACTACAAATAATATAATAATGAGCAAAGCAATTGTTAAAACTGATTATCAGTTTCCGGGACAAAAAAGTGTTTACAAAGGAAAAGTGCGTGATGTATATAACATCAACGACGATTATTTAGTAATGGTTGTTTCTGACCGTATTTCTGCATTTGATGTGGTATTACCAAAAGGTATTCCTTACAAAGGACAGGTATTGAATCAGATTGCTGAAAAATTCTTGGACGCAACGGCTGACATTGTACCTAACTGGAAGATAGCTACACCTGATCCAACGGTAACCGTAGGTCACTTCTGTGAAACCTATCCTGTTGAAATGATTGTTCGTGGTTACCTAACTGGTAGTTCATGGCGTTTGTATAAAGAAGGTGGTCGCGATATTTGTGGTGTACCTCTACCTGAAGGTTTAAAAGAGCACCAAGCTTTTCCTGAGCCAATTTTAACTCCTACTACAAAAGCTGAGCAAGGTGAGCACGATGAAAACATTACACGTGAAGAAATCATCAAACAAGGTTTAGTTTCTGAGGAAGAATACCTTGAGCTGGAGCGTATTTCATTAGCGTTATTTAAACGTGGTAGTGAAATTGCCAAAGAAAAAGGCCTTATCCTTGTTGATACCAAATATGAGTTCGGTAGAAAAGATGGTAAAATCTATTTGATCGACGAAATACATACGCCTGATTCATCGCGTTATTTCTATGCCGATGGTTACCAAGAGCGTTTTGACAAAGGTGAAAACCAGAAGCAGTTGTCGAAAGAATTTGTTCGTGAGTGGTTAATGGATAACAATTTCCAGGGACGCGATGGCGAAGTAGTACCTGAAATGTCGGATGAATACGTAACTGAAGTATCAGAACGTTACATTGAGCTTTATGAAAGCATTATTGGTGAAAAATTCCAGAAAGCCGACGTTAGCGAAGTAATTGGACGCGTTGAAAAGAACGTTACAGATTACTTGAATAGTCTATAAGCTATTATCTCTGCATAATTTAAAGAGCACTCATTTGGGGTGCTCTTTTTTTGTCTTATCTAATGGGAATCGTTCCTCTATTGACATGCTAACTAAAAGAATGATTTTCTTACAGTAATTTTCGAATATTTATATCGAATATTCTAGTGCTTTTACCAGCTAAAACACCCTAATATGATGGCTATCGTGTTAAACTTTGTTAAAAACTACATGTGCCACATTAATTACCATTTTGCAATCTCCACATTACAATAAAAAGAATCATGTTGCTATTCCCACATTGCACTTGTTTAAATTCTATGTAACCAACTACTTACAAAATATCATGCAAAAACAACACTAATCTAAGCGCTTTAAAACACAATTCGTTCACACACAAATAAAAGACTACAAAGTCTTTATTTGCATTGTATAATAGAATAAATGGGCTTTACTTTGCATCATCAAAAGCAAGAACAAGAAAACTATAAATACATTAATCATGAGTAAAGTTAAAGAAATGTTTGCCACCGATTTGTGGAATGAGCAAGTTAACGTTAGAAATTTTGTTCAAAAAAACATTACTCCTTTTGAAGGTGATTCTTCATTCTTATGTGGTCCTACCGAAAGAACCAAAAAACTTTGGAGCATTTGTCGCGAAGCGATTAAGGAAGAAATGGACAACAATGGAGTTCGTTCAATCGACACAGAAATTGTTTCTACCATTGCTTCATTCGAGGCTGGTTATATTCAAAAAGACCTTGAATTAATTGTTGGTTTACAAACCGATGAATTATTGAAGCGTGCAATGAAACCTTATGGTGGTATTGCAGTTGTTGAAAAAGCATGTTCAGAACAAGGTTTAGAAGTTTCTGATCGTGTTAAAGACATCTTTCGCAACTACGCTAAAACACACAACGATGGTGTATTTGATGTATATACTGACGAGATTCGTAAGTACCGCTCATTAGGTTTCTTAACCGGATTACCTGATAACTATGCTCGTGGTCGTATTATTGGTGACTATCGTCGCTTGGCTTTATATGGTATCGATGCCTTAATTGAAGCCAAAAAAACTGACTTAGCTGGTTTAGTTGGACCTATGAATGATGAGAAAATTCGTCTTCGCGAAGAAGTAGCAGAGCAAATCAAAGCTTTAGGTCAAATCAAAGAATTAGGTAATACTTATGGTTTAGATCTAAGTCGTCCTGCAGAATCAGCTCAAGAAGCTGTACAGTGGGTTTACATGGCTTACCTGGCAGCTGTTAAAGAGCAAGATGGTGCAGCAATGTCATTGGGTAATGTATCTTCATTCCTTGACATCTATATTCAGTACGATTTAGAAAATGGTACTATTACTGAAGAGTTAGCTCAGGAATTCATTGACCAATTCGTTATGAAATTGCGTGTTGTACGTCACCTACGTATGAACGCATATAATGAAATTTTTGCTGGTGACCCAACTTGGGTAACTGAAGCAATTGGTGGTAAGTTAATGGATGGTCGTCATAAGATCACCAAAACATCATTCCGTTTCTTACAAACACTTTATAACTTAGGTGCCTCCCCTGAGCCAAACATGACTGTTCTTTGGTCACAATCATTACCTGAGAATTTCAAGAAATTCTGTTCACAGGTTTCTATCGATACTTCATCTATCCAATACGAGAATGACGATTTGATGCAAGATACACGTCAGTCTGATGACTACGGTATTGCTTGTTGTGTATCGTTCCAGGAAATTGGAAAACAAATTCAGTTCTTTGGTGCTCGCACCAACTTAGCTAAAACTTTACTATTAGCTGTGAACGGTGGACGTTGCGAAATGTCAGGAAAAACAATTGTAGAAGGTATCCCTGAGCTAAGCAGCGATGAGTTGAACTTCGACGAAGTAATGGCTAATTATAAAATAGCTATGAAAGATGTGGCTCGCGTATACAACGAGTCAATGAACATCATTCACTACATGCACGACAAGTACTATTACGAAAAAGCGCAAATGGCTTTAGTTGATACTAATCCTGCTATTAACTTAGCATATGGTATTGCTGGTTTGTCAATTGTTGCTGATTCATTGTCTGCTATCAAGCATGCTAAGGTTAAAGTGGTTCGTAACGAGCAAGGTTTAAGTACCGATTTTAAAATCGAAGGCGAATTCCCATGTTATGGAAACGATGATGATCGTGTTGATAACTTGGCTGTTCAAATCTCTAGTGATTTCAACCAATTATTGAAGGAACTAGGTACTTATAAAAATGCTGAGCCAACCATGTCAATCCTTACCATTACGTCTAACGTAGTATATGGTTTGAAAACCGGTGCTACACCAGATGGACGTGCTCAAGGAGTTGCATTTGCACCAGGTGCTAACCCAATGCACGGACGTGATAAAAATGGAGCAATTGCTTCATTGAACTCTGTTGCTAAGTTGGACTACAAAAATGCATTGGATGGTATCTCAAATACATTTAGCATCATTCCTAAATCATTGGGAGCTGACGAAGATGTACGTCGCGAGAACTTAGTAACAATGATGGATGCTTATTTCTCTAAAGAAGCACATCACTTGAATGTGAATGTTCTTAACCGTGAGTTATTGGAAGATGCTATGGAGAACCCAGGCGAATATCCACAGTTAACAATTCGTGTATCAGGATATGCTGTAAACTTTGTACGCTTAACACGCGAACAACAAATGGAAGTTATTTCGCGTAGCTTCCACAGCAATATGTAATAAAGTAATACAGACAGAAGTTAACAGGCAGAAGGTGAACCGTCATCTTCTGCCTTCTGGCTTACAACTTATAAACTCATGATAAGAGTTCACTCTTTTGAATCATTAGGAACCTATGACGGGCCAGGCATTAGGTTGGTAGCTTTTTTACAAGGTTGCAATTTTAAATGCCTGTACTGCGCCAATCCTGACACAATCGAACTTAAAGGAGGAAAAGAAACCTCCATTGAAGAGATTGTTAATATGGCTAAAAACCAAAAGCCTTTCTTTGGTAAAAAAGGTGGTATTACTTTTTCCGGTGGCGAGCCTTTGGTTCAGGCTAAAGAGTTAATTCCGGTTGTAAAAGCTTTAAAGGAAGAAGGTTTCCATGTGTGCATCGATACCAACGGCAGTATTCTTAACGATTACGTTAAAGAGCTAATGCAGTACGTTGATATCGTATTGATGGATGTTAAACACATGAACAACGAGAAGCACAATAAGCTGGTTGGAAAAAGCAACGATCGCACTTTAGCTTTTGCTCAATACCTTAACGAAATTAACAAACCAGTTTGGTTGCGTTATGTACTTGTCCCAGGTTATAGCGACGATCAGGATGATCTGCACACCTTAGGAAAACATTTCTCAACACAAAACAACATCGAGAAATTGGAGATTCAACCTTACCATCATTTGGGTTCTCACAAGTACGAGCACATGGGCTGGAAATATGAGCTAGAAGGGGTTCCTTCTAATACTCAAGAACAACTAAATACTGCTTTTAACATTCTTAAGCCTTATTTTAAAGAGATTATAATAAATTAATTCAATAAGGATCGCATCTTTATTACCGTCTGGTTTTAAAGATGCGATCCTTCATTGATGACAACAGACAAAAATAAAAGAACAACAGACAAAATGAGTTCAAACAAATTAAAAAACAGATGGTTTATTGCCTTAGCAGGTGTCGGCATTCACATGTCAATCGGTTCCATCTATGCCTGGAGTAAATTAGGTTCCATGGTAGAAAACCAAATTAGTGCAGCTTGGTCATTACAAGATATCACAACGGTATTTAGTATTGCCATATTCTTTCTTGGTGTATCAGCCGCTTTTATGGGTAAAGTTGTTGAACGTAAAGGTCCTCGATTTACAGGAACCGTTGCTTCCATCTTCTTTGGAACTGGCGTTTTCCTTGGTGGTGTAGCACTAAAAATGGAAAATCTTTATTTGCTTTACGCCACTTATGGTATGATTGGTGGTATTGGTTTAGGTATGGGTTATGTTACACCTGTATCAACCATGGTTAAGTGGTTTCCCGATCGCAGAGGATTAGCAACAGGTATGGCCATTATGGGATTTGGATTAGGTGCAGCCATTCAAATCTATTTGATTAAAAGCATCTTCCCATTGTTTGGCATTACAAGCATATCAAGTATCCTGATGATTCTAGGTCCTGTATATGGTGTATTAATGTTTTCATCGGCACAATACCTCGAAAAGCCACCAGTTGACTGGTTACCTGAAGGCTACAACCCTGACGAAGTTGGCAAAAATGGTAAAGCCATCAAAAAGGATTTATCAAATATCACAGCTAACCAATCATTGAAGACGGCTCGCTTTTACTTTTTATGGGCCATTTTATTCATTAACGTAACCAGTGGTATTGCATTGATTTCAGTAGCCAACTCTATGGGACGCGAAATTGTAATGCTCTCGGTTGAAGCTGCCGCTGTGTTGGTAATGCTAATGAGTATGTTCAACGCCTTTGGACGATTGGCATGGTCTACTCTTTCCGATTACATTGGCCGACCGGCAACGTACATTTCATTTTTTGTGATTCAAATTGCAGCCTTCTATTACTTAACAACTTTCTTTGGAGGAAGTATTTCTGATGCTGGTAAAATTGGTTTTCAGGTTGCATTCTTAATCATCCTAACCTGTTATGGTGGTGGATTTGCCACTGTTCCTGCCTTTATTGGCGATTTATTCGGAACAAAAGAACTGGGTGCTATTCACGGTTATATACTAACAGCATGGGCATTGGCTGGAATAGTTGGTCCTCAAATAATCTCTTATTTAAAAGATACTACTGGTTCTTATCAAGTAGCGCTTTATTATTTAATTGGCTTCTTATTCCTAGGGCTGGTTTCATCTATTTTATTGATACTTAACACCAATAAACTAAGAAAGCAACAAGTTGAAACAGAAGAATTAAAGATGGCTGCGTAATAAGCAATCTTATAAATTGATATATGAAGGACATCTATACTGGGTGTCCTTTTTTGATATTTACCCGGGGTGCGACTATTTACAGGTCGCGAGAGTCGCGCCCCAGGTTGACATTGCTCGCGAGCTTGTTTAATGCAAATCATATTTCATCTCGATAAGCAGATAACATACTATTAGGTGGCCGAGGTCTAGTTTACTGATATAAATCGAAGGAGCGGTTCTTTAAGGATGTCTTGCAAAAGAGAGCCGCTCCTTGCACGATGCTTAGCTTTTTATATCTTCACGCATCAAAACATATGTATGAACAAATTTGACCTCTTAAAACGTCTGCTTCCAGGTTTCTTACCCATTATCGTATTTATTGTTGTTGACGAAATATGGGGTACTTTATATGGCCTTGTTGTCGCTATTACTGTTGGGGTAATTGAATTGGCTTATAGCTATATTAAAGAACGAAAAATCGATCGCTTTGTCATTTTTGATGTGGGCCTTTTAGTGGCTTTAGGTGCTGTTTCAATTCTACTGGATAATGAAGTATTCTTTAAGCTCAAACCGGGTATCATTAGCCTGTTGATGACTGGCTTAATCGGCTTCTCAGCTTTTTCGAAACATAACCTATTGCTTCAGATGACCAAACGATACATGAAGCAAATGCAAATGAACCCGTATCAATTGTGGGAAGTGCAAAACAGCATGAAGCGTATATTTTGGGTACTCCTACTCTACTCTTTAGCTGCCCTAATATCCGCCTTTATTGAAAATAAAGCCATTTGGACCTTCTTAAACGGACCAGGATTATTTGTAATAATGGGCTTGTATTTTGCCTTTGAATGGTTCATTAAAAAGCAACAAAACACAAAATATAAAAACGAAGAATGGTTACCCCTTGTTAATGAAAAAGGCCAGGTACTAGGTTCCGCACCACGCTCAGTGGTTCATTCAGGATCAAGACTACTGCACCCAGTGGTACACCTTCATGTGTTTAACAAAGGTCAGTTATTACTGCAAAAACGAGCTACGAATAAAATGATTCAACCAGGCAAATGGGATACTGCTGTTGGTGGCCATGTTAGCGCAGGTGAAAATATAGAACAAGCCCTCAAAAAAGAAGCTTTTGAAGAAATAGGTTTGACACAATTTAATCAACAAACACTACAGCCTTATATCTGGGAAAGTGAAATCGAAAAAGAATTGGTATTCCTTTTTCGCACCAAGCACAAAGGGACTTTTAAGAAAGCCGATGATGAAGTAGATGAGTTGCGTTTTTGGTCGATGAGTGAAATTAATGATAATATTGGGAAAGGTATATTTACGCCTAATTTTGAACATGAGTATAATTTATTTTTCAGATCAACCTAGCTTATAATGCACAAAATAAGTAGGTGTGACAATTTGCAAACTCTATTTAATTAGCACTTTGTGACTAGATAGTTTTCCATCAATTGAAATTTTCAAAAAATAAATACCTCTGTCCAAATGATCAACGTATATTTTATTTTTCTTAGATATATCCTCTTTTAATACCTGTGTCCCATTAATATCAAATAATTCTGCATTCATTTCAATTAAACCCTTTTCAACATCAATATTAATTACATTTAATGCCGGATTAGGATAAACATTGCAATTCATTATTTCAATACCATTTTGAATAGCAACTTCAGAGTCCTTATAATAATATGTTTTTCGGCTAATATTATCCCAATCATTCGTATTTTCATCCCATTTATAGTATAAATAAAATAATCTGTTTCCATCTGAATTGTAGGAATATTCATATTTAGTATAACTTTTCCAGTCATCCAATGATGCATTCCATTCATATCTTAAATACTCAGTTTTAAAACCATTAACATCAAAACTATATTCTCTTTTAGAAGTGCCAATCCAATCACTAAGCGAAGTATCCCAAGAATAAGAGATATTACTAATTATATTCCCTCTGGAATCTTTTGCATGTTCTATTTTATAATTTTCTATCCATTTATTATTTGAGACATCCCATTTATAAGATATCTCTATTTTTAAATTTTCACTTTCGTTTATCTCCACATTAAAACCTTTTACCCAATCATTCAAAGCATCATCCCAATTATACCCTTCTTTAATAGATAAACTGCCATGCGAATTGTAAATAAATTCGGTTTTATAATCATTTTTCCAATAATTGAGAGCTTTATCCCAAACATAATCTATACTAGAAACTATATTATCAGAATCATAACTTGATTCAAATTTATAACTGCCAATCCAATTATTGAGATTTGCATCCCAATCTAACATTACAAATAAGATTTCATTGCCATTTACATCATAAGTGGTCTCCCATCTATATAACCCTATCCATTCATTAGTATTTGCCACTTTGTTATATGACACATACAAAATTTGATTTCCATTGGAATCATAATTGTATTCACTTTTTGAACTTAATATCCACTCACTTGTAGCAAGACTCCACGTATATGTTTCTATCAGTACAAGATTACCTTTGGAATCATAATTATTAATACTTTTACTAGTATAAGTGAAAGAACCACCATTATCAAAACTACTCTCTGTAATTGTATAATCTATAACTGATTGGGCATTTAGAAATCCTGACAGAAAAATTAAAATACTTAGGGGAAAAATGGTTTTCATCTTAATACAGTTAGGTTATGCTTTATTACTTCCTTTTATAAAGTTAGTATAAAAGTAATAAAAGTTTCAACATAAAAACAACCTAAACATAAAGTTGTCAAAATGTTATAGCTAAAATCACATTATTAAATACTGTAGTATAGTATACAAAAGAAATATGCAGCAAATGAGATTAATGATAATATTGGGAATGGAGTGTTTATGCCCAAGTTCGAATACGAATTTAAAATTTCATTAAAAAATATTAGAGATGGAACCTTAACTTACATCTAACAAAATAAGATGCGATTTTATAAACATGCACTATGCACATTGCACTATTCCTATGCCAAAATCAAAAAGATAGCAGGTCGTTTATTTATATCGGGCAAACTGCCTTTCCATTTAGCAACGGTTTTAGTAACAATATATTCAGTTTCTAAAGTAATATCGCAAGCAATGCACAAGCGTGTTTTGGGGTTGCAATGGCGCAATAGATCTTCTAATAAACGCATGTTACGATAAGGAGTTTCAATGAATAGTTGCGTTTGATTTTCGCGGCGTGAACGCTCCTCCAGCATTTTAATCGTCTTGGGTACTTCTTCCTTTTTTACCGGTAGGTAGCCATTAAATGCAAAACTCTGACCATTCAGACCGGATGCCATTACCGACATTAAAATGGAAGATGGCCCTACCAATGGCACAACTCTTATGTTTCTTTCATGGGCCAATTGTGCAATATCAGCACCAGGATCAGCAACTCCTGGACAACCCGCTTCAGATACCATACCCATATTATTACCATCTAATAAGGGCTTCAGAAAAGTTGGTAAATCTTCAACTTTGGTATGTTTGTCTAATACAAAGAAGGTCAAAGTATCGATATCAATACTTTTATCTACTTTCTTCAAGAAACGCCTTGTTGAACGCACATTCTCAACTATAAAATATTTGAGCGAACGAATTATTCCAATAGTTTCGTTTGCCAAATTACGTTCGATTGGACTATCACCTAGTGTATTGGGAATAAAAAATAGTTGACCTTTCATCATTTTAATATTAGTATCAAGAAAAGAGTATTAAGTATCAAGACGGATAAATTATTGTTGTTAATGCTGCAAAAGTATCAAGAATAAGTTTTATATCAACCTACTTTGATACGAAGCTTAAATTAAAATAGGATGACGTGTTTTGAATAACTCGCTAAACTCTGGAGGAAGATCAATCAAATCGGTCATTAAATCATTTAATATATCTAACGATTTATTGGATAGTAAACCCGCAATTTCATCAACAGCATCGCCACAAATCATATATGGCGCCTGATGAAACAGCAAATCTCCTCCTTGGCACAATGCGTATATCTGAAACTCCTTTACCTCATCGATGCTCTGATTTTTAACAACACAATTGTGTAACCAGATGTCCACATCGAACAGCTCATGCTTTTTCAACTCAGCATCACGTTGTTCAAGGTTGGTATTCTGTTTCATATACTCAGCAATTTTTACCCTCGACTCTACTGATAAGGTTTCATGCACTTCTTGCACACAATCGAAACAATACACAAATTCAAATATAACCTGACGCTTTTCCTTTTCTAAATCCTGACCATAAGCCTTTTCAATCAAATAGGGCTCTCCACTCTCCATCAGCTCCTTTCCACACACCTTGCAATTGCAGAATGGTTTATCACTGCCTTCGGGATAAAAGATTGGTGGAATGGGTATATAGTTGTTGATATGTATTGATTCTGACATTTTTTTATAATTTGCTCAAAAGTAAGGCAAATTGCGCTTTCCAAAAACTCTTTCAGTAAAAACTAATAGTAAACGAATGGAGCGGCTCTTATTTTCAAACACTCAAAAAGAGCCGCTCCTTAGAACAATACCAAATATCATGTTTTAGCATCAATTATTTCATCTTGTTCTTTGTAATTTTACGCTTCTTAAAAGCAAAATATTAAACCATGACCTTTATCGTAAACCTCATTAAGAACAGAAATTTTGTATTAATATTAGCCGTGGTTCTAGGCCTGTCTATTGGCGATTTTGCCAACAACATTAAGGATTACACCATTTATATATTGGCTTTAGTCATGACGTTCTCAATGACTAATATTCGTACAAAAAGCTTATATCCACCTTCAAAGTTGTACAAACCTATGATGATGGGGGCGCTTTTGAACTACCTAATATATGCAGTGGTAAGCATCCTACTTGCCAATTGGCTAATAGATGATAAGGAATTATTCTATGGGTTTGTAGTTATTGCAACAACAACTCCCGGTGTGGCCATTATTCCATTTTCAAACATTTTAAAAGGCGATGTTGAATATGCCATTAAGGGAGTATTAGGAGCCTTTCTATGCGCCATATTCCTCACTCCTTTCGCAGTTGGGTGGCTAACCGGTAATGATGGCATCTCATCAATGAGTTTATTTGTGCTCATGCTAAAAACCATTGTAGTCCCATTAATCTTATCACGATTCTTATTACTGCCTAAGTGGTTGCCAAAAGTTGAATTGATACGCGGAAAAATAGTAGATTGGGGCTTTGCCACTCTAATATTTATTGCCATTGGAGTCAATCGTTCTGTGTTCTTTGATGAAACAAGCATCCTTTTCAACATTGCACTTGTATTATTCTGTACTCACTTTGTAATGGGTTTCACATATGAATATCTTGCAAAAAGATGGATTAAAAACCCAGCTTTCCTGGTATCTCAGAATTTACTGCTAACCATTAAAAGCTCAGGATTTGCTGTTGTAACAGCATTAACATTATTTGGTAAGAAGGCAGCTATACCAACAGCTGTTTTGCCAATATTTGTTTTACTTTATCTCTTATCCCTCTCCTTTCGGCAGGATTACAAGCGAAAGAAAAACAAGTAACAAAAACGCTTAATGTGAATTTTCTTGTTTTTCCAATGAACGTAGA
The DNA here is from genome assembly GCA_025499625.1 of Carboxylicivirga fragile. Lineage (GTDB taxonomy): Bacteria > Bacteroidota > Bacteroidia > Bacteroidales > Marinilabiliaceae > Carboxylicivirga > Carboxylicivirga fragile. Next base: position 42,040 of record JAFMVD010000039.1, on the reverse strand, counting down.
AAAAGGTATATACTTGAACCTGTTAATACCATAAATATGGCTCCAATAATCACAAAGGCCTGACTTAATGTTAGGCGGTCAGTCATATAACCAAACAAAGGCGCCAGAATGGAAAAATTAGCACGAATAATTAAGCTACGAATAGACAACACGGTGGCACGCATATCAGATGATGTAATGCGGTTTATGTAATCTTTCAGAACAGGTGTGGCTATTCCTCGTGAGAAATAGAAAATAACCAAAACAGGTAACACATAGATCGAATGCAACAGTCCGGCTGCAATAAAAGCCCCGGTAATAACCAGAGTGACACCAATTACTGTTGATTTCGGCCTTAAACGTTGTTCTATTTTATATGCTACCAGAGTTGTTAAACCAACCACTAAATTTAACGCTGTACTTGTTGCTCCAATCTCGATTTCACGAAAATTAATCTCCTTGAGATACAAGGGATAAACCCATGCCATGGTTAGTGTAGCCGAACCAATTATGGATGAATAAATAATGTTATAGCGCAAACTCTTATTGGTCAGCATGGCATACTTAACCACATTCCAAATATCGCGCATGGTAGCCTTTTGTGTTCGGGTATACAATTGTGGTTCAATCAACATAAACGCCGCCGGAATGGCAATAAAAGCAATACCTGTTTGAAAATAGAAAGGCATGCGTAAACTAATCTCAGCCAAGGCTCCACCCATAAAACCAGCTATGGCTTCGCTGAAGTTACCAACCGAAAAATTGCGCCCCTCGTATTTAAGGTAATCTTTCTCACGGCCATCGGCCTTTAAACTATCGTAAAGCAATGCAGAATCAGCTCCACTAATAAAACTTTGTCCGATTCCCAAAACTAACTCTGCCGCCAAAAATGCATAGAAACCACTGGTAAAGGAGTAAATAGCAAAGCCAAGAGTACCCAATATACTTCCAATAATAAGTGTTTTTCGGCGACCAAGTACATCGGCTGCATAACCCGATGGTATTTCAAAAATAACGATGGCTATACTATATATGGCCTTTAACTGAAACGACTCTTCAACCGTAAAACCAAGGTCCTGAAAAAACAAAAGAAGAATAGGCATAGTAAGCATAAACCACTTTGCCACCTTTATCAAATACAGTTTTGTAATGTTACCTGAATACATACCGCCGCTTTAATGCAGCGCAAAAATAGTCTTTCCGCGGGCATTAGCAATAATTAAACTGACACCAAACCAAGCCTATTACTTTCATATTTATGATTTTTATTACAATATGATTATAATTCAAAATATTTTTACCATGTTTGTGTTGAATTTGAAACAAATCCACAAGTATTAATTTCAAACTATTATTATTTCCAAGTTATGGCTAAACTATTTATACCTAAAAACTACCGCTCATCATTAGATCTTAAACAAACCGAACATGCTATTAAGGTAGTTAAAGATCATTTCCAAACGGCCCTATCTGCTGAATTACGACTGCGTAGAGTTACCGCTCCTCTTTTTGTTATGAAAGGAACCGGTATTAACGATGACCTTAATGGAACGGAACGTCCAGTATCCTTCCCTGTTAAAGAATTTGGTGACGCACAAGCCGAGGTGGTACATTCCTTGGCCAAGTGGAAACGTATGATGCTGGCCGAATATGGTATCGAGAGCAGTTATGGTTTATATACCGATATGAATGCCATCCGCCCCGATGAAGAATTAAGTAACATCCACTCTTTATATGTTGATCAGTGGGATTGGGAACGCCACATTTCGAAGGAAGAATATAAACTTGATTTTCTGAAGCACATTGTAAAGAAGATTTATGAAGTGATGAAACGAACTGAGTTTATTGTTTATGAACGCTATCCGGAAATTGTACCCATCCTTCCAGAAGACATCACTTTTATACATAGTGAGGACTTATTGGCAAAATACCCTACCCTTAGCCCCAAAGAACGAGAAGATGCAGCTGCCAAAGAATATGGAGCAGTATTTTTAATGGGCATTGGTAGCAAATTATCGCACGGTGAAAAACACGATGGACGCGCTCCTGATTACGATGATTGGAGCACAGAAACAGCTGAAGGTTATAAAGGCTTAAATGGCGATATTTTGGTTTGGAACCCAATACTAGAACGTTCATTCGAATTATCATCGATGGGAATCCGTGTAAGCCCTGAGGTATTAGCCAAGCAACTTGAAATAGAAGGCTGCACTGATCGCAAAGAATTACTTTTCCACAAGCGCCTTCTGAACGGCGAACTACCATTGTCAATCGGCGGTGGAATTGGCCAATCGCGCCTATGTATGTTCTTCCTACGTAAAGCACACATTGGTGAAATACAAGCTAGCATTTGGCCTGAAGATATGCGCAAAGAGTGTGCAGCCAATAAAATTGTATTGGTTTAAAAGTAGAATTTAGAAATGTAGATAATAGATTATTAGATTTATAGACAATAGACTTTTAGATACTACCAACTCATCCGATGACTCTTGTATAATGTAAATAGTCATCGGATGAGTATAAAAAATCAATCTAAATTAATTGCTTCTTCTGCCCTTCACTTCTCTGCTTCTAAAAATATTGCTTAATTAGAGCTAAATTCTAATCAAAGCTCAATTATGAGATTTCTAAAATACTTCCTAATCGCTATTGCCATCATTACCTTGGGTATTGGCGCTTTCTTCATCTATATGCAAACACTTAAGGTTGATAAATTGCAATGCATTGAAGCCATGCACCCTAGTTCAGTAATTGTAGTGGAAACCGAGAACCTGACACTTGGCTGGAAAGAAGTAAAAGAAAGTGCCCTTTGGGAAAGTTTAATTGAGGCAGACCTTTTAGATGAGTATGATGCCAACATGATGCATTTCGATTCGCTAATGATGGAGAATGCTATTTTAAGAAAGCTCTTTAAAAATCGGCCTCTGGCTATTTCGGTACAAATGCTCAACAATAGCGATTTTGAAACCGTTTTTGCCATTGATATTGGTAAGTACGGACAATTATCGGTACTTCCACAATTGGCCAAACTATTCGATTATGAATTGGGCGAACATAATTATGATGATACCAAAATCTATAGCCTTTGCTACGATCAGCCACAGGACATTATCCATCTTAGTATAAAAGAAAACCTGCTAATTGGCTCCTTTTCGTCTCAACTATTAAAACTAAGCATCAAAGAACTAAACAGTGGAATCGGGTTTCAGAATGATAAGTTTATTGCTGCTCAACAAAGAAATAGCTCTGGCCTGCTCAACTTATACATCAACTACAGTCAATTACACCTTTTTGCGGGCAGTCAATACCCTGATTTAAAACCAATATTAGTAGATCTAAGCGAAGTAATGGCTTACTCGGCTATGGTAGCGCATTGGCAAGAAAAAAACATTCAGTTAAACGGCTTTACCAACTATCACGACTCTATCCCATCCATTGTAAAAGCATTGGCAAAAGCGCAAGCTGGCGATTTGGAAGCGCATACTTTGTTTCCGGCCAAGACAGCCATTATGATGACCCTGAACACTGGGAACTTTCGCGATTTTTATGATGACTTACTGAAAGAACACAAAGCCAGTGATTCGATTAAACATGAAGAATACATCGAAAATATTGAACGAAGCGAAAAGTGGTTAGACCTTGATTTTGACGATGTATTATTCTCGTGGTTGGATGGCGAATTTGCTTTGGCAAAATTACGACCAGAATCGAATGCACGAGAATTGGATGCGCTCATGGCCATTAAAGCGAATGACATTGATTTGGCCAAGGAAAAAATGGCACTTTTGCTTCAACACATAAAAAAGCGCACGCCTGTAAGGTTCGATCAAATCGAATACCGCAACCATCACATCCACCTTTTGCAGATGAAAGGATTCTTTAAACTATTCTTTGGCGGATTGATGTCAAACATGGAAAAACCCTATTTTGCTTACATCGATAACTATGTGGTATTTTCAAACTCGGCCAGTTCATTAATGGATATGATCGATGATTACCTAGTTGGGAATACACTGGCACGCACACCTTCATTCAACGAATTTATCGCTCAATTCGAACCACAGTGCAACTTCTCCATGTTCATTCAAATGCCAAAAGTTTATCAGCACCTTTATCATTACAGTAATGCTGATGCACGAAAAAGTTTGAAACAAAATAAAAATCTACTGATAAAATTTGCCAACATCGGCTGTCAGCTAAACTCTAGTGATGCCTTTTTTGAAACCAGCATACTGGCACAGCACGATGATAACACCATGTTATACGAGGAGTTGGAAAAACTACAAAACTCAGCAGAGGAACTATATGTGGATGAATACCGCGAATTGAAATTCAAGTTAATTCCCGACGATACTTTTCCCTGGAGCGAAGGCCATGTTGACTATTGGGTGACACATCCTGAGCGGGTACAAGATAGTCTCATTATTCACGAAGGAGAAATGCGCGACAGTCTCTTACATGGTTTATGGCGTAGTTATTATACCAGTGGCCGCATTAAAGCTGCCATCCCCTATAACGATGGAAAAGTTGATGGCATGGCTATTTTTTATTTCGACGATGAAGCGCATAATATAAAAGCCGAAGTAGAGTTTGATGATGACGTAATGGTTGGCGACTATAAGGAATATTACAGCAATAGCCGCAAAAAAGCTGAGCTCACATCTGACGATGGCCTATTTGATGGCGATGCATTTTATTACTACCGCAACGGACAATTAAAGATTGAAGGCAGATACAAGAATGGTCTGCGTCATGGAAAATGGAAACATTACACCAAAGCAGGCGAATTACTAAGTAAAGAGAGTTGGCGCAAGGGACAAGAGTAAGGTTTAAAGATGTTCGATGTGCAGATGTTAGGATGTTAGATGTGTTACATTGAGCTTGCCGAAATGTTGGGATGTTTCGGTTTTAAAGCACTTTAAATAAACCGTATGCAGATAGATGAGTCTAGACATCAAGCTAAATTTATAAAACCATTGGACATAGGTTCTTTCGAGCAGTTTAATGTAGAAATTTTAAAAAAAGGAGATTCTGCTCAATGCCAATTTAAAATCAGCATGCGACACAGCCAACATATAGCTTTAAAATAATTCGTAATTTCAGAAATTTCATTCTCGTTGCATTTAAAGTTATCTGTAAAATATCGCTGTAAAGGTTCTGTCATATTAATGTCTCTGTAATCTGTTTATCCATCTACTGTGAATAATATATTATAATAGCTCAAGGCTAAGTTAGCTATTTCTTATTTTATTTCTTTCTCAATTAATTCCAAGTTCGAATTTAAACCCATCATTAAAAGAATAGCATTCTAAATATTTCAACAGCTCAAACCACCAGACAAACATCAAGGCAAACATTTTCATTTATAAGATGTTATAATAAGTAAATCAAATCATATTGTCATGAAGAAGATCAGCAAGAAAGACATAAAACAAGAGGTTTTTGATTTATACGATGGTTATGCCCACAATAAATTCAGTCGACGTGAATTTGTTAATAAGCTTACTACCTATGCAGTAGGAGGAATTACTGTTGCAGGCTTATTGAACTTTTTAATGCCTAATTACGTTGCTGCTCAACAAATAGCATCCAATGATTTAAGATTAAAGTCAGAATACATCGAATATAATTCGTCAAAAGGTGGAGGAGTCATTAAAGGCCTGCTTACACGACCTGCAAACAATTCCGCCAAATTGCCCGGAATTATTATTGTTCATGAAAATAGAGGTCTTAATCCTCATATTGAAGATGTTGCCCGAAGGGCTGCCTTAGATGGATTTATTGCTTTTGCGCCAGATGCTCTTTCGCCCATAGGAGGTTATCCGGGTACGGATGATGAAGGTCGTACGATGCAAAAGACCAGAGACAAAAATGAAATGCTAGAAGATTTTATTGCTGCTCAAGCATTTTTGAAAGATCATGGAGAAAGTAATGGAAAAGTTGGTGTTGTTGGTTTTTGTTTCGGTGGTTGGATTTCGAATATGATGGCCGTTCGCATTCCAGATTTACCAGCAGCCGTACCTTTTTATGGTGGGCAACCTAAAGCCGAAGATGTTCCTTTAATTAAAGCACCATTACTTTTGCACTTTGCATCATTAGATAAAAGAGTGAATACTGGCTGGCCAGCCTACGAGGAAGCATTAAAGGCAAACAATAAAAGCTATAAAGCTTATATGTATGAAGATGCAAATCATGGTTTCCATAACGATACCACACCACGTTACGACGAGGCTGCAGCGAAATTAGCATGGCAACGAACCATCGATTTCTTTAAAGAAAAACTTAGTTAGTTTAAACTCATATAATAGCTTAAAACAATCATAAGCAAATTTTATTCGAGGACATATTCCTTCTCAAATAATTAGCGAAATGATTGCTCATACAATGTTATGAGCTTTTTTGCTTTTTCAATATTTTCACTATTCGATTATTTATAATTTCTGATAAGTTCCAATTGTACAATTTAGCATCGGTTGTACTATAGAAGGCAACAACAACAGCATCAAGCTCTTTGTTATAAAAGGCAAAACTTTGGTAGCCTGGAACCCAACCTGAATGCTCAAATTCATAGATGGATGAATATATTTCCTGTTCTCCAGGTTCAAACAGAGAACCATCATTTAATGCTCTTAGGAAAGTGCCTACATCTTTAGCTGAGGCTTGCATGCCATAATCATTTCCCTTTAAATCATGGGGATAACCTACATGATAGCCACTCATCACATCTTCAATGTTTACTTCACTTACTGAGCCAAAGGTGTTGTTAAGTGCAAGTGGCTTTAGAATTTCTTCTTGAACGAATTGAAAGTTACCATACCCCAACTCATCATCCATGATTCTATTAAGTAACAAATAGTTTGTATTACAATACTCATAATTTTCGTCAGGTTCAAAATTAGCAGGCATACCATCAATTAAGGCAAGACTTTCGTCAAAGGAACCTGTTGGAGCCTCCCAAAATTTTGGAGCGTCCGTAAAATTGGGGATGCCACTTCTATGTTGCACCATTAACTTCAAGGTAATTTTATCAGCATAAGCGATTCTCCCAACAAGTTCAGGTAAATAATCAGCGATTGTTTTATCCAAAGAAAGCCGTCCATCACCGACCAATTTGGTAATAGCCACGGCATCGTACAATTTACTTATGCTGGCAATTTTAAATAGTGCATCATGTTTGGCGGGTATCTTGGTTTCTCTCTTATGCCAACCCGAAGTATAATACTGGGGAACTTGACCCTTTTGATCTATGTATACAATCATTCCATCAAATCCATGTCCAATGGCTTCATCACATTGTTCCTGAACAGTCTCTGGCAAAGGCACTATCCACGCCTTTACCAATAACCATGGAACGAAAAACAGCGATACGACTGTTCCAACCAATAATACGATTCTGAATAATTGTTTTGATTTATTCTTTTTCATAAATGTATATTGCTAGCTTAAAGCAATTGAATTAAGCTCATTAAATATGTTATAACATATTCTTAAACCCAATACACTTACTCTTTCTGCATAAATTAGAATTAACAATACTTACCATATAAGCAATTGTACACCCTTTATGTTCACACTATTAAAAGAATTATTTATACGTATTAATAAGCTTTATAAGTAGATTTGCTACTAATAGTCATTGGCACTTCCATTGGTACTGGTAATTGCGGCGATTCAATGCTTACACTTCCTTCCATCTCTTGATTAAGTTCCATTGATTGAGGCCAAGCTGTTTTAGCGTCAATAGTAGCGCTTACAATTACATCACCACTTAAATCAAAGTTTTGTGTCATGCCATTTTGTTCCGAACCAGCACTATCATCCGCAGTCATCTTACCGGTACCCTTCAGTTCAATAATCGACTTATTAGCGCTTGTTACCACATAATTGTAATTGCTAACGATGGGCATTGCTCCAGCTGTTACTACTTCGTTTGTCCACTCCGTACCCACTTTAAGTTTTTCATCAGGATACACCAAAAGCATTGAACTCATGTTCTGTTTCATGCTCTTATCGCTAAACTGTGTCTTAACACTCTCAGCAACCATACCCAATTCATCAATGCTTTTACCATATGACAAAGCGATCTTTTCCAACAATTTCTCAGAGCCTCTTACTTCAGTAATTTCTCCTGTCTCGTCAAATATCATGGTAAACTCAAAATCAACAATAGCATCAAATGCTTTCGATAACATATTTTCTTCCTGAGCTTCGTCTTTAGAATCATATGCTATGGTGAACATAGTACTTTCCATTTTAAATAACAAAGATTCAAACACTAAGGTGGATGTGTACACTCCTTTGCTTTTTGAGACGATGGTAACAGTAATGTCACCGCCAATGGTATTTTTAATATTTTGCGTCATTCCTTGAATATTCTGAGTTATATCTTGAAAAGACTCTTGTTTCAGCCCATACATCTCTCCTACTTTCAAATTATAACGTAACTGTGCTTGTATAGTTGAGGGTAAAATTAAAAGAGCCAATAAAAGCAATGCGGTAATCTTCGAAACTTGATTCATAGTATAAGGTTTTATTTTGTTTGAACGAAGCTAATAAATTTTTAAGCAATGCCACAAAAAAAACCTTGCTCTGTAATACAAAGCAAGGTTAAAGTAATGCGATTATTCAATGACTTAATTCCGATAATTATCGGGATAATAAACAAAATGATATACTATCACTATGTTATACATTCGGTTTCATATCTCCATTCTTTTGCAGCCTCATACATGGCTAACACATTCTCGACCGGCGTTTCTATTTTAAGTTTGTGTGATGGACCTAACACAAAACCACCTCTTGGAGCCATGGTATCCAAAAGCTCTTTCACACCGTCTTTTACTTGCTGTGGTGTACCTTGACGAAGTAACAACTCTTCATCCAGTGCCCCACAAAATGTAATGTAATTACCGAAATCTTCTTTCAAACCCGATGGTTCCATACCACTTGCTCTGGTTTGTATTGGATCCAAAATGGATGCACCAATACTAACAAACTCAGGTATTAACTTACGAACCGCTCCACATGAATGCATATAAAATTTCACTCCATGTTTCTTAGGTAATTCGGTAAAGGCTTCAATGGCTGGCTTGCAATATTGCTCCCAAATATCGTTACTAATGGCCAAACCACTTTGCGTACCAAAATCATCGGCAATGCGGATGAAATCTAATTTCTCACCACCATTTGCAAATAACTGCTCAATAAAATCGGTATAAAACTTAGTGACTTTTTGAGTCAATGCCTCAAAAAATTTCGGATGATACATAATAACATCCATAAACGCTTCGCGCCCCAACAAACGTTGGATAATACGAAACAAACCTGGCGAGGAATAACCTGGTGCGGTCATAACTGCATAACCTTTATACTTTTCAATCTTTCCAGCCAATGTGGTGAAATCAAACAAATCGACCGTTGGCCATGAGTACTTTTCAAGTACATCGGGCTCTGTAACACCTTGAAGTGGAAAATTAGTGGCTTCCCAAAATTCAAAATCTCCATTTTGAACCCTAGAATAACCTACACCCCAGATATCAACTTTTTCTTTGCCGCCTGCTTTGATGAGATCTTTACCAATATAATCTGGCTCTACCCATCTGAAATCAACATCTAAATACTCCAGAAGCTGGTCACGATTATCTAACCCAAGGTGTTTCATCAACTTAACACCAAACTCGGGTACATCCCAATAGAAAAAAGGAACGCGATCTGCTTGCTCCTTATTTATTACTTTTAGGACTCTTTCCTTGTGGATCATAAACGTTGCTTTTGATTAAAAAATTGTGATTTTTATCATCGCAAAACCTTCCGAAATTAGAAAGATTATGAGAAAAATCAAATTTCTGTAGATAAATGTGATGAAACCTTACACTAAAAACACCGTATATATTTGGTTGTTGCCCTCTGTTTACAGGTAAACGAACTCTTTTAAGTTAGTTTTATATTTTTTTTACTTCCGCGATTTCAAAATTTCATACATCAAAACACCAGCTGCTACCGAAACATTTAAAGATTGTATCTCTCCGAGAATAGGAATTTTACTCTTGACATCAGACACAGCAAGCAATTGAGAGGACACACCTGTATCTTCTGCTCCCATAATCAAGGCCAAGGGTCCACTATAATCAACTTTATCGTAATCCTCTGCCCCTTTTTCGGTGGCGGCTACTAATTTCAATCCACTATTCTTAAGAAATTCTGCTGTGGTATTTAAACTATTTACACGACAAACAGGAATTGTATGTAATGCTCCAGCTGATGTTTTAATAGCATCGCTATTAATTGGGGCACCTCCACGCTCAGGTATAATTATCGCATGTACACCAGCACATTCGGCCGTACGGGCTATGGCACCGAAATTACGTATGTCTGTTAAGTGATCCAGGATTAGTACAAAAGGCTCTTTACCCTCATCGTACAGCATCGGTATCAATTGTTCGATACTTTGATAAACAACAGGCGAAATCATCGCTATAATACCCTGATGATTCTTACGGGTAATGCGATTAAGTTTCTCGATGGGCACAAATTGAAAAGGAATTTCATTTGCCCTTACTTCATCCAAAAAACCCTGAAATAGTGTCCCTTGCAAGCCTTTTTTGATAAATACCTTCTCAATTTCTTTACCGGCAGCAATTGCTTCTTCAACGGCTCTAATACCAAATACCATTTGTTCTTTTGCCATAACTAGTCTATTTCTCGTTTTTGTTGTTCTAATTGTTCAAATTCACTGTGAGCCTGCTCCCAGCTTTCCATTTCTTCCTCCAGCGCTTTCTCAACCTGATGGTAACGCTTAAACATACTTTCATCCGAAGCATTTTCAGGCTTATTCATTTCTTCCGTAAGTGTTTCAAGCTCCAACTCAAGTTCAGCAATTTTAGTTTCGCTTTGCTCCACCTGCTTTTGAGCCTTCTTCACTTTTCGGCTAAGCTCCTTACGTTCTTCAAACGATAATTTAGCAACACTCTCTGTTTTATCAGTCTGAACCTTCCTTTTTGAAGCAATACCCTTATTTAAATCATTCAGGTTCTCAAGACGCTTCTTCTCCAAAAAGTAGTAAATCCCTCCTAAGTGTTCCTTTATTTTCTTGTGTCTGAATTCATAAACCTTTTCAACCAAGCCATCCAAAAACTCCCTGTCGTGTGATACCAAGATCACGGTGCCTTCAAAATCTCTTAGGGCTTGCTTAAGTATATCTTTAGAGCGCATATCCAAGTGGTTGGTCGGCTCATCCAGTATCAACAAATTAACAGGCTCGAGCAACAACTTAACCATTGCCAATCGTGTGCGTTCTCCACCCGATAATACACTTACTTTCTTATCGGCACTTTCGCCACTAAACATGAAGGCTCCCAACAGGTTTCTTACCTTAGTGCGAATATCACCAACCGCAACCAAATCAATGGTTTCAAAAACCGTATGACTATCATCTAAGCGCTCTGCCTGATCCTGGGCAAAATAACCAATCTTTACATTGTGCCCCAGCGTTAACTTACCTTGGTGCGCCAACTCATTCATAATAATACGAGCCATGGTAGTTTTACCCTCACCATTTCTACCTACAAAGGCTATTTTCTCACCACGCTCAATGCTCATATCAACCTCATCAAGCACCAATAAATCACCATATGATTTGCTTACTTGCTCACCCTTAACAACAACCGTTCCTGAACGTGGAGCTGGTGGAAACTTTATATTTAAAGCCGAATTATCAAACTCATCAACCTCAATCCGATCTATCTTCTCCAACTGTTTTATTCGCGATTGAACCTGAACTGACTTGGTTGCTTTATATCGAAATCGTTCAATAAACTTTTCAGTATCCTCAATCTTCTTCTGCTGATTCTTAAAAGCATTCTCCTGTTGTTCACGACGCTCCTTACGCAACTCCATAAAACGCGAATAGCTGGCTTTATAGTCATAAATGCGGCCAAGCGATATCTCAATGCTGCGCTTAGTAATATTATCTAAAAAGGCCTTATCGTGCGAAATAAGCACCACTGCACCACTGTAGGTCTTCAAGAAATCCTCCAACCATTGAATGGAATCAATATCAAGGTGGTTAGTTGGCTCATCCAGAAGAAAGATATCGGGTTGCTCCAATAGTATTTTTGCCAATTCGATGCGCATGCGCCATCCTCCACTGAACTCCCCTGTATTTCGTTGAAAATCGGAAGCTTCGAATCCAAGTCCCTTAAGAGTGGTTTCAATTAATCCGGTATGATTTGCACCACCCATTAAGTTAAATCGCTCCGTTTTGTCATTTAAGCGATCGAGCAAACTCATATATCCTTCCGACTCGTAATCCGTTCGCTCTGCAATCTCATTGTTGATGTCTGCAATCTGCTTCTCAAGTAATTTTATTTCACCAAAGGCCAACTCCACCTCATCAATTACAGTGCGCGTATCAGCATAGTTCATATGCTGGGGTAGATAACCAATTTTGAACTCCTTTGGTTTAGTAACTTCACCAGTGGTTGGCTCCATCAAACCAGCCATAATCTTTAACAAGGTTGATTTACCTGCTCCATTCTTTCCAATTAGGCCAATCCTATCTTTTGGCGGTATCATAAAAGATACATCCTCAAAGAGCTTATAACCTCCAAAATCAACAGTTAACTGATTAATTGATACCATTCCTTAAAAATTTGTGCAAAGATAACTGCAAATAGTGTGATTACTATGCAGAAGTACTAACTAAAGTTGTGCGAAATGCAAGAAGCTGTCCAAAAATAACTTCCGCATTCATTCTAAGAGTAAAACCGAAGCGATTAAAAATATAGAATCAACAACATAAAGTCCTAATTAACAAAACTCAATGAACACAATCGTTTTTAACATCTACTTACTACTCTAGTCAATCTCTTTAATCCTAAATTGATAATCGGGAGTAAAATGCAGTATATACAAGCTTTCATTTACTAAACCACTCCAGTTTGATAGGCGACGAAATTTCAAAGCAGTTTGCATAGCATGCGGTTGATGTTGATCTAGACAATAATCAAACTGCTTTCCATAACTTTTAAGTGCACTCAAAAAGTAATAACTCACATCGTATCCCCACAAGCTATAGCGGCTCATATTCGATTTCACACTGGCATTTTGGAAATAAGGCGATATTGACATTGGCTCGGTTTTAAACCAAGTTCTATATTTCTGAATCAGGCTAAAGGTTTCCTTATTGTTGTAATCAATAGCATAATAACTAAATAAGTGGCCATTTAAGCGATGTATATCCTCAGGATTAATGGTTTGGTAACGCAACCACTCCGGCATTCCCCAAAGGGTAATATCCGCCTTTGTTTTTTCCTTAGCTCCTTTTACAGTTGTGATAATTCGGTTTACTTGTGCTTCTTCTACCGATGGTATTACAACCACATTTGCTCTATCCTTGGCAAACATTTGCTCTAAACTGGCCAAGTCATCTTGTTTGAACTTATATTCTACAAAGTCGGGTACCTCACCTTTTTTAAGGCTTTCCCAATATATTTTCTCGGTAAATAATTTACTCAACTTGCGCTCATAAACCGATTCTGAATCTTCGGTACGCACTAAAACAATACGTTTATTTTTAGCAGAATTTATTATTTGATTGGCCATTTTATCGAACAATAAGGTATCGATTGGCATGGCCTGAAATAAACGTGGATTGGAAGCTAATTCTGAATTCTTTGTTGAGAATGGATAAACCATTGGCACATTGTACTGTTTCGAGAAATCAGATACCAAGCGCAGGTTACTTGTATAAGCCGGTCCTATTATTAAATCCATGTAAACCATCTCAGGATAAGCCAAAATTCGTTTAACCTTATTGGTATCCGGAGCTGTGTCGTATGTAAATAATTCAATGTTCACGCCTTGTTTCTTCATTGAATCGATGGCCAATAAAGTTCCTTGATAAAACTCAACAAATACCTTTGAGTGTCGCGAAATTATCTTCTCGTCCCTATCTTTCACTACTATCTCACCATCAACCTCTTCTTCAATAATATTAACCCGCTTACTGGCTTCAACATTAAATGGCAAAAGAACTGCCACCTTAAGTGTTGGTTTATTTAAATCGTAACGATAGGCATTGCAGTCAACTTCACTTATTTCAACCTTCGATTTACTTTCCTCTGCTGCTGCTTCTTTAGCCATTCGTTCTTGATCTGATGTCATTTTAAACCAATGACGATTTGGGATACGCAATAACATTCCCTTTTTCAGATTGTTTAAATCATATTCCGAATTGACTGTACGAATAATATCCGCATCAATATTATAATTACGAGAAATGGCGTACAAACCTTCTTTACGCTTGACTTTATGAATGGTAAATAAATCACTGTTTGAGTTATGATCCGCTCCCTTCTTCATGGATAACTTAGGAATTCGAACCACAAAACCTAATGGCAAATCCTCTGGATCGATTGATTTATTGGCATCCTGAACGGTATTTAGCTTGCAATGATACACTTGCGAAATACTAAACAAAGTTTCACCTGCCTCAATCTTGTGATAAATATACAATTCATCTTCCAAAACCTCGTTATTGGTATCTGCAACTTCCGCTTCCTTTTCAACTATGGGTATCCGAATTACCGAGCCATTTGGCAAAACACCTGAACGTAACACAGGATTAGATTCGATGATGGATTCAATACTTACACCGTATTTTTGCGATAAGGCATAAATATTCTCTTTTGGCTTTGCCGTATGTAGCACAAAGCCATTGTCCTTATCTTTATTATCAATTGGTGATTTTACATCGTATTGTTTCGGTATTTTAATGATAGTACCAAGGAGTAATTGCTGATCACTACCTGGGTTATATTTGTGAATAACCTCTTTAGGCACGTCATATTTCTGCGAAAGATAAAACACCGTTTGCCCTTGTTCAACGGTATGATATATGTACGCCGTCGAATCTAATTCTTGTTTGGTACTGTTACGGCCGGATATAACAGGAATCTTAAGTAATTGCCCTTCCTTAATTCCAAATGCAGCTTCAGGATTAGCTTCCAAAATTTCTTTTTCCGACACACCGTAATTCACACCTATTCGAAAAAGACCTTCCGCTTTTTGTGCACGATGTAAATAATAAACTTGTCCTTTAATGCTAATTTTTTCTTTGCCTTTGACTTCCTCTGTTTGTGCCTTTCCTTCAAAAGAAAATAGCATTAACAAAGCCGATATGAAAATTGCAAATATAGTTTGGGAATACTTCATTCTTAGTAAAATCAATTATCAATACTGATAAACGTAAATTATGGGATTCTATTTCACAAAAATGACGCCATATTTTTACGAGCCATCAAAAATAAGAAAAGCCGTGACATCAAACAAAATAATGTGAATTTAGCTAGGTTTAAAAACCAATTGCCCTCCATCGATCAAGAGGTAACCAGCAACATCATTGCCTGATTGGGTATCTTTAAAACCTTTAATCGTATTGGTTTTGCCTTTCAAAACAAGCATTTCAATTTGTTTCTTATTCAGCTTTTTACCCATAAATTCAAATGGTAAACGCAATTTACAACCGTTCTTAAAGTTATTACAGCCATACGCCGTTTTGCCCTCAACAATTACACCTTTCAAACATGCCGGACAAGTCCAAACGGCCTCCTCTTCCTTTTGTAAACTTAATACACCGCCATTAAACTGAACACGCCCATTTACTTTAACCCCTTCCTCTTCAAAGCCTTTAATTAATCCGGTTTGGCCTTTTAGTATCAATTGCTCAATTTGATTATCACTTAAATTCTTAGCCATGAATTTAAAAGCGATTAAGGTTTTACAAGCTTCCTTATAGCGCGAACAGCCCCAGGCACTTTTCCCTTTAAGCATGGTACCTTCTTTGCAAACCGGACAAATTAACTTCACTGGTGTTTTTTTACTCTTGGGTTTGCTTTCTTTTTTAGCTGGTTCTTCTTCTTCAACTAATTCCACCTTCTTAGCGAAACGGTCGTGTTTGACATGAAAAACAACATCAGACACCATCTGCTTCAGCTCTTTCATAAATTCAGTGGCATCGTATTCGCCCAATTCAATCTGGCGCAATTTCTTTTCCCAAATACCCGTTAACTCAGCCGATTTAAGAAGGTCATCTTTTATGGTATCAATTAACTGCGTGCCTGTAATGGTTGGATGCAGATTTTTACGATTCTTCGAGATGTACTTGCGACGAAATAAGGTTTCGATAATGGCTGCTCGTGTAGATGGTCTGCCAATACCATTTTCCTTCATCGCTTCGCGCAACTCTTCATCATCTATCTGCTTACCTGCCATCTCCATAGCCCGAAGCAAGGTTGCCTCCGTATAATGCTTCGGAGGCTGGGTTTCCTTTTCGAGCAGTTGTGGTTCATGCGGGCCAGATTCACCTACAGTGAACTCAGGCATAATTTCTCCGTCCTTCTTGTCGGCTTCTTTACCATCGTTGAAAACAACGCGCCAACCCGGAGCCAACAATTGCTTACCCGTTGCTTTAAACTCAACATTACCGGCATTTCCCAAAACTTGCGTATTAGAGATAGTGGCATCGGGATAAAAGGCGGCAATAAACCGACGCGTCACCATTTCGTACACTAACTTTTCATCGCGACTTAAAGCATTGGCGTGCACACCTGTTGGAATAATAGCATGGTGATCGGTTACTTTTTTATCATCAAATACCTTCTTCGATTTTTTCAACTTCTCCTTCAACAAAGGATTGGTCAGATGCACATGATCCTTTAAGCCTTTTAAAATACCAGGTACTTTTGGATAAATATCGTTGCTCAAATAAGTCGTATCAACACGTGGATAAGTGGTTACTTTCTTTTCGTACAAGGCCTGAATAATTTTAAGTGTGTCATCGGCCGAAAAAGCAAACTTCTTATTACACTCAACCTGGAGCGATGTTAAATCAAATAACCTTGGCGGCGCCTCTTTACCTTTCTTTCGTGAGAAATCCTTTATTACAAATTCATCTTCTTTTATCTTACCAAGAAATGCCGTTCCTTCTTCCTTACTTGTGAAACGCCCCTTGGTAGCAGAAAAGAGTACCTCTTTATATTTTGTTTTTAATTCCCAATAAGGTTCTGGCTTAAAATTATCGATGCTTTTTTGACGATCAACAATCAGTGCTAAAGTAGGGGTTTGAACACGGCCTATGGATAATACCTGACCTTGCTGACCATATTTTAAAGTGTACAAACGGGTAGCATTCATTCCTAATAACCAATCGCCAATGGCTCGAGAATTACCAGCTGCATATAAATTATTAAACTCTTCCCCCGCTTTTAATTTCTCAAACCCTTCTCTAATGGACTCCTCAGTTAGGGATGAAATCCATAAACGTTTGATGGGGCATTTTGCTCCTGCTTTCAACAATACCCATCGCTGAATCAACTCTCCCTCTTGGCCGGCATCACCACAATTAACCACCTCATCTGCTGTTTTAACCAATCGGGCTATGGTGTTAAACTGTTTTTGAATACCTGAGTCGTCCATCACCTTTATACCGAATCGCGAAGGAATCATTGGTAAGGACCCCATATACCATCGCTTCCACTCAGGTAAATATTCATGCGGCTCCTTTAATCCACACAAATGGCCGAATGTCCATGTTACCTGATAGTTATTACCTTCATAATAACCATCACGTCTATTTTTCGCCCCTAGTATTTGAGCAATCTCATTCGCTACACTGGGTTTCTCGGCAACACATACAATCATTCTGACCGGGTAATTTTATATATTTCTAAATTGCAATTCTTTCCATAGCGAAGATAATGTTTCTGCACTGAAAATATTTAATCAACTTTCGTGAGTTTTCAACACCACCATACAAACAACTTGTAACAAGGCAATTATAAATAATCCTAAGAACACAAACCTACACTCTTGCCTATTCATTGAAAATAATCGTAATTTTTATTTTAAATATCAAATTTCACAGTAAAACTTTGAAAAATAGTTTTTACATTTGTTAGGAACAATTTATTTTTAGTAATGAAACCAGTGCATTAACTATCAACTGGTTTCACCAAATTTTTTTATAATGAATAAAGGTATTGTAAAATTCTTTAATGATTCAAAAGGTTATGGATTCATTAAGGACGAAGAGTCTAGCAAAGAGTACTTTGTACACGTTAATGGCTTAATTGACGAAATTAAAGAAAACGATGAAGTAACTTACGAACTTGAAGAAGGACGTAAGGGCTTAAATGCTGTAAATGTAAAAGTTGTATAACTTTATCATTTCAAAATTTTTCAAAGCTGTTTCACTCGAAACAGCTTTTTTTTTCTCAAACATTGACCTTTCTCATTATTGCAGCTCATCCTTTTAACTAACTTTCGGCAGATAAACATATAGATTAAGCATCATGACACAAGAAATACAGTTAGCACAAGAATTAATTGACTTTATAGATAATAGTCCAAGTGCATTTCATGCCATTGAAAACACCGCCAAAGAATTGGAGAAGGGTGGTTTTCAAGAGTTGGACATGGGACAGGTATGGGAACTAAATAAGGGTGGTAAATATTACACCACAAAAAATGACTCAGCTTTATTTGCCTTTAAACTAGGACAAGGCGAACCTGAAAACACGGGCATGAAATTAATTAGTGCCCATAGTGATTCTCCTGGTTTTAAAATTAAGCCAGATGCTGAAATGCTTGCTGCAGGTGGCTACCTGAAACTTAATACGGAAGTATATGGTGGCCCAATCTTATTAACCTGGCTTGATCGACCTTTGTCAATCGCTGGACGCGTCATTCTTAAAGGCGATCACCCCTTACATCCCAAAAGCCGATTGGTTGATTTAAAGAAACCTCTTTTAATCATTCCAAACATGGCCATTCACCTGAATCGTGAAGTTAACGAGGGCATGGCTCTTAACAAGCAAGTGGATATGTTGCCACTTATGACCATTGTTAACGATACATTCGAGAAAGAAAATTACATACTTAAGTTATTGGCCGAAGAATTAAACGTGGATGCTTCAGACATTTTGGACTTTGATGTGTTCTTATACGAAGTTGAAAAGGGATGTTTAGTTGGGCCAAATCAAGAGTTTATTTCGAGTGGCAAGTTAGATGACTTAGCAATGGTACACGCTGGCTTAAAAGCCATCACCAACAGCACGGATACTGATGACACTCAATTTTTATGTGTATTTGATAACGAAGAAGTGGGTAGTGTAACCAAACAAGGAGCGGGCTCTCCTGTCTTCAGAAACATCATAGAGCGCATTATGGAGAAGTTGGATAAAACACGTGAAGATTATCACCGTTGCATCTATAATTCATTTATGATATCGGCTGATATGGCGCATTCGGTGCACCCGAATCATCCTGAAAAACACGACCCTGTGCTTCACCCTGTAATGAATGCAGGTCCGGTTATTAAAATTCATGCCAATCAAAAATACACCAGCGATGGTGATAGCTCTGCAGCCTTTGTAAATATCTGTCAAGAAGCTGATGTACCTGTTCAGAAATTTGTTAACCGCTCCGACATGGTTGGTGGTTCAACATTAGGCAACGTTTCAACCGGAAAAATAGATATGCGTACGGTTGATATTGGTAACCCAATGCTTGGTATGCACTCGATACGTGAACTAGGCGGAACCAATGATCATACCTACATTACTAAAGCTTTTAAGGCTTTCTATAACATGTAGACTATAAAAAAGCTAATTAAAGAATAAAGGGTTGTTTCAATTATGGAGCAACCTTTTGTTTATCTCCAACATCTGCATTTTCCGGCATTACGCCGAAGTAAAAAAACATTAATAAACCAACGTGACCCAAAATCGTTAAAACAATTGCAGAAAAATAACTACTTTTAACCCACGTCAGAAAAAAAATTATAAAACATTACTTATAGATGAAATCAGTAAAACTATTCGCAACCTTAATCGTCATTGCTCTTTTTGCTTCTTGTAAACCGTTTGAAATAATCACTGAAATTGATCCTACGGTTAGTTTTAAGGAGTACAATAATTTCATGATGATGCAACGCTTGGAATCAGAAATGATGACCCCAGAAACCAAGAAGATAGTAGCAAATGCTATTTCAAGCGAGTTAAGCAGCCGTGGTTACAACGAAACACTTTCACCAGAATTACTTGTTAAAGTAATGGTGATTACGCAAGGTAAAGATGCGGTATCACTCGATCGTGTTAATAATTTTTATTGGGGAAGCGATACTTATAATTATGGATGGGGAATTGGCACTGGCATCAATAGGGTTAACTATCATTCGTATAAAGAAGGGACTGTAATCATCGATATTATTGATCGTGACGACAAACAGTTGGTATGGCAATCAATAGCAACGGGTGCTTTTAAAGGAAGTAAAAAGAACTCTGAGAAAAAAATTCGAAAAATGATTGGAAAAATGTTTGAGCAATTCCCATTACCTAAGAAAAGAAAATAACAAATTATAAAATCATAATTGAGCTGTATCGTATTCATCGGTACAGCTTTTTTATTGGCTTTATGATCATAGAAGTTTTAATTTAAGTTCTTACTTTTAAGCAAAAGATTAAACATGAGCAGTACCTCAACCACAAAGAACAAACAAGGCTTTGGAACATCTCCAGTTTTCTTCACAGCCATCTCCACCATCTTAGGAGCTATCTTGTTTCTGCGCTTTGGTTATGCTATTGGTACAATTGGTATGTTTGGAGGTTTGTTAATAATAATATTGGGACACTTAATAACCATACCAACAGCCCTGGCCATTAGCGAAATTGCTACAAATACACGAGTTGAAGGCGGTGGTGAATACTTCATTATTTCTCGTTCATTCGGACTTAACATTGGTGCTACCATCGGTATGGCGCTTTTCATGTCGCAAGCCATTAGTGTTGCCTTTTACGTCATTGCCTTTACCGAAACATTTGAACCACTTTTTGAGTGGTGGAGCCGCACTTACGGATGGGAATTACCGAGGCAAGCCATTAGTTTGCCTGTAATGGCGGGGTTAGCTCTATTAATTCTTAAAAAAGGCGCTAATATGGGGGTAAAAGCCCTGTACATAGTTGTGGTGCTTTTGGCCATTTCATTAATTGCCTTTTTTGTAGGCACACCAAGCGAAACAGAAGCTGCTGTCATAGGTAATCAGAACATTGGTTTTTTCAATAGAAAAGAATTCTTTCATGTGTTTGCCATATGTTTCCCAGCCTTTACTGGTATGACAGCCGGTGTAGGTTTGAGTGGTGATTTACGAGATCCGGGTAAGAGTATACCCAAGGGTACCATGTATGCCACCATTGCAGGTATGTTGTTTTATTTGGCTGTGGTTTACAAATTAGCAACATCAGCATCTCAAGAAGATTTATTGACCCACCAATTGGTTATGAAAAACATAGCCATTGGTGGCTTTATCCTGATTCCTTTAGGATTAGCTGCTTCTACCATATCATCAGCCTTGGGTTCTATTCTTGTGGCACCTCGTACTTTGCAAGCATTAGCCACTGATAAATCCTTCCCCGCCCGAAAGGTGAATCACTTTCTATCTAGAGGGAAAGGTGCCGCCAAAGAACCTGTAAATGCAACCATTGTAGCCATTGCCATTGCTTTTGTATTTGTGGGTTTGGGCAATGTAAACTTTGTAGCCGAGATAATATCCATGTTTTTCATGATTACTTATGGCTCCTTGTGCCTCATTTCCTTTTTAAATCACTTTGGCTCTGCCCCATCCTACCGTCCACGATTCCGATCAAAATGGTACATTAGTTTGGCTGGTTTTCTATTATCGGTATGGATGATGTTTCAGATTAATGCCATGTACACCATAATGGCCTATGCCTTTATTACTCTATTGTACATCTACATTAACAGTTACCATAAAAACCGTAAAGGTTTCGAAGCTATTTTTAAAGAAGCCATTTTTCAATTAAACCGAAAGCTTCAGGTATACATGCAACAGAAACGTAGTAAATACGAGAAAAACGAATGGCGACCTGCAGCGCTATGTCTTTCAACCAACTCATTTGAGCGCGACAAGATATTTAGCCTGATGAATTGGATTTCGTACAAGCACGGCTTTGGCACCTATTTTCACTTCATCGAGGGTTATTTCTCACGACAAACATATTTAGATGCTAAGAGTGAGCTGGATAAATTAATACACAATCAAAACGACAAGGATAACTCGGTTTACATCGATACAATGATTTCTCCATCCTACACCACAGCCATTGCCCAAACCATACAGTCGCCAAGTATATCGGGCATGGAGAATAACATGATTATTTTTGAGTATGATAAACATACACCTGAAGAGTTAGATCGCATAGTCGAGAACATAAATCTAACTCGCGCAGGCGATTACGATGTTTGTGTATTTGGACAATCAAACAAGGCTATAAAATACCGTAACGGCATTCATGTTTGGATAAAACCGACCGATCATACCAATGCTAACCTAATGATATTATTAGGCTACATCGTGCTTTCTCACCCTGATTGGCGCAAGGGCAAAATTGTGATTTACAGCATTTGTCCAAAAGAACAGATGGTAGAAAGTCGCAATGAATTACGCGAACTGGTACAAACAGGCCGCTTGCCAATCACTCTATCCAACATTGAAATTCTGCCTGTTGAGGAAAATATAGCTGTAAAAACGCTTATTAATCAATACTCGTCAGAAGCCGGTTTAACCATCGTTGGTTTTAGAGAAGAACAGCTCAAACATTCTCAAATGGAATTATTTGATGGCTATGAGCAAACGGGCGATATATTATTTGTAAACTCAAAAGAGAAAAAGGAGATTAGTTAAAGATATTTCCTTAATTGCAACAAACTATAGTTATAGATGGATCAAAATCAATTATCAGATAACGACAAGGTATTTTTTAACGATGGCCTTCGATTGGCCTTAGCAGCCGACCGGGATGGTATTTCTAAAAAGTCATTACTACAAACAACTCGCCAGGCACAAGATGCCATAGACGGATTAGTGGAAGCTCTTTCGGTGGAAGCAAAACGCCAAAATGTTACCCTCGATTGTAAAAAAGGCTGTAGCTGGTGTTGCCATCAAGCCATATTTGCCACTTCACACGAAATTCATTTTATGTGGGAGTTCATGAAGTTAAATTTCAGTGAAGACGATCAAAAACTAGTTGTTCAGACTGCCTTCGACAATTATCAAAAGCGAGGACGAATGAGCGAGGATGAATTACTTGCAGATAAGCTAGCTTGTCCCCTTTTGAAAAATGGCTCATGTAGTGTGTATCCAGCGCGCCCATTAACTTGTCGCATTTATCTTTCAATGTCCGAACCTAGTTGTAAGACCTTCTTTGACAAGCCAAACGATAAGAATAACTTTCCGCAGTTATTTGAATTTCCTTTACAAGCAGGACGTATGTTAAACGAAGGTTTAAACAGCGGATTAAATGAAACAGGACTTAAAAGTCGCGAAATGTTATTGGAAGAAGGTTTGCTGCTGGCTCATAATAATGGTGAAGTTGAGAAGGATATTTCGTTAAATGAATTACCTTTATTTAACGGTGCGAAATAAAGCAACACAACTAAACCTAAAACCCAGGCCATGAGCCAAACTAAATCAACCATTAAAAAGCAACGCAACTTTTTTATTTTGCGTACCATCGCCATGAGTATTCTGGTCTTCTCTTTGGCCGGATCATGGTATTTTTACCATTACGTTTTGGTTTTTAACGACACGGTTAGTGGAATCATATATGGCGATAGTGTGTTTAATGGCGGCCGATACGAAGTGCACACACTTAAGTATTATTACGAACATGAAGGCATCACCTACTTTGATAAAATAGATGAAGTGGTGCTAAATCAATACAAGGTTGGTGATTCCTTAATAATTGACGTGCTAAATTTTTATCCTAAAAAACACCGGATTAACCAAGTACATCGCGATGCCAAACCTAGGTTTAAGTACGACCCGGAAGCCCTGTTTATTACACAATACCACATGCACATTAATCAACTTGAAGACTATCGTGGCGAAGAATCAAAACTTCTTACATCTCCCAATGGCAATGAATTTCATTATTCAGCCCAAAACACAGTTCCCTACGATGATGAGATAGCTAGCGTTTTAGATCGCATACGCTTTAATAATGGAAGTTTGATTGAGACATCCACCGTGCGTCATACGATGGATTCTGTAATAGTGTTCCAGATCTATTATTACCTCAACAAATTCTCGCTTCACGCCCACCCCTCATTAGTATTACGTAAATATTTGCAAGAAGAATTTCCTGATAAAAAGATTAAGGTTTCGATACTTGATAAAAGCAATGCTAAGCATGAGCGAATAGTCCGAAGGCCTTAGTCCGCAGTTAGTACTTATACTTCATGTTAATACAGAACAGTATGATCGAGTATTTTTAGTGATATAATGTAAGTGTTGAAATGTTGCATGCATATTTTTTATTAACTTGCTTGTATGAGCAACACCACATTAGCTACTTCCGAACAAAAAACACAGGCCCAAGTAGAAAATTCATTGGCGCAACGGCTATCTATCCGCAATGAGTTGAAGAAACTATCCAATGACTTACTTCGAAATGAGATTATTTCCGGCTTAAATCAAGATCATAAATCCATATCAAGTAAGTTCTTTTATAACAAAAGAGGCTCGCTCTTATTTGAATGGATTACCAAGCTACCGGAGTATTATCCAACGCGAACTGAGAAAGCAGTCATTAAAAGATATGCTCCACAATTGTTCGGGAACCAACGCAGCATCGATTTGGTTGAATTGGGTAGCGGCGATTGTTCAAAAATCTCGCTGGTATTAAATGCTATACCTGATCATAACAGAACAAGCATTACCTATAGACCTGTTGACTTTAGTGAGTCAGCCGTTGACAGCTCCACAAAACTACTGAATAGTCGTTTTCCTGATCTTAAAATTGAAGGTCTCGTAGCCGATTTTACACAGCAACTAGAAAGTCTTCCCTACGTTCAACCAAGGCTCATTTGTTTCTTTGGTAGTACCATTGGCAACTTCACACCTGCATTAGCTCAAAAGCTATTAAGCCAAATAGCAAACACCATGAACTCGGGAGATCAGCTCATACTCGGGGTTGACATGGTAAAAGACAAAAATACCATTGAAGCAGCCTATAACGATAGCCAGCGCATTACAGAGGCCTTTAATAAGAACATACTGCATGCAGTGAATGGCTACCTGCAATCGGACATATCTCCCATTGACTTTAAGCACATTGCATTTTTCAATAAAACAGAAAGTCGTATTGAAATGCACCTCGAAGCTAAAAACGAGCTTTGGCTTGAATCCCCTTATTTAGCTAATCCAATTAATATTAAAGCTGGCGAATGCATCCATACCGAAAACTCCTACAAATATACGGAGCAAGTGATAAATAAAATGGCCTCGCAAAGTCAGTTATTTGTGAATGACATATTGTACGATGATAACAAATGGTTTGCCTTGGTACATTTGATGAAGTAAGAACTATGCAACCAAATTTCAATAAATCATAAGAGAAAAAATAAATTGTTTGAAATATTACAATTTATTTAGATTTCTTTTTCTTTGAACAATGCGATATCTTTTATTAATCATATTCTGTTTTTTTAGTATTGGTTTGAGTTCGGCCACCGAAGTTGATTCCTTATTAGCACATCTGAAAACTAGCATTACCACAAATTTTCAGAGTCGTAAACTATAACTTTTTCCCAGAGATCCGAGGATTCTTCAATAAATATCTTATGCGCCTCTTCTGCCTGATATTTATCGTGCTCCTCCTTGCTTTTAAAGGTGACTTGCAGGCAATAGGTATATGTGTTATCCACAACCTTTCGATTAGTGTCAGCTGGTATACCCAGGTGCCTTGATTGCACAAATAAGGAATGGTCAATAAACTTCGTTAAAGAACTCTCAAAAGCTTCTCTATCCGCCTTATTATCGGGATTTTTCAACCAAAAGAACACAGTGTGTTTGAATACATCACTTTTTACCTCTTGTGCTTTTAGCAATTGTGTATTTATTACAAACGCCGTAGCAAAAACAGCTAATAGTATTCCAGCTTTTTTCATTTATACAAGTTTAATCGTTTAATAATTTCTCAAAACTATCTCTATCAGTAAAGCAACAAACTATATCTAAATCACTATTTTTAAGATCAATATTGATTGGAATTGTGCCAATTAATATTGATCTTAAACTCGTCGAGAGAAATCAGGACTTTTTTGTCAGAACCTCATAAGCTCTTTTCTGCTTATTGTTGCCAACTCTTAAATATTCTATGTTTTTAAAGTCAATCAAAATTTATTGTTCTGTACGATCAAAAAATAATTCCATGGTATAATCAGCATATTCGGGTTGAGAAATACCTACAGCATATTTTATATTTCTCTCCTGGTTGTATTTATTCAAATAGGCCTCATTAATTAATCGATTTATTTTGTCTTCCTTTGGTAGTTTTTGACCTTTAACCTTCATTATTTGATCGCCATATTTTATTTGTCCAACTCCAGTTTTTATAAAGTCAGTAAACCAACTTTTCGGGCTTTTATTCCAAGTTCTAACAAACAATCTATCGTTAGCTTCAACAATCCAGATAGGTAGGAAGTTTTCTCTTTCAATTCCTCCTTTAATTTCTATCAGCGTATTATTTCGAATAAAATGGCAAAATGAATCTGGGAATCTCATATGGTCGTTTTAGTTTATCAAGTTACTTCTGGCTATACTTTGTTTGCAAGCCGTACAATAAATTACGCAGATATTGCCCGTTAAATTCGCGGTATTTATTGTGATTTGGGTTACGCAGAAAAGCCCCTATTTCACTAATTGTTATCTTCTTATCAACTATTTTAAAAATATTAACAATATCCTCGGCCGTTAAACTCAAGGCTATTTTTATCTTTTTAAGGATTAAATTATTTGTTAAGCGTTCTTCAGCCTCTGGGTCGCGACCATCTTGCTTACCACGTTTGTCAATAATTAATCCATTTAAAAACGAAGCCAGCTCTTTGTCATTCATCTCAATAAAATCCTCATCTCCTTCGCGCTTTAACCAACTGCTAATGGTTGCCCGGTTAACAGTTAAATTACCCATGGCAGAAAGCTCTATCATCTTAGTATCGTTAAAACTAAATGTAAAGCGTAAGCGACGCAGTATATCGTTGTTTTCCATGTTCTATTTATATTTATTGAACACCTAACAGGTTTCAAAAACCTGTTAGGTATATTTCTTTTTACTTCACCAATCAATATCCTCAATTTCATTTAGCTTATTGCGGAGGCGATACAATTGGGCTTTATGGCAATATTCAAAATTATCCTTATCGCCAAACAAATCAATAACAGCATTTCTTTCTAGTTGGGTTTGACCAGTGCTTACAATACTTTGGTACGAAGAATGAGTATAGTTTTTGAAATCAGTATTAAACCCATGCTTTACAGGATTCAAATGGACATAAGTAATAACATCTAACAAATAATTTTCGTCATTAATCACATTACGCTTTAAATGTTCTTGAAACAAGCTTCCGGTGCGACCATAAGCCATATTAACAGCTTTTGTATAGGCATTAAACATGTTCGAAAAAGGTTGATGCAAGCTCTTTTTACCACTTTGATACTCCTTAGGTAATTCTGTAAGCTTCTTAATTTCAAGAACTAAATGAAAATGATTTGACATGAGACAGTACGCATACACATTTGATATGTTCAAAAGATGTTGCGCCATCTTGGTCAAGAAGTATTTATAATTCTTTTCCTCCTTAAAAATATTCTCTTTGTTATTTCCTCTATTGAAGATATGATAATATGCACCAGGTTCGAAAGGTATGCTGCTCATGGCTTAAATTGATAATTATATAAACGCTATACCTAACAAGTTTTAAAAACCTGTTAGGTGTTAAAGCTATTATTTCTCAAACTTCAACTCTGAAGCATGAATCTGCTTCGTCCAAACTTCCTTTCCGTTACTATTATAGATGGTCATCGTTAATACACGCTCGCCTCTTTTGCCCGATACTTTCATTAGCGAATAATTACGCTCACGTACCAAAGTACCCTCTACCTGAGTTGGATTCTCCTCCGCCCCTTTGCCAGCAATGCCCGAAGTTAATGGCGAAACGGTTAAATCGTAAAGTGGGTAAGCACCATCTATTTCTAACTTTGATAGTTCAGTAATGTGAACATCACCAGAGATGAAAACGACTCCCTCAATCTTTAGTCGTTCAATGGCTCTTATTAGTTCTGAACGTTCTTTGGGCGCAATATTGGCGTGTTTCTCATAACGTTTTAAAGGACTAATAAACTGTCCGCCCATTACTACGAATTTAAATGGTGCTCCACTATTTGATAAAGCATCCAACAGCCATTGCATCTGTTCTTCGCCCAATATATCATGATCCACAATATCATCACGATTATTTGGTGTTCGCCAATAGCGGTTATCCGTTAAAAAGAAATCACAATCAGCCCATTGAAAAGTACCGACTGTTCCTTCATCAAATATGTAATTAGGATTGGCAAAGAAATTCTTAAAAGTCTTAAGTGTTTCCTTTTTTAGATGGTATGATCGATCCGAATCATTTGGCCCATAATCGTGATCATCCCAAATGGCATAATGGTGCATACTGCCAAGCATAGCTTGCATTTCAGGTGTTGAACGAGTATGTGTGTACCGATGGTTGATACCCGTAACACTGTTCCAATCGGCTTCGCGTAAATAAACATTATCGCCTAACCACAAGAAAAACTGCGGTTGCTTTTTGTAGATATCTTTAAAAATCTGATAATCGCCACCATAAGGCTTACCTGCCCTGTCGTATTTTTCTTCATTAATGAAAGCGCAACTTCCTGTTCCGAAGCTAAAGTCAGGTGCATCTGTTCGCCACTGCCAAAGGGTTTGAGTTTCGAACTGCAATTTATAAGGTCGCTTTACTGACTTATTATTAATATACAATTGGTATTCGTACTGGCAGCCAGGCTCCAACTGATCGGCAACACAACGCGCCACAAAGGCATCTGTTTTAATCGTTTTTACCTTATCTGTAAGATACCTTTGATTTACATCAGCCTTATTCCAATATTCAAAATGAACGGTAGCTGTCTTGTTGGTCTGAGCCCATAGCATTACTTCTTTCATAGTTGAATAACCAACCATTGGTCCGGACTGTAATAAATCTTTTTGAGCAAAGGCAGATGTACTGCACAGGATTACCAATACCAGGAACAACAAGGTTTTAGATAGTGACAAATTAATCATGTTATTAAATATAATTAGGAACTATTGAATTATTTGCTTGGTTAAATTTAAGGTATTTAGTTGTATTGTAATAATCAATTTCGAATCACGAAGAACTTTATTCAAAAACTTATTATCTTCATCTCTCGAAAAAAACAAGAATACGCCTAAAATTATGAATCAAACTGAAATGAAGCCAACTTTGGCTAAAAACCGGATCATTTTCCTCGATGTATTGCGAGGATTTGCCTTGGTTGGTATTTTGTATGCGAACATACTAAGTTGGAGTGGCTTGAAGTTTCTACCCTTCGACTCAATCATTGCACTGGGAAACATAGAAACAGACAAGTTACTGTACAACCTGCTTAAATTCTTTGTTGACACGAAGTTCTATACCATATTCTCTTTGTTGTTTGGTATTGGTTTCTACATACAGTTTTCGCGAAATGGTGAAAAAGATGGGTTTAATAAGACATACCTAAAGCGCCTTGGCATTTTATTTGCTGTAGGTGTTATTCATGCACTCTGCTGGTCGGGCGATATACTTACACTATATGCATTAATGGGCGTGCTATTATGGAGCATGCGTAAGTTACCAACTAAAAAACTGCTTTGGACAGCGATTATACTCTTCACCTTTCCGATTTTCTTGGATATAATTTACATGTTCACCTTTGCTCAGGACATTGTTAAACCAGAAGCTACCGCATTGAAAACTTATGCAGATATGGCACCCGCTGCTGTTGTGGAAGGTTTCAGAAGCTCAAATTACCTTGATGTATTCAGAACCAACCTACATAACTTATACTGGCGTTGGTACGACTTTATTCCTTCGGGACGTCCATTTAAGGTACTTGGTCTGTTCATGCTTGGTTTTTATTTACATAAAACAGAGTTTATAACCGTTAAAAGCAAACAAATAAAATACCTATTGCCATTAATTATTCTTGGTGTTACGTTTACCGGCTTGGCCGCAACAATGACGGGTAGTATTGCTTCTTTTTCAAAATCGTGGAGTAATGTACTTTATAAATTAACCCACGAGGTTGGTCAGGTTTCATTGGGTCTGGCCTACATTGGGCTTTTAGCATTATTGGTTGATAAATTCCCTAAGTTCTTTCTATTTGCATGGTTAAAGAACTATGGCCAGCAGTCGATGTCATCTTACATAGGACATACCGTAATAGGCATCTTAATTTTCTACCCAATAATTGCCTGGGGGTACTTTGGTGAATTAACGCTTCAGCAAACCTTTACCGTTGCTGCGGGTATTTTAGTATTCCAGTTTGCATTCTCATATGTGTGGTTTAAGTTTTTTAGCTTTGGCCCCATCGAATGGTTATGGCGCTGCGCAACCTATGGAAAATGGTTTCCAATTAGAAAACAGAAATAGCATTATACAACAAACGCCACTTACATTGAGTGGCGTTTGTTGTTATAAAGTAAATGATTATTTTTTCTTCTTTGGCGACCAAACCGCTCCACCTGTATAATTTATGTAATCTTCTCGTTGCGTACCATGTAAACCTTGTTCATCAGCGTTTAACTTTTTCATTTGGTAAAGTCTGGCATCCTTAATCATCTTCTTTTTCTGCTCATCGTTCATTAGGTGCAGATCAATTGACTTAACAATTAAACTATCACTTTTCACATTGATATCGTTAGTTTGAGAAGCACTTAACTCATATTGATTAATCAGTTCAACATTGGCAACATATTGTTTCAACTGCATACTATCCATAGGAATCGAAAAAGCTGAGTCACCGTAAAAATGTAGCGAGTAAACATCTGATTTTTTATATACTTGCGCATAATCAAAATCTAATTTCCCAATATCACGAAACAAATAGTATTTATAGGCTTCTTCGTAGGTAATAGAATCACCTAGTAATGGATGAATTTCCACCTTTTCTTGTGCTAATATCGACATAGGTAATACAAAAGCTAATAACAATAAACCAATTAGATTTTTACGTAATGATTCCATAACTAGATTTTTTTGGTGCTTAAAGTTACTATTATCAACATCAAAATAAATAATCGCATTCATTTTTTATTTCGTTGCTGAAACACCTACCAACAGCACAAAAAAAAAGCGCCACTCTATTGAGCAACGCTTAAATATTTTTAAATATCGATAATTAATCAACCAACTCGTAACCAGTTTCCTTACCTTTTTTTACAGCAGGAACTCCTTCATGCATCCA
The DNA here is from genome assembly GCA_025499625.1 of Carboxylicivirga fragile. Taxonomy (GTDB): domain Bacteria; phylum Bacteroidota; class Bacteroidia; order Bacteroidales; family Marinilabiliaceae; genus Carboxylicivirga; species Carboxylicivirga fragile. The sequence continues at coordinate 10,665 of JAFMVD010000039.1, read as the reverse complement.
AACAGGCATTGGGGCATCTTTTAGGTAGTGGTCAAAAAACTGCATCATTCTACGGCTTAAATCCTTTGAATTGGCACGACGAGTTAAATTATGCTCCTCTTTATTATACACCAACATCCAAACTGGTTTATCCAAACGACGTAAAGCCATAAAATATTCAATTCCTTGGTACCAAGGTACAGCACCATCATTATCATTATGCATCATCAATAATGGTGTTTCCACTTGTGGTGCAAAAAATACAGGTGAATTCTCGATGTATTTATTGGTTTTTTCCCATAAGGTACCTCCTATGCGACTTTGTGTATGTTCGTACTGGAACATGCGGCTCATACCCGATCCCCAGCGGATTCCGCCATAAGCACTAGTCATGTTACTTACCGGAGCACCGGCCATACCAGCTTTAAATAAATTGGTCCGCGTTACAAGGTGGGCCACCTGATAACCACCCCAGCTCTGACCTTGAATACCCATATTTTCGCGATCAATAAATTCAAAACGATCAGCCATGGCTAAGCAACCACTCACTATGGCTTCGTAGGCACATAATCCAGGATCACCATCGCGATAAAAGATATCCGGCACGAAAATTACATAACCATTAGAGGCATAAAAATTCCAGTTAACCGTTGAACGACTTGGCGCTGGACTACGATAGCCGTGCAGGTTATCTGAATAACGCTCGTAGAAATACGAAACCATTGGATACTTCTTTGATTTATCCAGGTTCTCAGGCACAATTAATAAACCTTGATGCGTCAGTCCATCAGAAGCTATCCAATCAACCAACTGTATATCACCCCATATGTAATCTTTCTGTTGCGGATTAGTATTTGAAATAATCTTTTCATTAGTGTAACTAGCATCACTTACTCTTATTTCAGGATAGTCAGTATAAGTTGACTTTCGCCACATGTACACATCCGCATTCTTTGCTTTCGACGGCGTGTAAACACTATAATCACCAAAAATAATCTGGTTTAATTCTCCTTTGGCTAACTTGCTATATCCCGACTTTTTATTAACATCATTAAAAGCCTTAAGAAGAATATCTTTTTTAAGATTAATACCTTTTTCTTCTTTATTTAATTGAATATACCTGTATGAAGTATTTGATTTACGCCCAAGCCCATCGGTTAAACACTTTGGTGCTTTTTTAGCCAGTAAATCCAATTGCCAAATATCGTAACGATCGTAAACCAACACATATCTATCATCATTAGAAAAACCCATTATACCATAGGCCGAAGGCTCATTTGGCATATCTTGTAATTCATCTGAAAACGATACTGTAATTCCAGGTGTGATCAATCGTTTCTGTCCATCAACTGTATTTATTGAATAATACTGTCCATCTGCCGGTTCGAAATAAACAAACCAACTACCGGTGTAAGATGATTTAGATCTACCATGTATTCTATTAATTAATAGAGTTTTCTTTCCGCTAGAAATATCTATTTTGTATACGTCAGACGCCCATATGGCATTCCACGATTGAGCTCTCTTATATGGTTCACTGTCATAGGAGAAGCCAATTGTAGCATTTCCTTTATCGGGTACATCAACCGACTTAAACTGCTCATTTGCCAACTGAACTATTTTCTGGTCTTTAATATGGTAAACGCAAGTATAAGCCGGATCCTTGGATTTGGAAAGGTTCTTTTTCTGCATCGGCTGAATTTCTTTATCCTTCCAATTCCAAACATCAACGTGTGCTTTTTCATCCGCTGTTAAGGTATCTTTTGGTTCTTCTTTAGGCCTAACTCCAGCACCAAAGAATAAACGCTCACCATTACGAGAAAAGAATAATTTACCTTTGGTTGAAACGGACCACTCTGCGGGAAGAGCTGAATGAATTGTGTCCATAACCATAGCAGGCTGTACCATTTTTAAACCATAGTGGTATAAACGATAAACTTTCGTTTTAGCCGTATCTCCTGAAAACAAGAATGCACATTGCTCTCCGTTGTATGCAGCACTTATCTTATTAACTTTACCAATCTCATTAAAAACCGTATCTACTGTAAATGATTCGGGATCGAACTTCAATACTTTTGAAACTTCCGTGGTATCACCAACACTTTGTACTACATATGCACCATTACCATTCTCAGCCAAACTGTAGAACGATACCTTTTCGATGTATATACTATCGCCTGTTGATGGGCGATAAAATACCATTGGTTTGCCTTTCGACTTAAATGGCTTTTTCTTTTTATCCTTTTTTTCTTCTTTCTTCTCTTCCTTCTCAGCCTTTAACTTACTTCCTTCCTCTTCCTCAGTCTCTTCCGCCTCTACTTCCAAAGTTTCTTTGGTTTCCTCTTCAACCACGGCCGAATCCTTTGGCTCTTCCCTTTTCTTAGCTTCTTTATCTAACATATAAGCCAACCAGTCTCCACCATCCTTAGGAGCGCTCCATTTGTTAATTCCAGCTACCATAGTAAACTCACCAGTACTCAAGTTTTTAACAAATAAAGAATCCTTCGGCATTTTATCTTTCTTAACCTTTTTAAGCTTAAGAGCTCTTACAGAATCGGCTTGTGCCAACACGTTAAATGCCAAGAATGACCCTCCTTTTGAAAACACAGGTTTTTTACCTCTGGGGATAGAATCCAACTTTTGTGTTTGCACATTATATATGTACAAATAAGTATCGCCTTCTTGCGGCTTAATTACATAGGAAATAAACTGACCATCGTCAGAGATAACAAATTCTCGATCAAGAGATTTCCATGAATCATAAATGGTGTGATCCATTTTCTTTTTTCCATCGGCCATCAAGGGAGTGACAACCGTCCAGCTTAAACATGCCAGAAGTAGTATTCTTACTATAAGTTTATGCATTGTAATGTTTTTTAGGTGTTCGAAGATAAGCAAAGTGATAAAATGAATCATAATAACTTGATGTATTTTTCAATAGCACAGTTATTATAGTGGGATATTACTTGGCCGATTGACTTTTTTACAATGCCGACAAAATTATTTTGGCTATGGTTAAGCTACGCATACAAAATAGTTATAATACCAATCACCAATTATTAGAAATAAAAAAGCATTGCAAAAGAATCTATCCTTTACAATGCTTAATGATATTATTCAGTTTTATTGCACCCCAGTTACTAAGTAGGTACGCATTTCGTTTACTTGCTGATGCATTTCCTTTAACTTCGCATTTCTAAAGAAATCTTCTGGCTTCACCGTATTAAGATAATTATTAGCACTTACGGCATTATGAATCTCCGCCAAACCTAATAATTCGTTATACAAAATCCCAGAATCTTCATCTGTCTTTAAACCCTCAACTACTTTAATTAAGTCCGGAAGTTGTTTTAATTGCTCTCTTGCCACAATAATCTGGCGTGAAGCCAACATCATTTTCTCTTCGTCAGAGTACTTAACTGGTTGATTAAAAATATTATTAAATAATATATATTGCTTCTCAACATATGTACCAATTAAGAATGAAGCAAACGCACGATAGGCGTTCTTATTTTTGAAAACAACTTCAGAATCATGTAAAATATTTCCAACATGATTAAGTATTGAATCTTCGGTAACCACACCTGCATCCAACTTATTGAGCACTAATTCATCAAATATATCAATGGCGTCAAGTTTAGCGGCAATTGATTTACCAGCCATAATGCTATAATAAGCTTCCTTTCTTTTATCATAGGCTTTCTGATAAAAACCGTCCACGATATAAATCCCCATATTGGCTGCGAATAAATCTTCATTTTGAATATTTGCTTCCCATTCATTAGGATCAAGAACTAAATCAGGATCAAAGTCAGCGCCCGATAAATACAGCATGGCACTAATGTCTTCAATATTCTTTAAATTTGGTTTTATTTCATTAACATGCTTTTTAAAACTGGCTAATTCCTTCTCTGCCTCAGAAGTATTATCAACCTTTGTTTTACAGCCAATAATTAGTAAGCCCATCACGGCAAGCATCACTAGCGATTTCAATTTAGTCATAGTTTTATCTTTAATTTATAATCTTGGTAATTATAGTATTCTACGAAGATAATAACAAGCGACCTAAATGAAAGTTCCAAAGTCATATAAGTTAAATAAACACCTACAGTGTCCTGATTCTTAAACTCAATAATTATTAGCCATTCATTTAACCTAAAACAAATCATAAAAAAAGGCATCCAATTTTCATTGAATGCCCTTATATCTATATCCATTAGATCTGACTATGCGCCCAAAGTCGCAACCATAACAGCTTTAATAGTATGCATACGATTCTCAGCTTGATCAAATACAATTGATGCAGGCGATTCAAATACATCCTCAGTTACTTCCATTCCATCTAAGCCGAACTTCTGGAAAATTTCTTCTCCAACTTTAGTTTCACGATTATGAAATGCAGGTAAACAATGTAAAAACTTACAATTAGGATTACCAGTAGCTTCCATAGCAGAAGTATTTACCTGATATGGTTTCAATAATTCAATGCGCTCTTTCCACACCTCGTCAGCTTCACCCATTGATACCCAAACATCAGTATAAAGGAAATCACATCCTTCAACACCAGTTTTAACATCATCGGTAATGGTGATGGTAGCACCTGTTTTCTCAGCAATTGCTTCACATTGTTTTACCAAATCAGCATCTGGTTGCAAAGAAGCTGGACCAACGATACGTACATCCATACCCATGATAGAACCACCTACTAACAAAGAGTTAGCCATGTTGTTACGTGCATCGCCAAGGTAAGCGTACGATACTTGATTCAAAGGCATATCGCTATGCTCCATCATTGTTAAGAAATCGGCTAATATTTGTGTTGGGTGAAACTCATCAGTCAAACCATTCCATACAGGAACACCGGCGTATTTTCCTAATTCTTCAACGATAGCTTGTCCGTATCCGCGATACTCAATACCATCATACATGCGTCCTAGTACACGCGCCGTATCTTTCATTGATTCTTTGCCACCAATTTGAGATCCTGAAGGGCCCAAATAAGTAACGTGAGCACCTTGATCCAAAGCAGCTACTTCAAAAGCACAACGTGTACGTGTTGAAGACTTTTCAAAAATCAGAGCTATGTTTTTACCAGTCATACGTGGTTGCTCAATTCCTGCATACTTTGCAGCTTTTAAGTCCTGCGCTAATTTTAGCATAAACTTCATTTCTTCCTGTGAGAAATCTAATAACTTAAGGAAGTTCCGATTTTTAAGATTAAATGCCATAATTCTCTATTTTTATAATTATTATTTATTGTATTTATTCAAATCTGCCTCATCGTATTCTGCAGTAATTTTTGTACCAAACGACTTGTCAACCAATTTGGTTGCCTCGGTTATGACACTCATATCACCACCACCTTCAACGAATTGAAGTGCAGCGTTCATTTTTGGAGCCATGCTTCCTTCACCAAAAATACCATCTTCCATGTACTTCTTAGTATCTTTAATGTTCAAGAACTCCAATACCTTCTGATCAGGTTGTCCAAAGTTAGTATAAACAAATGGTACATCTGTTAAAATATAGAAGCGATCTGCTTTAATTTGGCGTGCTAATAATGAGTTAGCCAAATCCTTGTCAATAACAGCTTCAATTGGACGAATATCCCCTTTTTCATCCGTATAAACAGGAACACCGCCACCACCTACTGCTATAACAATAGTACCTTGGCGCGCATTTTTCTCAATCACTTCCCAGTTACCTACTTCTTTGGGTTGCGGCGAAGGAACAACACGACGAAATCCACTTGTGGTCTTCTTTTCCTCTTTAAATATCCACCCCTTTTCAGACGCTAGTTTATCAGCTTCTTCTTTGTTAACGATCTTTCCAATTCGTTTTGTAGGTGCTTTAAATGCAGGGTCATTGGGATCAACTTCTACAGTTGTCATTAATGTAATCACATCGCGTTTTATATCATGCTTACGCATCACATTTTTCAACGAACGTTCAATCATATACCCAATCCCACCTTGAGAATCAGCTACACAAACGTCCAATGGCATTTGCGGTATATTATACATTTGCTCTCCAGCATCGTTACGCATTACAATACTGCCCACCTGGGGTCCATTCCCATGTGATATTACAATATTATAACCCTCTTTCAATAAGAATACAATGTTTTCTAACGTGTCGGTAGTATTTTGCTCTTGTTCTTCGATTGTACCAATTTGGTTATCTCTCAAAAGAGCATTTCCTCCAAGTGCAATAACAGCTAATTTGCCCATGGCTTTTAAATATTTGGTTATTATTAATAGGTCTTCAATTTGCGATATAACAATATTTTAGTCATTTAATTTATGACTTTCATCATTGATAACACAACGCACTATATATCAGATCAATTATTCAACTTTCAATTTAAAACAAACTTAGCTAATTCAAGCGATTATTACTTAATGCGGAGATTCAATTAATCTTTTCAGAACAATGAACATATTAAAACTCTACCTAAACAAGCATGTGAAAAGCATTTGTTTTTTTATGAAATACCAGTTATTAAGGATAAACTAACATACATCTATGCATTTAATTGTTACTTTTGACACTCAGCTTTTGGACGAAGTAAAAGCTAAAACTAAAGCATGAAACAGTTATTTATAGCAGTTATTCTGGCATTACTTTTTACCACTTGTAAAGAGGAAACAAAAGATACTAATAATCAAGGAGTCATCACCTATGCAATAAGCTATCCTGAAGAAATAGCCAATCAAGGTTTTGCTTCGTTCTTGCCTGAAAAAATGATCTCTATTTTTAAAGACGACCATTTCAAACTTAATCTGAGTGGTGAGTTTAACTTCTACAATTTGGAATATATTTCACGATCAAAAGGTGATACTTGCTTTACATTATTCAAAATATTTGACAAAAAACTGTTTTATCCTCAGCAACCAAAAGAAAACCTCTTTCTATTTCAAGATCAGCAATTGCCCCAAATTGAATTTTTCGAGGACTCAGTAAAAACTATTGCTGGTATCAAATGTACAAAAGCAGTTGCCAACTTTAAGGATAACAAAGTTTCAAGTGCTGTTTTATACTATACCGAAGAACTTGGTTTTAGTCACTCCAATGTAAATACCCCTTTTAGTGAAATACCAGGAACTTTAATGGAATTTAGTGTCGTATTTCAAGGGCTTGAATTATCGATGCAAGCCGAATCGGTTAAATTCAAGGAAATCGATCAGGACGAGTTTATCATTCCTAAAAACTACAAACGAACGAATCAGAATGAAATAAAAGATATCGTTTCGTCGTTAATTCAGTTATAATATTTACAAAAGTACGATAAAGATTTTTGCCATATTTCAATATTTGGCATGGCTTTTATTACTTTTGTGTTTGATAAATACCTATTGAACTGAATGACCTATGGCCAAGAAACCGAGCAAGAAAAAAATCAAAAAAACACCCTTTACAAGCCTATTAAAAGATTGGATTCAAAGTATTCGTAATTTCAAATTGCGTTTCATCTCTGGTATTATTACCGTTGGAGTTGGTTTCTTTTTATTACTTGCATTTTTCTCTTCGTTATTCACTGGATTTGCCGATAAAAGCAAATTTGACATCTCCATGTGGGAACTTATCTCAGATTCTGACATTACGGTTAAAAACTGGACAGGTAAACTAGGTGCTTACCTGGCTGATTATTTCATGAATGATGGTGTGGGAATTGCTGCTTTTTCGTTAATCCTTATATTATTTGTGGTTGGCTTTCGACTAATGGGTGCACGTATCTTACCGCTTAAACAAACCGTCATTCATAGTTTTGTCGTTACCATATGGCTATCAGTTACCCTTGGTTTTTTGTTTATATCTAATACCGATGATCAATATTTATTACTTGGAGGAACACATGGTTACTTTATAAGTAAATGGCTTGGCTCTTCAATCGGAATTGTCGGTACAGCCATCTTATTATTGATTTATCTTCTGGTCTATCTATCCATTACTTTTGAGGCAGTATATAGAGCAATGCAAAAACCTTTTTCTAAAGAAGAAGGCTCTACAAATGAACCCAATACTGAAACTGAAATTAGCAAAGATGAACCTATAGAAAAAGATGTCCTTCCTACTGAAGAAGAAAAAGAGATAATACCTTCAAACAAGGAGATCGAAATAAAAGAGGGGCCAGTAACTGAATTAAATTCGCTTGAAACTGCTGTAGCAGAACCAGTGGATGACCTCAAAAAAGAAATGGAGTTTTCGCCAGAGGTGGATCCAGGTTCTGTAGATGATGAATTCGACCTTAATTTAACCATTGAGAAAGTAGAAGAGGAGGAGTTTGTTGGGGAAAACGAAAATGAACCTTTGGGTGATTACGATCCAACGCTTGATTTATCTTCATACAAGCTGCCTACCGTTGAATTATTGGATGATCACAGCAGTGATAATTCTGAAGTAACAATGGAAGAATTAGAATCCAATAAAAACCGCATTGTAAAAACACTTGAAGATTATAAAATACAGATCAAAAATATTAAGGCAACGGTTGGTCCAACAGTTACACTATACGAAATTGTACCTGCTCCAGGCGTCCGTATTTCTAAAATTAAAAACTTAGAAGACGACATTGCCTTATCGCTTGCTGCCTTAGGAATTAGAATTATTGCACCAATTCCAGGAAGAGGAACCATAGGTATTGAGGTTCCAAATTCTGAGCCAGAAGTGGTTTCAATGCGTTCAATAATATCTACCAAAAAGTTTCAAAGCACAAAATACGAACTGCCAATAGCCTTTGGAAAAACCATCTCAAATGAAACATTTGTTATTGATTTAGCCAAAGCGCCACACATGCTTGTGGCTGGTGCTACCGGACAAGGAAAATCGGTTGGACTAAATGCGATTATCACCTCTTTAGTCTACAAGAAGCACCCTTCGCAACTTAAATTTGTAATGGTAGATCCTAAGAAAGTGGAACTTAACATCTATTCAAAGATTGAACGTCACTTTTTAGCAAAAATGCCCGACGAAGACGATCCAATCATTACCGATGTGCAAAAAGTGGTGAATACGCTTAACTCTTTGGCCATCGAAATGGATAATCGTTATGAGTTATTAAAGGGTGCTCACGCAAGAAATATAAAAGAGTACAATCATAAATTTGTGAAGCGTCAATTGAATCCCGAAAAGGGTCATCGATTCTTACCATACATTGTTGTGGTAATTGATGAATTTGCCGACTTGATTATGACGGCAGGTAAAGAAGTGGAATTACCAATTGCCCGAATTGCACAGTTGGCTCGTGCGGTAGGTATTCATATGATTATTGCAACCCAGCGTCCATCTACCAATATTATTACTGGTGTAATTAAAGCCAACTTCCCTACCCGAGTTGCATTTAAAGTGGCTTCAATGATCGATTCGCGTACCATCTTGGATTCTCCTGGTGCAAATCAATTAATTGGTCGCGGTGATATGCTTATTTCACAGGGTAGCGACTTGGTACGTGTGCAATGTGCCTTTGTTGATACACCTGAAGTAGAACGCGTAAACGATTACATTGGTGCACAGCGTGGCTACGTGTCTGCCTTTATGTTACCCGAATATCAAGGAGATGATAATTCTGGAACTGAAGCAGGAGAAGTGGACATGTCGAAACGTGATGCTATGTTTGAAGATGCCGCGCGAGTAGTAGTTGCTAATCAAAGTGGTTCAACCTCATTAATTCAACGACGATTTTCGATAGGATATAATCGAGCTGGTCGGATCATTGACCAATTGGAAGCGGCTGGCATTGTTGGGCCATTTGAAGGTAGTAAGGCACGACAAGTATTAGTTCCAGACGAACTAGAGTTAGATAAAGTTCTAAGTCAATATCAATAATATTTAACTTTGGAATAATAATTGCTTTACTCCAACAACTATTAATTAAAGCGAGCATGCAATAATCACTTTGCGCTCTATGAAAAGAAACAACTTAATTATGAAGAAATATTTTACAACCTTAGTTTGCTTATGTATCGCGATTGCCATTAATGCGCAATCGGCCGAGAAGGCAAAATCTATTCTTGATGAAGTCACTAAAAAAACGAAAGCTTATCCTTCAATTGTCGCTGACTTTAGTTTAGCCATGGAGAATTTGCAAGAAGGCATATCAGAAGTTTATGATGGATCAATCATTCTTAAAGGCAATAAATACAAGGTATCGGTAATGGATGTGGTCAAATATTTTGACGGCACAACGTTATATGAGCACATGCTCGATGCTGAAGAGGTAAACATGACCGAGCCACTACCCGATGATGAGGAAAACCTGAACCCAGCAACAATATTCACCATCTATCAGGAGGGCTACAAGTTCAACTATGTTGGTGATGGAACAGCTGATGGCAAAGCATGTCATGAAATAGATTTGTTTCCGGAAAACAGAGATAAACCTTTTTCAAGAATCAAACTGATTATTTTTAAAGACAACCTTCAACTGTATTCAATGCGTCAGGTTGGTAAAGATGGTAACAGCTATACGGTCACCATTAAGCAAATGACAACCAATAAAACGGTGGATGATAATACTTTTGTATTTGATCAAGCAAGTAATCCAAGCGTTGACGTAATTGATATGAGGTAATAAACAAAATACTATATTTTTAAGAGGCTGTCTCAAAAGTCAAAAAAGAATCTTTGAAACTTATAATTTGTAACTAACTTCAATATTTGTTACCCCTAAATCCCCTGAAGGGGACT
>JAFMVD010000038.1 GCA_025499625.1 Carboxylicivirga fragile | reverse complement strand
GATAAAAAAATCAATCTGTGCTTTTGTATCGGCATTAACCATTGTAATTAGCAAAATGATTTATCAATCATTTTGGAATACAATTGGTATAATTGGTGGATTAAAACTATCGACACGGTGGATTTAGCCACATTTAATCTGCTGGCAATGTCTTGTAAAGAAACCTTTTTCAATTGAGTTGTGTTTTTTGCAAAACCGGTTTTGCAATTCGTTCAAAAAAATAGGCTAATGCCCTTTATTTTTTTATCTCTACAAATTTACAAGCTTAATACGATCAATGCCAGCACTGTTTATTACTTGAAAGTAACAAATTGTTCTCCTATGGCGAGTTCATAAACCATAAATGAGCATATACTTGCATTATAAAAAAATCCGCATCCTTTTTTCAGAGGATGCGGATAGCATATTATACCTATTTATTTACCGTAAAAATGGTATTACCTTTGACCTTCTATTATCTTTCAGAGCCTGAAATTGGAATCCATCGTACACTTAAATCTGGAGTTGTCATATCTTTATCCAACGGAAACATTGGCCGTTTGATACGTTTATACCCCAAGCGCTCTAAGTTTTGATCAACACCTCCGGGTGTTAAGGCCATCACCCAATCACCACGCATATTATATAAATCAGGTACTAGATAACCAATTTTCACAACAACAATATCCGCTTTACGAGGTTCTAAACCCAATTGAGTAAAATCGTGTTCATTGTGATACGGCTTACGTTTTTTAGTTACAATTACCGATATATTACCTACCTGCACCACCACTTCAACTTCGGCATTTCTGTCACCTTTATGAATAGCTTTAACTACTCCTTCCAATAAAATTGGTTTGGCAAAACGATCATCAACTTCAGCCCCAACATATGCTTTAACTGTTTTTCCAACACCTAGCTCCATAGCTTGTGTTATCAATTTAGGACCAGGAATAGATGCATAAATCAATGATTTTCCACCTTTTCTTTTTAGCTCCTTAATTTTCAACAACTCAGTCAAAGTCCAAGTTACATCACCAGCACCACCCGCTGTTGGGTTATCGCCCATATCACTCAAGATAAATGGTTTCTTATCACTGTTGAGTGCCTTTTTAATGGCTTCTTCATATGGTAAAGTAGGTGCCACAAATTCAAATTCATTACGCACATCCCAAAAGCTTTGTGCCAACATCTCAGCAGATGTTTGTACCTGAACCTGATCATCTCCCGTAACCATAACCACAGCATGATTTCTTGGCTCATCTGCCCAAGCATAGCCTACCCAAATAGCAGCATCAATAACGCCTTCTTTGGCAGCTTCCGGCGCTACTTTTGCATACAAGCTTTTACCGGGCTCAATACGTGTGCTTGTTTTCTCTCCTGGTAATAATATCGGCACAGGAATCCATGCCTTATATTTTGGTTTTCCTTTTCCACTTTCCAATCTGTCAATTAAATTCACCAATGCCCTTTTCTTAGATTCAAAAGCATCTTCATGAGGAGCCAATCTATAACAGGTCATTAAATCAGTGTTTTCTGCCAAGCGTTCCGAAACATTTCCATGTAAATCCATACAAGTGGATATGACACAATCAAAACCTATTACTTCTCGAATTCGAGCTATCATGTCTCCCTCTGGGTCGTCCAGACCTTCAACACTCATTGCTCCATGTATATCAAAAAATAATCCATCGTAAGGCAGATTATTACGCAAGCGATCTAAAGTTTTCGACATTAAAGATTCGTATGCTTCGCGTGTTACAATTCCTCCAGGAATGGCATGCCCTTTTACAGCAGGAAAATAGTCGGCTTGCTTTCTTAGTGCAGAATCAGCTTTTAGAAAGGGAAAGTATTTAAAAACCTCATCTCCATAATAAGCATGAAAGGCGTCTTCTGTGGTTGTAGCTGGAGAAAACGTACTCGATTCTATTGCTAAACCCGTAATGGCAATTCTTGGCAATGCCTGTTTCTTATCGGCATTTCCTCCACATCCTAAAAGCACTACACTTATTAAAAAACCAATACCTACTATTTTTAAAATACTTCTCATAATACTATTGTGAATATAAATTCTTACACTTTTTTTATAGTTGACCTACAATCAATTTACCATGATAAGCAGAAGATTGCAGGCTTTCATGGACGGTTTCCATATTATCGTTAGTAACTTTTCCACAAGCAATAATCTCCATTTTATCTCCTGCTCTGGAAATCATTTGTAGAAGCAGATTTTCGCCATCTTTCCAGGTTTGTCCCTTACCTGATGTGAGTACTGCATCTACCCCTTCAATCTCCAATAATCTATCTAAGTCCTCTAATGGTTTTTCTACGCTATCAATAGCCTTATGTATGGTTACTTTTAAAGGATGCGCCAACTGCACTAGTTCTTTGGTTTTTGAAATATCCAAAGTATTCTCTTTTGTAGTAATCCCAAAAACAACGCCTTCAACACCCAATTCTTTACAAGCTATAATGGATTGTTTCATTTCCTCAAACTCGGCACTGGAGTAGATAAAACCTCCTCCTACCGGGCGAATGATAACTCGAATGGGAATGTTACACTTTTGAAACACCGAAGAAATAGTTTCCATATCAGGTGTTAAACCATCCAAATCTAATCGAGCACAAAGTTCAATTCTATCAGCGCCTTGTTTCTCAGCATTCTGTGCCTGCTTTATGCCTTCAACACAAGCTTCCTTTATATATTTAGTTTTATTACTCATTTATTTCCAGTGAACAATGTTTTTTGATGCCTTACTTTTGGAACCATCTTTAGCTACAGATATTACTTGAATGATCGATTCTTTCTGATTTTCTTCCTTCTCTAAAGATGCAATATAATAATCTGAACTTGTCGTTTTTCCCAACCAAATTTTATCTTTTCCCTTGATTTGATAAACACTGGCATCTGAATCAGTTTCAGGATCCCATTTCAACAACTCATCAATAAACCAATAGGACGAATACGGTTGATGCTCTCCATATTTTGATTGAGCATCAACTCTCATTATAGTTCCTACAAACAATAGTATAAGGCAATATGCAATTCTAGCTTGTTTCAAGTTCATCTATATCTATTTTTAACTACTTTAATCCCCATTTTATGTTCGGCTCCGCCCCCATCTCAAACACTAGTTCGCCACCATTCATTAGATCAGTATGGTCTAAAATGCACCTATTATACGGCTTACCATTTAAAGTAGTCGATTGAATATAGGCGTTCTCTCTGGAGTTATTGTTGGCAATTACAGTAAAGGTTTTTCCCTCTCCAACATTAATACTCACTTTGTCTAACACAGGGCTACAAAGTTGATAAATTGGGTCACCGGGACATGCCGGATAAAATCCCATTGCTCCAAAAACATACCACGATGATACCTGACCACAGTCGTCGTTTCCGGGAAGGCCACCTACATCGTTAAAGAAATACTTAAACAGCATATCACGAACAACCTTTTGAGTTTTCCAGGGTGTACCAATAAAGTTGTACATATAAGGGGCATGCATCGAAAACTCGTCACCCACATAATACATATCATTATCAAAGAAGTCATCAAGATAAGCCTCTAATTGGTCTTCGCCTCCCATAAACTCAGCCAATCCTGGCACATCGTGAGGGACTAGCAAAGTGTGATTCTTATAATACACTTCTGTATCATGATCTGTTCCTTGTGCCCACACACTTATACTCTTATCGAAAGGTTCTAACCATTCGCCATTTGTTTTCTTCCCGCGAACTAAACCGGTTTCTTTATCCAGTACATTGATGTATCGCTTTGATCGCTCCATGTACTCTTCGTAATAATTATCTTTACCCAAAGCTTTAGCCATTTGAGCAATACAATAATCATCGTAAGAGAATTCTAATGTACGTGCAACAGGTTCGCCATAAAATCCGAAAATGTCGGTTGGTACATAACCAATATCGTTAAAGTAATCTATTCCCACTCGACCTGAGAAACCACGATTTCCTTTTTCATTGGCATTTTTAAGCATGGCTTCGAAAGCCATTTCAGTATCAAAACCTCTAATGCCTTTTAAGTACGCATCGGCAATAACAGCATCAGCATGCGTTCCCATCATTATACTTCGATACCATGGATTTGGCCATTTAGGCAACCAACCTCCTTGTTGATAAGTATTCAACATACCGTTAATGATGTCGGTTGTTTCCTGAGGTTTAACAATAACCCAAAGCGGATGTAAAGAACGGAAAGTATCCCAAATAGATAAATCGGTGTACATTACCCCTTCATGAACTTGATAATCAAATGGGCTAAAGTATCGACCATCTTCATTTAAATTACGAGGATTAACAAAACACTTGGTTAAGGCTGTATAAAAAATAGCTTTATCATCTTCTGAACCGTCTACCTGAATCATATCTAATTCATTCTCCCAAACATCAGCTCCTTTAGCTACAGCTTTATCAAAGTCAAAATCAGCAAACTCTTCATCCATATTAGCACGCGCCTGTGCTATATCAATTAAAGAAGTACCAACTTTCATTTTTATCACTTCATTAGCTTTGGTAGCAAAACTTACGTAAACCGCATTTCCATCGGCTCCTTTAAGTGCCATTTGAGGTCCAAGTTCAGGATTTGGTTTCACAGGTTCTGCACATCTTAGATGCATCTCTGTGGTACTTGATCCGTCATAATAGTCAATGCGAATATCATATTTTTCGCCTTTGGTTAGATTAACTGTATGAGTGTTAGTACCCGTTGCTCTATACTCCCATTTGTCGATTACCAAAGCATCGTTAATATACATTCGAGTACCATCTTTAGTGGTTAGTTCGAATGTATGATCTCCCGAATGCCTTGCATGCATTGTTCCTTCGTACCTTGCCGAAAAGAAATCAGCTACAACACCTTCTGCAGGTTCTTTTAACCAATCGTAATTCAATTCAGAATAGTTCACGAAAACATCAGGTTCGCCTTCAAACTTATCATTGTTATAATAGGCTGCCCGAAAACCATCAGGAACCAGTTCAGCACCAACTACATTAGGCAACCTATCTATATTGTAGACTTCAAATTCCTTATCGAACTTAGCCACAAAATGATTTCTGAAATGGCCAGCAATAACAGAATATCCTTCAATCTCATTCCTTTCCGGAATAACTTTATAATAACCAGGCACAAAAACACCATCGATTAAAATGGATGATTGATTAGATTCTGGAAAAGTGAATTGAAAAAAAGCCGTTTTTGAGGCTGCTGTTAATTCAGCTTTAATATTATAATCATCTAATTGAACTGAGTAATAGTGCGGTTTAGCAATCTCACTATCGTGGCTAAATTTTGAGGCGCGATCATCTGCATCTATTACGACATCACCTGTCATTGGCATCACACACATGGCACCCCAGTCGCCAACTACTGCACCATTAGGGTAACGCGTACCACGAAAACCTTGTATCGTTTCTTGATCGTACCAATAAGGTACGGGTACAGTAATCACACGATCTGTCCAGACCGCCGTTTGCGGTGTCCAATGCGTTAAAGCAGATGGATTACCTACAATTGGCGAAACATAACCCATAGGCTCCTCAACTTCGGTAACTGTAATATCAGCAATACTGGCTGCAGTTCCAACTCGCGTATCAACATATTTTAATGCTCCTTTATTTGCTAATTCAATAGTCGATTTAGAAGGGACATTGCATGCATTTATGCCTACAAGTGCCAATACTATGGCTACAAAACTTTTACCTATGACTTTCATATATACTATTTTGACGATTTTCTTTACTTCACCTCAAGCTGATATGTCTCTATTCCGTACGGCGAAACCTTAATCTCTTTAACTTCCTTTGGATTCTCCTCAATGATGTTAGTATGCATTAAGTTTTCTAATTCAAAATGAGAACTTAAACTGACAACAGCTTTTTTACCTTCTGTATCATACATGCGCACAACAAGCTCTTCTCCGTCTTCGGCTTTTTTAATAGCTGTAACAATCACATTCTCCTTATCAATACTAAAGAACTCAACATTTTCAGCCAAACTAGCTTTGGTAGATTTTTCAGGATTAATAACTACTTTAATTGGCTCATTAAACTGCTTCGAAACTCTTGACCCATTTACATCTCCTACTCGGTTAGAAGTTAAAACATGGCTGTATGAGTGACTACCTGCTTGAGAATACTCGTTTCCTTCCCAATGGCATGATTTTCTACTAGCCAATAATACATGCTGTAACAAATCAGCATCACCATCTTTAGTTGGGTTAATCCAATCGGCAGCAGCAACAGAAGAACTAAGCGTAATAACATGCTCATTATCTTCAGCTGAGATCCAATCCATAATTGCTCTAGGATGAACATCTTTGCAAAGAGGTGTATAACGCTCGCCTGCACTATTAATTTCATCTCTACCAACTTGTACTGCTCCGTAAGGAACTTCATGAGATACAGTTGAATTGTTGATCGCAACCGGATAAGCCGTTCTGAATTCTCGATACATTTCACCATCCCAATTGTGCAATCTGTTATCGAATTGAATACGTTTTAATTTGTGATAAATGGTGACGTTTTTTTCCACTTTCGCATGTCTGATTTGTTGCTCTAAACGATAAGTTGAGAATACTTCACCCGAAGCAACAAGTGTCCATTTTGGATTATGGATACTTACCTGATCAAAATTCTTCATGAATGGTTGCTGTACATCACCAAACTCACCGGCTCCGTTACCTTCCGATTGAAGCGTAAAAATCTCTCCAACCTTGAATTCATTAGTCGCAAATAAATTCTTCTTTAATTCTTTATCGTAAACCTGGTCAATTCCTCCATCAACAAAATTAATTTTGTAAAAATCATTCTCATATACCCCTTTGTAATTAGGTGTTGCATCCGAATAATTACTTTTCATCTCAGGTTTAACATAGAATGTTTTGTATCCAACCGAAGGAATATTTTCAGCTACAAATACAATTTTGGCATGTTTGATACTGCCATCATCATGTTTAATAACTTCTGTATATTGAATTGGTACATTTACTTTTTCAGCGTTAATCACACTTAACCCCATTGCTTTTCCCTTAAGGAAATCTAAGGCAATATTTACTGGATCCGTTCTTTCCCATGATAAGCTGTTGAAAAGCACCACTGGAATACCTTTCTTCTCTTGCGTTTTTACGCGTTGAGCAATAAAGTTAGTAGCCTTATCTAATAACTTCTCTCCTATTACTTGCGACTCCACCAAACTCTCTTTAAATAAGTTATCAGTGATATCGCCATCGTGACCTCCCCAACCATGATCGGGATATATTTTTGCTTGCCATCCGGCATCGAGTTCTTGATATGGATAAGGCATTTTTTCTTCATCTAACACAGAAGCTACTGTTAGGAATTTCTCTGCTGCAGGCAATAACTTTGATGCTTTACGACTGGCCGTCAACGCATCGTGATGGGCTGGGCCATGTATATAAACCCATACATTAGGACGCTCGCCTCTAATGGTATCGATAGACCTTGCATTTTGCTCAGCCAATGGCATAAACTCATCAACAGTCATTAACTCCATTGACGGCAAATAAACGTCTCTTTCAGTATCTTCATTATCTATTACTGATTCTGTTTCATTCCATTTATCGATAAACTCAGAGTAATCGATAGCCGGAAGCATGTCCTGACTTGAAAGAAGTGGCGTTTGTGTTTCTCCTCCTTCAAAATATTGACTCCACCAAACAACTTGCTCGGCTCCATATTTCATTTGCTCATCAATGCCTTTTTCTAATTGTAATAAATCAGCACCATAATGTCCCGGAGAATAAGTAAATACTGAACTGCCATCCGGACTTGCCCAATGCACCATTGTTTTAGCATGGCGACTAATGATCATGTAATCAACACCTGCCTTTTTCAGAATCTGAGGTAATTGAGCTGTTTTTCCAGGAACATCCACATTCCAATAAACTTTGGAATCGTATCCTCCAAAATTCTTCTTAACCCATAACTTACCTAAATACAATTGACGCACTAAATCCTCGCCATCGTACATATCTTCGTAAGGACAATTGTAAGTGGCTCCTACCGAAAGTAATTTGCGATTTAATAATTCGGTCAGTTTTGCCTTCGATTCAGGATGACGTTCAATATACTCGCGTAACATTAATCCATCTTCAATATCAAAACCATAATCTTCGCGAGCCAAAGCAGCTTTAATAATAGGGGTGAAAAGCAGCGTATCGCGCATTATTATACAAGCCTCCGGACGGTCGACCCAAGCAATATCCTGATGACTTGAATTCATGATTGAAAGCAAACCCTTCTCATACTTATTTTCAAAAAACGGCTTGTATGCCTGGTAATATTCAGGACGATAACGTTTACTAAAATCACCTAACCAACCATTGTGTGAATGCGCATGCGATGCGAAATAGAAATCTCCCTTCACGATATTCTCACTAACATCTCCATCTCCTTTAGGAAATTCAACACTGTAAACAGCATCGCCATATTTTATCTGGAACGATTTTCTAGGGGCATCGGCTGATACAGCAGCTTTTGCCATTTCCCCTTGTAATTTAAACGTAGCTGGTTTACTTTTCTTACCATCAGAAACAACAGACACTTTCTTTCCAACCCAATGTGCAGGCGCATCAATTAACAACTTATCAGTAAACTGCTTAATCGAAAACGAAACCTCGTGCTGAGTTGAATTCTTTAACCAATGTACTATATTGGTGGATTTGAATAACATGAACCAAGCATTGGTGCCTTTAGCCTGCCCATACACAGATATTTTAGCTTGTTCACCTTTTACCAACATATTAGCAGGTACACTTAATCGAAATGCTCCTACTCCGTCTCCATTATGATCACGTTTTTGCAAAATGTATTTTGCATCACCATGTCCCGGATTGCTCAATATTTCTAAGTTGCCATTTTTCTCAGGAACAAAAGATAACAAAGGCTTATCGTTAACCTTAATGTCATATGGTTCAAGGTTATTTAAGTCAATGTCTGAATAAAAGAAGAAATTGACCATATCACCAGAATATTCGACTGGTACCACAGCAGTAAGGAAATCAAAACCCGACTCACCTGTTGATGCCCTAGCGATCATTGCATTGTACACATCGGCGCGTAAGGAAGGATAAGGATACATACCTCCACTTAATTGGCTAGAGAATCCTTCAATATCATTTTTACAAATTTGGTACAACTTATAGTTGTCATTCATCTCATGAATTTGACTTCTACCAGCACTTTCATGCGCTTTCAAACTCAATGTAGATAACATCACAATACTTAAAAAGGCGTATCTGATAATAGCTATTTCAGAAAATGCTTTTGTCTTCATCTGTATATAATTCATGTTTTTCATTTTACGCTGTTACTATAATCGCCCAATATCATAATGAAGAAAGTATTAATCTTCAATTAATCAGGCATTATACTTTCCTCATTCTTCCGCTAAATCGTTTTAGCTTGTTATAGTAAAAAAAGTTGAATATTATGCATCAACTCGAACTAAAAACTACTATTTGATGATGTTTAAAATTACAATTTATCAGACTAAAGAACAAGTCAGAATCATTGTCCTATAACGACAAATTATAGCCCTAAAGCATGAATAATTATCACTTCCATCATATCAAACCATTATTATTTAAAAGTTGATTATTCATTATGACTTTTGACGTATCGCACAAATCATATCTAAAGTAGACCTAACATTTAATGTAAGCTCAGTGTACGAACCTGCCTCAATCACCTTTTGAGGAATAAGTTGCGAACCCATGCCAACACAATGAACACCAGCATCAAACCACTTCTTTAAATTATCGTACTCCGGCCTCACACCTCCGGTTGGCATTATTGACGACCACGAGAAAGGCCCTAACACGGCTTTTACAAATTCAGATCCACCAACTTGCTCACCAGGAAATATTTTTACCACTTCAGCTCCTAATTCTTCGGCTTGCGATATTTCGCTTAAAGAACCGCAACCTGGCGACCAAGCAACCTTACGACGATTACATACTTTAGCCATCTCAGCATTTAATATGGGCGAAATAATAAAATTGGCACCTAGTTGCAAATACAAAGCGGTGGTTCCTGCATCAATCACAGAGCCAACACCAAGGATCATTTCAGGACATTCTTGTTCACACCATTTATTTAAATTACTAAATACCTCATGTGCATAATCGCCACGATTAACGAACTCAAACAATCTTGCCCCACCTATATAACAAGCCTTTACAACCAGCTTACATACCTCTAGATCGGAATGAAAGAAAACTGGAACCATGCCAATTTCTTTCATTTTTAATGCTACTTCAATTCTTGAAAATCTAGCCATCTTAGTTTTATCTACAATTAACGTGAAACACGACCTGAACTATCACCATTCATCAACTTCTCAACTTCCTCAACGCTTACCTGATTATAATCGCCAAAGATGGTGTGCTTAAGGCACGATGCTGCCACGGCAAAATCGAGCGCTTTCTGATCATCAGTTGGATAAGTAAGAAGTCCATATATTAAACCTCCCATAAAAGAATCACCACCACCAACACGATCAACGATATGCGTTATCTGGTAGGTATTGTTGGCTTTGTAAAGTGTTTTTCCATCGTAAAGAACACCAGTCCATGAGTTATGATTGGCACTGATTGATCCACGTAAGGTGGTAATCACCTTCTTACATCTTGGAAATTGCTCAACTATTTGTTGCGATACCGATAAGTAAGCATCCGCTTCGATATGCCCTCCGGTTACATCAATGCCAAATGGTTTAATGCCTAATACTTTTTCAGCATCTTCTTCGTTACCCAAAATAACATCGCATCCCGAAACCAACTTAGGCATTACCTCATTGGCTTCCTTACCGTAGTTCCACAGGTTCTTTCTATAATTCAAATCCGTTGAAACTGTAATACCTCTTTTATTCGCTTCTTCGATTGCTTCCAAACAAACATCAGCAGCTCCTTGTGAAATTGCAGGTGTAATTCCTGTCCAATGAAACCAAGTGGCTCCTTCAAACACCTTATCCCACTTTACCATTCCACTTTTTATGGTTGAGATAGCTGAGTATGCACGATCGTAAACTACCTTACTGGCACGACTTACTGCTCCTGTTTCTAGAAAATAGATACCTAAACGCTCCCCTCCATAGATAATGTTATCTACGCCAACTGCATGTTTTCGTAGATCCATGGTACAAGCTCGTCCCAAATCATTTTCTGGCAGACGTGTAACAAAATCAACAGGTATACCATAATTGGCTAATGAGACAGCCACATTAGCTTCACCTCCTCCATAGGTAGCAGTAAATTCAGACACTTGAGAAAACCTTAAATAACCCGGCGTTGATAACCTCAACATTATTTCTCCAAATGTTATAACTTTCCCTTTATTCATGCTTTTAATATATTAATCGTCCTTATTTTTCTTCGTTAACTCTCGAAATAGCTGCTTTCATAAATCCCATGGCATAAGCCATTCCTGCGTGCCAAGGTGCCGCGCAACTCATTTGTGGTGTGTGATCGGGAATTAAAGCGCCTTGAAAATTATTCTTTTTCAAAATGCGTAGTATCTTAATCATATCGATATCTCCTTCGTCAACAAACACCTCTTTATAGTTTGGCACTTTGCCAATAATATTTCGGAAATGAATGTATCCTACCTTGTTTTGTTTTGAGTAGCGATCGGTGGCTTCGTATACATCTCCTTCAGTCATTTCAGCAACCGAACCTAAACAAAACTCTAGTTTACTATTATCACTTGGTTTGATGTCAATTAAACGCTGATACATATCCGGTTGATAAACCAAACGTGGTGTATTTCTTACATACGGCATCGGGGGATCATCGGGGTGAGCAGCCAATATTACACCAGCTTCTTCGGCAACAGGAACCAAATTTTTCAAAAAGTACTCCAGACGTTTCCACAATTCGTCATGGCCGATACGAGCTAATGTTCCTTCTGAAGCATTTTTATCATATACCATGTTCCAAACCATACCATTTGGAATAGGTGTTTCATCAACCGCTCCATTCATTCCTACCGACTCGGCCCCTCCACGCGCATAAGGTCCAATATCGCGGCTCGAAACGCCAGCTAAAGAAAAGTTATATCCAAAATATGGGATACCGGCCTTACCAACAATCCGAATTTGTTCTTTAACTAATTCAATCTGCTCTTCTTTTTTGGGACCATCCAAAAGAATATCGTGCCATATTGCAGGATCAAAGTTTTCAATAGCTTCCCATTCCAAACCGTGACTATTGATTTCTTTTTTAATTCTTAAAATTTCTTCTAAACTCCAAAGTTGCCCATTACCTGCACCTCCCCAGCCATCTTTCTCTCCAATAGGTTGATTGGCATTTTCCTTATTATTATCATCGTTACCAAAGTAATCGACTAAATGAACAACTAAATGTGTTGCACCACATTGCTTGGCAAACTTATAGTGCTCTTCGTTGAGCATGTGCTTATATAATCCGAATCCTAGTTTCATGTGTTTGTTTTTAGTATCAAGATATTAGACGATTTCTATCTTAAATAAACTACTTTGGAGCATTTAAAAATGATGTTACCTCATCATCATTAAAATTGCAAAACTCCTTTAATATCTCCCCTGCATGCTCATTTAGTAAAGGAGCTGGTTTGTAAATCTGCTGAGGTGTTTCGCCAAATGACACTGGAAATCCTGTCGTTTTCACTTTTCCAATTGTTGGGTGTTCATACTCAATAATCATCTGGTTGTGCTTGATCTGAGGATCTTCAACCATCTCATTAAATGTATTGACCTGAGAGCACCAGATATCATGTTCCAAAAGAATTTCTAACCATTCATCTGTTGTCTTGGTCTTGAATACCTCGTCAAAATCGAAACGAATTTCATCTCTTCCCTCAATAATGTTATTGGAATCAAACTCAGCAGAATCATACTTCTCAAAACCAATGGCTTGTGCAACTTTCTGAACAGAGTTCATACCAATTGCCACAAAACTATCCTTTGTATTATACAAGCCATAAGGTGCACCTAACCAAGGGTTTGGAATGCCACTAGCGCTCTTCTCTGGATTCTCTCCTTTATGCAAGAAGGCTGTTACTTCCTGAATATGAAAACCAACTGCAGAGTTCATTAAGTTGGCTTCAATCTTTTGCCCTTTTCCCGAAATACTTCTCGAATAGATAGCAGCTAGTACCGATTGTACAATAAACAAACTTGTTAGTAAATCGGCTTGGCCAACAGCAGTAACAACAGGTACGTCTCCTCTTTTGCCATTAAGTGCCGCTCCTCCACTTATGGATTGGGCCATTAAATCTTGTCCGGGTCGTTTTAAGTAGGGACCAGAAGCTCCATAACCTGAACTAGAACAATAAACGATGCCGGGATGTAACTTCCTAATTTCTTCATAACCTAAACCTAAACGCTCCATTACCCCAGGGCGGAAATTCTCCAGAAGAATATCCGCCTTCAAAATAATATCCTTGGCAATTTTCTTGCCCTCTTCCGATTTAAGGTCAAGCGCAATGCTTTTTTTATTCCTATTGAAACTTACAAACGAGATGCTTTCTCCTTCGGGATAGAGGTTCCCATACGAATAATGTCGCATCCAATCTCCTTTTGGGGGCTCAATCTTAATGATATCAGCACCCATGTCGCCTAGTTGTTGAGTAGCCCAAGGGCCTTGAGCCAATTGTGAAAAATCTGCAACAACCAAGCCTTTTAATGGTCCGTTATTTTCCATGATCTACTTTTCTGATTTTTTAATGAAATTCTGTATGGCCGCCTGTGCTTCATCTTGAAGAAACAAATCTTTAACCGTCTGAGCCTCATCTTCTATTCGTTGATTAAAATCCAGAGTTGTCGTACTCAAATTAGCCAAGCGCTTTAATTGAGTAATGGATTGTGCCGAACGGCGGGATAATTTACTAGCAAAGGTCAATGCTTCGTCCATAAAGGAATTGTTGCTAAAAACTCGATTGATAATTCCCCAGTTGTTTAACTCTTTGGCATTATATTGTGCACCAAAAAACAACATCTCCTTAACCCGATTAATTCCAATTTTTTGGATTAAACGTTGAGTTCCTCCTCCACCAGGGATAAGGCTCAAGAAAACTTCGGGTAAGCCCATTTTAGATTGATCTGAAGCCACGAGCATATCGCACGATAGGGCTATTTCTAAACCACCTCCTAGCGCAAAGCCATCAACTGCTGCAATCCATGGTTTACTTGAATTTTCAATGGATTCGTATAAACGTTTTCCTTTCTGTTGAAAAGCAATAAATTCTTCATTGGTCTGGCTACCATATTCTTTAATATCAGCTCCAGCCATAAATGCTCGTCCTTCACCACAAATCATTGCCACACAAACATCTTCATCACAATTAATCAAATCAATGGCTTCGATAATTTCATCCATCATTTGCCTATTCATGGCATTCAACTGTTCAGGACGATTGAATTTAAGAATGGCTACCTTATCCACTTTCTCTATTACAACTGTTTCAAAGTTTGTCATCTTATATAATTGTTTGGTATAGTTCGTTCAAGTTCTTAATCACACTTCTACTATTCCGATAGGCTGCAACACCTGCATGTAACATATCAGCCCCTTGTTCTTGAAACTGGTTCCATCCTGGGAACTGAGGACGCACATAGGCTGTTTCAAGCGTATGTAGAGTATCCTTAAAAAAGTTATTGCACAACTCATTGTTCTTACTGCTTGTCCATGCCCTTAGGTTTCCTGGCTGTCCACCATTATCGGTAAAGATTCCCTCTTGAATCACTTCTCCTGCCACGAACTCAACAAATTTAGCAGCCAAGTCGGCTACTGAGCTGTGAGAGGATACCGCAAGTCCAACGCCGCCAAGTATTGTAGATATTCCTTCCTTATTTTGTGGGCTATTACAGAAGTGAACCAAGTTTTTCGCATATCCTAAGCGTGAATAATTGGTATACCCAAATAAGTAAGGCGAATAAACAATATCGTCATTAGCTCCCATGTGATCAAGTATCTGAATAGGGTTCCACTCCATTGATCTTGGATGCAAATAGTCAAGATGACTCTTTATCTCGTCCAGAACCCTTATGCCAATTTCCAAATCAATACCTTGACCATTAATAAAATCGCGACCATTACTCTGTGCGCATAAGGTTAAAAATGTACACCAGAAATCAGTCGGACAAAGTGCCCATGCTATTGATAAATCATTCGGCAAATGACAATAAAAGCGTTTTAACTCCTCTTTCGTTTTAGGCAAAACAAGCCCTCTATTCTCAACAATATCGTTACGATAGGCACCAACTAAAGCAGCCGCATCAATAGGTAAGGCATAAATATGATTATTATATTGATAGGACTTAAAACTTGGTCCAACCGATTGTTCTTCAAGCTTGTTTAACGATGCTTTTGAAATATGCGACTCAAGAGCTTGAAGTAAGCCATTTTTATCGGCTTGCCCCATATAAGGATGATCGATGGTAATCAAATCATACCTTTCGATTAAAGATTCAATAGGCATGTCGCCAAACTCCTTTAACGACCTAACATCCCATTTAATGGAGACTTCTAGATGAAGTTTTGAAAACTCCTTTGATGCCGCTCTTAAAGGCTCATATCCTCGCGGATGATCCCAAGCCATCCCTTTTAATTCAATCATTGTATTTTTCTTTACTGATAGTAAACTTTAGTAAGTCAGCACTTAATCGAGCCAAGTTATATTTACAGGCGTATCAACCGATATTTCGGAATGCATTGTAAGCTCACCCGAGTCTTGATTTATTTTAAAAACCACTAACGAGTTCGAATCCTGGTTGGCAGCTATCAACCATTGACCAGTTGGATCAATATTAAAATCACGTGGCGTTTCTCCTCCACTGGATTGATGCCCAACTAAAGTCAGTTTATTTGACACTGCATCAATCTTAAATATTGCAAGCGTATTAGCTCCTCGACAAGAAGCATAAAGAAACTTACCATTCGGATGCAAACGAATTGCTGCGCCCCCAAAAGCATCGGTGAATGACTGAGGCACAAATGAAATGTTTTGAATAAGATCAAATAGTTCCTTCTTCTGTTCTGCTACAAATATCTCTCCCGTTAATTCACTAAGTATATAAGCAAATTCACCAGTAGAATCCATTATCATATGTCTAGCTCCCGCACCTGATGCAATGCTAATATCATTTTCTTCCTGAGTAAACCAGCTGTTTTCTGCTTCATCAAATCGGTATGCTACAGCCTTATCGAGGCTTAAATCCACCACATACATATGTTTATCACCATAGGGATAAACCATATGCGCATGGGCAGCTTCTTGTCTCTCTGCATTTGGACCGATACCAGAATGCTGGATCAACTGACTATGTGGAGCTATACTCCCATCCTCCAATATTGGATAAGAAAGTACATTTCCAGAAACATAGTTAGCCACAACTAATCGATCTTTTATTATTGCAATATGACAAGCATAGTCGCCAAATAGCTTTTGCTTGTTTATCAAAGACAATTTTCCATCTTGCATAATGCGATATGCATACAACTCTGGATTGAGGTCTTCGTACATTTCCTCAACAGCATACAAAAAATGTTTATCCTTCGAAATGGCCAAGTAACTCGGATTTCTTTGCTTGAAATATCCCAAGGGACTAACATTTCCATTTCTTAAATCGAGTGTAAAACACCCAATACCTTCACCAGTTGGATTGGATGCTGGCGCACCTTCTTGTGTATAACTTCCTGTATAAAAAATCATAATCGTATTCAAACAAAGTATTTTACCTAATAAACTGAGCATCATTATAATTCTGTAACCTTAAGCGAATGTTAATAATTATCCAACTCGCTTGTTCAATATTTACTTTTGTGGTCGTGGATCGTATTGGATCGTATGATTCATATATGATCCATCGAGATACACATCGGTACCTGTGGCATAGCTGGCCAAGTCGCTAGCAAAAAATGCAACAGAAGGCGCTACATCTTGAACAACGCCAACTCTTCCTTGTGGAATCCACTCTTCGAACTTGTGACGACCAAATTTATTTATCTCTTCACGGTTCATCTCAGTCTCAATTGCACCAGGTGCGATAGATACAACGCGTACATTATCTTCGGCCAGTTCTAATGACAGACATTTAGAGAACATCTTTAATCCCGCTTTAGCAGAGCAATAATGAATTAAGCCCTTACGTGGCACCACATCATGAATGGACGAAATATTGATGATAACTCCACCTTTTCCCTGCATTCGTCTGCCTGCTTCGCGCGAGCACAACCAAGGACCTTTAAGATTTATATTCATCACTTTATCCCATGCGTCCTCTTCTAAATCCAGTACGTGCTCAACCGTTTCAGTTCCTGCATTATTTACCAAAATATCGATGCCCCCAAGCTCTTTATCCAATAATAAGAACATATCTTTTACTTGCGCTGAATCGGCGACATTTGCGCCTGCCACAACAGCTTTTACCTTATGCTCCTTTTTGATCTCTTCAGCTAATATTTCAGCTTTTTCCTTATTGGAGTAATAATTTATAAGCACATCAGCTCCGCACCTGGCTAGCTCTCGACATATTTCAGATCCTATGCCTTGGCTACCGCCTGTAACCAAAGCCTTTTTTCCTTTTAAATCAATCTCTCTCATTTTGATAGTTTTTAGGCTTACATTATTCCAAATTTATCAAAGGCGTCAACCGTACTCATGCCCGCTTCCAGCGCTTCTTTAACGAGCTGTTCGCCACGTGATTTCTCAATGGCTCCCGTAAAGGCTTCATCAGCCACTTCTTGAGGTACAATCAATACACCATCACGGTCACCATACACAATATCGCCTGGATTAACCCTTACTCCATCAATTTCAATTGGAACCCTATAGTCAATCACTTTTCCACGAGGGCCTTGGTCCTGTGCATATCCTCCCATTGAAAAAGTTGGAAATTCAAGACTCAAAATCTCGTTTGTATCTCTCGAGTAACCATTAACAACTGCTCCGGCCGCTTTTAGTTTGAGGGCTCTGGTACTCATCAATCCACCCCATAGGGCATATCTTGGAGAAGATCCACTACATATATACACTTCGTTTTCTTTCAAGCTATCAAGCGCCTCAAACATAATCCCGAAAGGCTTCTTCATCAGTGGATTATTGGTTTTATCTGCTACCTCTTCAAACACATCAGCCTCTAGAACAGGCATAGCTCTTCCAATAACCACAAAATCAGTATTCACCGGCTTAAGCTGAGGTGAAAGAAATTGATGCTGATAACCTAGTTTATC
The DNA here is from genome assembly GCA_025499625.1 of Carboxylicivirga fragile. GTDB lineage: Bacteria > Bacteroidota > Bacteroidia > Bacteroidales > Marinilabiliaceae > Carboxylicivirga > Carboxylicivirga fragile. Next base: position 38,962 of record JAFMVD010000038.1, on the reverse strand, counting down.
CAACACATCGCCAACTAACGCAACAAACAATTCTTTTTTAGCTATCTTGAATAGCTCCTTATCATCTTTCCAAATTGCCATATCTTATTTTTTATCGTTTTCAATTAAACTTGTCACTTTCTCTCTCATTTCCATTTGCTCATCTTCCGATAATTGATGAAATTCAAAATCGGACAAATGGGTATCCGACTTCTCAACGATAATGACTTCACACCCGTCATACATGGCAATGTTATGCCATACATTCTTTGGGATATTGTAACTTACCTCAGCTTGCATCAATTCCATTTCAAATAATGGCTTCCCACTCTCTATGGATGCCGTAATAAGAACTGCTTTACCTTTCAGCAAAAGAAACACTTCATCAGTTTGAAAGTGAACATCCAACTTTGTAATGTTCTCAATCTTTTGGTTTTCGTCTGCATTAAGTTGTGCAACCTGCCAACCTTCTCGAATTAAAAAGGGATGGTAGCCACTATCTTTAACCGCATATTTTTCAATCAAACTCATACTTCTCATTTTATTCTTTACTTACCACTTCTTAGTTTTCCAGTATTTCTCAATTTGCTCTAGAGTTTTTCCTTTCGTCTCTGGTACAAATTTCCAAATGAACCAAATGGCAGGAAGTGTGAGTGCTCCGTATAAAAAGAATGTTCCACTAGGTTCAATCGTTTTTATAAAAACTGGATTGGTAAGTGTTATAAAAAAGCCAGTTACCATAAGCGAGAAACTTCCAATTGAAACAGCAAGGCCTCTAATTCGTGTTGGGAAAATTTCACTGATAATAACCCAAACTACTGGTCCAAATGAGAACGCAAAACTAGCTACGTAACACAATAATGGTATAATTACCAAATTGGACCCTATGGCAAAAAGAACACCAACTCCAGTTAGCGATAAGAAAGCACCTGTTACTCCTATTAGCAGTAACTTACGACGACCAAACCTCTCAATATTAAGAATTGCCACAAAGGTGAAAACTGAGTTTACTACACCAACTAATACGGCTCCTAAAAATGAGCTTTCAACACTTTGAAACGATTCGTTTAAGATGTTGGGAGCAAAATACATAATGGCAGCAATTCCGCTTAAATGTGAAAACATAGGAAGTAAAATTCCGATCATAAGAGGTGTTCTCATGAATGGTTTAAATAATTCTTTGAATCCACCTTCTTCAGCTTCAACCATCTCATTAATTTCTACCATTTGCTTTTCGGCTTGTTCAGATCCACTAATTCTAGTCATGATTGTTAAAGCCTCAGCTTTTCTACCTTTTGAAACCAACCATCTTGGACTTTTAGGCGAGAAAAACAACAAAGTGAGAAACAGTAAGGCTATTGGAATTTCAGTACCAAACATGCCTCTCCAAATTTCATGAACAAACAACCAACTCCACAAACCATGAGGCTCATTTGTAATGACACCTGCCGATTCACCAGCCCCACTCAATACAATCCAGTCTACCATGAAAGCTAACAAAATCCCTAATGTTATGGATAACTGATAGATAGATACAAATTTACCTCTACTTTCTGGTTTAGTTAATTCTGAAATATAAATTGGAGCTACAACTGATGTAATTCCTACTCCAATACCACCAATTACACGAAATATAATTAGAAAATTAAAAGAGAAACTCGTGTTAGCAGTCAACCAGTGAGCATGTTCAGGATTACCCAAAAACTGTGGTGGCAACATCGAACCAATAGCCGAAATTGTCAAACAACTTGCTGCGACAATGAGTGCATTCTTTCGCCCTATACGATCGGTTATTATACCTGAAACTACACATCCGAAAATGGTTCCAAGAAGTGCAGAAGACACTACCCAACCTAACATTGCAGGCGTTAAATCGAAATGAGACTGCAGAAATGAATTACAACCAGAAATAATCGCCGTGTCGTATCCAAACAAAAAACCGCCAATGGTCGAAACGAAACTAATGACTAACAGATATAATGAACCTTTTCTTTTTTCCATACTAAATAATTATTGTATCGAGGTTTGTCTTTAACTACTTCATTTTATAAGTCTCAACTGCACTCTTACCCAACTCCAACTCAACAATTTTTCCCTTCTGATTCAGCTTAACCGGATTATCTTCAATCATATCTGTCTTAGATATGGACTTAATAGATTTATGAAGTTCAATCTTCACAGTTTTATCCTTATTCTCTGCTTCTAATACACGAATAACCACATCAGAATCATCTTCAGCTTTTTTGATAGTGGTAATTACAGTTAAAGGATCATTAGTACTCACAAAACTTTTCTCAGCAGGTAATTCTCCTTTTTGCTTTTCTTCTTTTAACACAGTGTGCATTGGATGATTTTCAGCAACTCCAAAATGAAATCCATTCTTCCAGCCTTCCTCGTGCGATGTGATAGAAAATTTGAAAGTATGACTTCCGGTTTGGTGATACCAAGGGCCTTGCCAATGACAACTTTTGTGTGATGATAAAAGAATAGAATTAATAACCGGATAATCAGCTGAATTCATGCTTGGGTCAACCCAATCGGCAGTCACCACATTGGTTGACATTGTAAATCCAAATCCACTTCCATTAGCCGTCATGAAATTCTGAATCTCACGCGGATGAATCTCTTCAGACTTTTGAAGATAAGTACCTCCCCAGGCTGATCCTCCCGGACGCATAGTTAATTCATCTTGCCCCACATGAACCATTCCCATAGGTACATCATACGATATCTGTGATTCCTTATTCATATTTAATGGAAACATAACTCGTACCTGACGATTGTGAACTCCCGGCCAATCTGGAATGGTGTATTCTAAATCGATCTGTTTCTTTTGGTGAAACACTGTTATGTTCTGCTCAACCTTAAAGGTATCCATCTCAAACTCACATTGGAATTTAGAATATATAGCTCCAGATTCTATCAAGCTCCATGTACTTTCTTGCTGATGTCCACGTTCCATGCCTCCATAGTGAGGAGCTGTAACAGTAACGAACTCACCTGCACCACTACCTTCATAGCCCATGTGAAACAAGTCGCCACCAACCATTGCCGTGGTATTAAATACTTCCTTATTTAAGTTCTTGTCGAATAATCGAGTAATTCCCCCTTGCCCAAATTCAACTTTGTAGAATTGATTATCGCAGTAGTTAGAACCTGCTTCAATCTCTGCACTTTGACGCTTTCCTTTTTTAATTGTAAAAGTTTTATATCCAATTGAAGGCATATCGTTTAAACTAAATACCAACTCTTTTTTGCCTTCGCTTTTTACTAACTGCGTTGGTACTTTTTTACCATCACTTGTAGCCACAAACCAATTTGTTCCTTGCAAATGTGATATGTTAATAGTAGCATATCCATCTCTACTCCACGATAAATCGTTAAAAACAACAATGTTTTGTGTATTCTTTAACTCCACCTTCTCAGAAATGCTTTCTAAAGATTGATCTAATAACTTTTTTCCTATTTCATTACCTGTTTCCAATGCTACACAGAAAAGACTATCGGTAATATCGCCATTCTTACCACCCCAACCATGATCGGGATAAATGGCATTGTACCATGCTTTGTCCAACTCCTCTTGTGGATAAGTCGAGAAATCATTATTCAATTCACAGTTAATTGTGTTGAAAATTTCGGCTGAAGGAATGTTAACTGCGGCTTCTTTTTTAGCCAAGATTGCCTGATAGTGCGCTGCTCCATGAATGTATAACCAAAGATTTGGTCGCTCGCCATAAATAGAATCAATCTTAGCTTCGGGCACATCAACTTCATGTAAGAAATCTAAAGCTGTTGAATGCTCCATCTCCGGCATTTTTATCCCGGCATTCTTTGCAATCTCATTCCATCCTTCAATTAGTTCCTTGTAATATTTTGGTCCACCAGCATCGGCACTAATAACAGCACCGTAATGTGGCGGAATATTTCTTTCACGGTAATAGGCATTCCAGCTTTTTAAGATTTTATGCATTTCATGAATAGCAGTAATGGCATCTTCATCAAGCACCTTGTGATGATAATGATACCATCCATAATTACCAGGACTGTATGTGAAAATACTTGATCCATCGGGGCTGTACCAATTGTAAAACCCTTCCTTCATTCGTGATACGAATAAATAGTCTATTCCTGATTTCTTAAATAACTGAGGGACCTGAATTGATCGTCCAGGTACATCGATATTGTAAGCTACGTGTGCATCCATTCCTGGAAGCGTTTTCTTAATCCATCGTCGCCCCAGATAGGATTGGCGTACCAATTGTTCACCAGACTCTAAACCTTCGTATGGCTGGGTAAATGTTGCTCCCCATTCAAAATTACCCGTTTTATAGGTGTCGATTAAACGTTGTCTATTTTCTGGTGAATCCTCAAGAGCTTCCATCAAATTTAATGACTGTTCCATTTCGAACTTAAACTCTGGCGATTCTTCCATTAAGTCCAAGGCAGGTATTACAATTTTCTCAACACGTTCTTCACGGCAACTGTCCGGCGAATTCATCCATGCAATATCTTGATGAGATGAAACAATTACATGAATCATTCCTTCCCCAAAATAATCCCAATCACTTGGAATAAGCGGCTCAAAAAGCTGTTTTGTAACTGTCCTCTTTCCATTAACTTTATTTGAAATAGAAATCACGTCGGGCTGACCTATTAATGGCAACCACAATTCGACATCTCCATTCTTTAACTCTCTAACCTCAATAAGCTCCCCTTTAAATGTCAGTTTAGAACCTTTAATCCAATTTTCCTTTTTCACAATGGATAGTACTTTATACGATCCATCCACCAACTCATATTCATAAGGTGTCGGGTATGAAAATAGCATACTTCTTTCTGCAGCAACTAATTTTATCTGCAATAGAAAAGCAAGTAGCATTAATAGAGTTAATTTCTTCATATTATATATTTAATTATTAATATTCTGATTAATCACAAGCTTTTAATCGCCTTTTGAATTTTTGCTAAAACGTTTTAGCAAACTTTTCAAAAAAAAGGCTTTCGCCCATATTCAATTCATTACATCTTAATTTCAACGGCGTAAATATACCTAATTTTTATTGTAATTGAATCACTTAAGTCTAGTGCTAACATCTTTTTCAATTTTTTAATACAAAAGAGACTTTTTAAGCCGATAAACAATATCGCCTATCGGCCTAAAAGTCTACATACTCCAAATCAATGAAACAAACTATTACAGTTCTGTATTTATAGCAGTAGCATATTCCTGGGTTTTAGCATTATTAGAACATGCTCTGATATCATCGTAAAGCCAAATAAATCCGCCGTCAATATTATCTTTATTTGCACTAATTTTATTTTGAATTTGCGATGGTGAGTCGCCTTCGTTGCACGAACTTCCATGTCTACACCACAATCCCATTGACACTTTTAAATCGCCAAAATATTGATTCCAACCAGAAGGTGAGTTACTAGCTCCCCCAGCATAACATTGTAAATATACTCTATCGATTGTTCCAGGTTTTTCGGCTTCCACTTGTTGGTAAACCGATTGCCAATATGATGTTTGTGTATATGGACATAAACTTACCTTCAGCCCCATATCAGCAAGCATCAAACTAAATGCTACCGTTGATTCAACATCATAAGTCAACTCATCATCGTAATTAATAGCAGTTGCGCCAGTAACATCAACAAGTTTCTTTATCGCCTTATATAATTTAGTATCCGAACCGGTACCATCTGCATCAATCAACTTCTTAATATTTTCCCAAGATTTAGCTCCCCAAGCTCCAATCCCTAGCTCAATTCGATCAACAGTAGTCGGCGCTTCCAGAAGTGTGGCCAAGCGCGTTCCCCATTCAGGATCTCCAATGTAATTCCCATTTTGATCAATTACTCCTTTATCATTAAATACCATGCTTGCATCTTCTCCAATATGCACAGTCCAAAGTATAGCCGTTGTAAAACCAGAGTTCTTCATATCCAATATGGCTGCATCACCACCTGAATAAAAACTTCCTCCACCAAATACAGCCGAGTATTTTCCTGTAGAAGGCAAAGTAGGAGCAATATTAATTCCTTTTACTATTTCTAAAGCATCTACAATATTATTGGTCTCTTTATCAACATCCTTTTGCCATTTAGCATCATTCTTCGCTGACTCCCCACCATCTATTAGTTTTTGGATAAAATCCTTGGTTCCAGCAGGATATTCTCCATCGGCACTACCCTCAACAATTGTATTTTTTAATTCTTCAGCAGCCGTGATAGCCGCTTCCAATTTTGAATAATTTAAAATAATCTCTGGCATACCGCCATCATATATCAACTCAATGCTACCAACTAAGTTAGCTTTAAAACTATTGGTTAAATCATAAAACTCAGTACCCAGGTCAACACTTAATGGAAAATAGGCTTTTAGTCCAGATTCTTTACCATTCAATTCATTATCCATATTCTCACTAATCTCTGCTTGAGTGCGAACAGTATTCCAAACTCTGACATCTTTAACCATCGCATTCACAACACGATCGTTAAAAACATATCCATTTCCAATCACAACAGCTGCATCATTCGCCGGTAAGTGTTTTGCATCAAGAGAAATAACTTCCACACCATTAACATAAAACTTATGGCTTTGTCCTGTGCTTGTAAATGCAAAATTCATCCACTCCCCAACCTTAATAACACCTGGTTCGGATTTAGCATCTGTCCAATCACCGTTTCCAATTACTATCTCTACATGACCATCAGCAAAAGTTCGAATATCAAAACCGCTATCAGGTTCCATCTGAGCACATGAAAATATTGTATTACTGTAACCAATGGGATTTAGATCCATGAAGTAATAATCTGTCTCCATGGTAAATTTTGTTCTTGTAGTATATTTTATTTCATCTGATATTTTAATGTACGAGCCGGCCTTTTGTTTAATATAGGGTATTGCAGCTCTTAATACTTTAGTTTTAAAAGTATCAATAGCTTCTTTTAACTTATCTGCGGCATCAGCAATGGATTCCTGCGACTTATATGCTTCAACAACAGATTTTGCAAGGTTTAATTCTTTTTCTAATTCATCAATAGATCCAGGCATATATAATCCAGGCTGCATACCTTCTACACTATTCTTAACTAATGCATCTGCCTCAGTAATTAAAGATTCTATTGAAGTTGTCTCAAGTATTAATTCTTCAGGGTTACTATCATCACAAGCCAAAGCCAAAAACAGAATAATTAGTGCACTCAGTACAAATGCCAAAAGAAAACTTATCTTTTTTAATTTCATTAGTATTAGGTATTATGAACATGCACGGTACGGGCATGTTTTCATTTATTAGGTTGGTTAAACTAAAAAAAGTGCTTTGGGCTTATACCCAAAGCACTTTTTCACTCACACTATTTCACTACTCTACTGTTTCCCAATCAATTCCTCTCATTTCACCTTGGTAATTACCTGTAACATCATTAAACATTACGCCTTTTACACGGTCAAGTGGGAAATAAACATTAAGCCCTGATTCTGTACCATCAATTTCAGCATCCAAATCAGCAGCATCACGGGCAACATCCCATAAACGGAAATCTTTCATGTATCCGTCCATCTTGCCCCAGCCATTACCGAGCCACATTTCGCCCCAACCTGATTCTACTGGTGCGCCAATATCCTCAAATGAAGCTTTTTCTTCACCGTCAACAAAAATCTTAGTTGTACGTGCTGTATTATCATGAACAAGTGCCACATGCTGCCACTCTCCTGTACGCATAACAAGTGGATCGGTTTTAGGCCCTTGCCAGCCACTTCCAGCATTTGTAAAGTTCCATAATCCTCCTGATTTAAGTACATTCTCCTCTGTTAATTCTGAATAACCATAAACCCATACACCATAGTTTCCATTATTAAAGAACTCACCTGTTCCATATCCTAATAAGGATTTCACTTTTACATTAAACTCTACGGTATAGTCACCTTGCGGCGTATAATTTGGTGTAATTCGGAAACCGACAGCATCTGCATTATCACGATCAATTAAAACACCATTTGCATCGGCAACAAGAAATTTGTTTACAGCTTTAATTTTAGCTTTTAAGCTATTAGCTGCACCATCAAGTTCATCTTGCTTTTTAGCATCAGCAACTACATCATTACCACTATCAATCAAACTTTGTAAATACTCTTTTGTTCCAATAGGATAATCGCCATCGTTAGTTCCTTCTACAACAGTCCCTTGTAGTTCAGTTGCGGAAACTATTGCACTATTTAAACCTGTATAGTCCAACTCAATCACAGGAGGAATACCACCTTCTGCCCATGTGATACCATTACCTACAATTTTTGCAGTATAGTCACCAGTTAAGTCAGTAAAATTGGTTCCTAAATCTGCATTAAGTGGGAAGATTAATTCCAACCCAGCTTCACTACCGTCAAGACTTTCATCTTTATTAGCAATAAGTTGCTCAGCAGTTCTCACCTCACTCCAAACACGGAAATCACGTAACATTCCGTTCCATGCACGGCCAGGCCAGAAAGGAGTTTCTCCCAAAGTAAATGGCACGTCTGCATTAAAGCTTGTTTGAGCTGGAAAATCTGTTTCCGAGATAACTTCAACTCCATTCATGTATACTTTCCAAACAGAACCGCTTTTAGTAACAGCATAATGCACCCAGTCACCAACTTTAATACCATTCCCACCTGTAACATAAGACTCACTCCAGCCTCCATCTCCAATTACTAAATCAAGTCTATCACCAAAAATACGTAGATTAAATCCCCAAGCACCACCTGAGTCACCTTCTCCTGCTGAGAACATTGTTTCAATCCATCCTGAACCAGTAAAATACGACTCAATTTCTATTGTAAAATTGTCAGCCAATAAAGGTTTTATATTTTCAGAAATTTCAATCCACGAACCGGATGTATTATTAAAAAGCGGTATAGCAAGTTGTACAACATTTGCTTTATATTTATCAATGTAAGTTCGCAGTCTGACTACAGCATCAGCTATATCTTGGTCGGATTCAGCATTAGCAATCTGCCAATCCACCCATGTTAAAACTTCTCTTAATTCATCTTTAGATCCAGGCTGTTGCAATCCTAATTCAACACCTTCCTCTGTAGTTTCAAGCAGGTTATTAGCCTCCAGAATTAGCGCATCAAGCGATTGTGCATCAAAACCGCCTAATTGTTTATCATCCTCACAAGCCGAAATGGCAAATACCATTATGAAAGCAGTCAGGTAAGACAAAAATTTTATATTAAAACGTGTTTTCATATTACAAAATTTAAATGAAGTATTCCAAACCTAGGTTTGGAATACTATCATCTGTTAATATTATTACAAATTACTATCCATTAAACCATTGCTTCCTTTAGTGCTGGTATCGGCAGTATCCCACCACACTTTAATATCCATTCTATCTTTTTCGATGGTATTCAAATCAGCAGGCATATTTTTTTCGTTTAATAAATGAGCGGCATCAGAATAACGAATTCTTTTCACCCACTTACCTGAGGCAACGGAAGAACTTCCACTAACTCCGTCTTTTGGTAAAGTAATGTCCGGATAATCTGTTCTTCTGAAATCAGACCAAGCTTCAACCCCATTTGGGAAATTAGCTAACCATTTTTGAGTAATTATCTGTTTTAATGAGCTTTCATCAACACCAGTAAGACTTGGTAAGCCAGCTACGTAATCAGTAGCAGCAGATGCATCAACACCAACATATGCCATCGAAGCTTCAACTCCTTGTAAATATAAAGCATTAGCATCGCCTGCTATCCACCCTCGCATGGCAGCTTCTGACTGCAGAAACAATACCTCAGAATAAAACATTACTGGCACATACATACCATCCTCGGCTCCATTTCCAACAAAATCGATATAACCACCTTCAAGGTTAATTGTGGCAAATTCTTCGTCCGAATTACTCGGAACCAAATTGTAACCGTTCTCGATACCATCATAAATTGGGAAACCTGCTTCTTCTTTTGTTTTAGGCTCACCATCCACCTGATAAGCAAACCAAATTGGTGCGCGTGGGTCTTCACCAACACTTGACTGGTTATATAAATAATTAGAAAAGGTTTTAGACATTCTAATGTTATTCCAATTCCAGGCCATTTGATTTAAGTAATCAAACCATCCTTTACTCCATAATGGCACTTTGGCTACATCATCATTACTACTCATCAAACCATTGGGTCCATTAACAGCAGCTTTAGCTTCAGCTTCTGCTTTAGCAGGATCAACATTTGAGATACGCATAGCTAAACGTAAACGCAAAGAGTTAGCAAACTTTTGCCATTTTACGATATCACTTTTAAACACTAAATCATAATCTTCACCATATACATATTGCTCAGCACTACCAGTAATCGCATTTACTGACTCATCTAATGTTTTGAATAAATCGTAGTAAATATCTTTCTGAGTATTGTAAGGAACATCTTCGCCAGTACTCGCTCCAAAGTAAGTAATGTCACCATACATATCAGTCATTCTCGACCATGCATAACACATCCAAATGTTCTTAATAGCAATCGCATCCACATAGTTTGGATCTGCCCCAACCATATCATCCATGGCTACTGCTCGTTTAACATTACGAGTATAATGCTCGCGCCATTGATTACCGATCCAACCATCAACATACTCGTAACGAGAAGATGGAAAACCAGATACCGTATTCGCCCAATATTGAGAGTACAAATCAGAAAACAAGTTTACATTACGCTGATAATTCTGCGAAACTTCTTGTTGCATTGCATTAAAAAAGAATTTAGGCTCCACCTTTGTTACCGAATCAGAAGGCGTATTCATATCGCCAAAGTCATCTGAACAACTAATGTTTAAGACTAAAAGTCCTATTACAAATAGTATTACATTATATTTTTTCATAATAAATTTCTTTTTTCAATTAAAAACCAACATTAAGCGAGAAACCATATGTTCGAGTAGAAGGAACAGGTGAAAAGTCATAAGCCTGAGCCGCGTAATTGGTGCTATACGCACTTGCGTCAGGTACGGTTCCTGGTGTATTTTTATAGAAATACCAAAGGTTTCTTCCCACAAATGAGAGACGAACTGATTGTACAGGGTTACTTGGTATCTTTGCAAGTAAGGATTTAGGCAAATTATATCCAATAGCCAATTCCCTAAGCTTCATGTGAGATGCATCGTAAACAAACTCCTCGTCCACTTTTGAAACTTGCCTCCAATACTCTTCAGCAGAAATCATGGTTGTATTTATTCCTCCATCTTCGGTTACACCATCTACAAAGAAAGAAATACGATTATTTTCTGTTGTTTGTGCTGCAGTACCAGCCGATGTTGCGCTGCGCTCAGACGAAGATACAATATCGCCACCTTCCTGAACTGAAATTAAAGAAGTTAAGAATAATCCTTTATAATCAACACTTAAATTAATAGCTCCGGTCCAGTCAGCTTGAATATTACCTATAACAATGTTATCGTCAGTATTTATAGTCATTAATCCATTCTCATCTACGATAAGCTGTCCTTCTTCATTTCGATTATAAACACTACCAAGTATATCTCCTAATTTCCCACCTTCGTAGGCTACTACACTTGATCCAAAATCATATCTAGGAATACCTTCCTTAAGTTTGACTAAAGTTCCTTCGTTCATGGCAAAATTAAAGTCTAGGCCAATTCGCCAATCGTTGTTTTTAAATGGCACCGTTGATAAGGTTACTTCAATACCTTCGTTTAAAATTTTACCAATATTTGTTAAAGTTTGACTAGAACCGTGTTCCTCAACAGCTTTCACATAACCAATTTGGTTTTCAGTAGCTTCATAATAGTAAGTAAAATCAAGCCCTAAACGATTTTGAAAGAATCTCAAATCTGCACCTATCTCAGTAGATGTTGATAGTTCTGATTCCAAATTTGAATCAACATTATAATCAGGTACATTTCCTACAGATAAATCATAATTCCAATTACTAATAGAATAGTTTTGAGCTGTAAAATATGGTTCAGTTGCTTTTCCAACTCTCGCCCACGATCCTCTAATCTTTGCCAATGTTATCCACTGTGGCATCTCAATCATATCTGATATGATTCCACTTAAACTAAATGATGGGTAAAAATAACCGTTATTAAAATCTGTATGATTAGACGTTAAAGTTGAAGACCAATCCTTACGCCCCGTAAAATCGAAGAATAAATAATTCTTGTAGGCTACTTGTCCAAATCCATAAATCGAACGTACCTCTAATTCTTCAAAGCGTTCATTTGCATTGATATTAGAACCTGCACCTAGAAAGAAGTCTCCTTCTGAAGTCAATTTTCCAGAACTCGCTGAAAGTGTAGCTCGATGCGAATATCTATTATTTCCACCAACATTCAATCCTATAGTAAAATCATCATTAATGGCTTTATTATAAGATAACAAAAACTCTGTATTCTCTTCTTTAAACTTCTGCTGCGCTGGATTATAATTTGGTCGATTAGCATCAACATTATCACCATATAGGTAACCCTCCACGGTAGACATTTGGTAAAAATCCATACCATATTTCAGTTTACCTGTTAAGCCAGGAGCAAGTTTTAGATTTGCAGCTACATAACCAAAAGTTCTATTTTTCTCATCGTTATTAACTGTTTGAGCTTGCAAGAAATATGGGTTACGGTAATTTGCATTAGCGGTCGTGTACAGCTTCTCAACATGCTTTCCACCAATTATATCGTATCCAGGCGCTAAATCCTCATTACGAATATTCATAGGCATTGAGTTAAAATAAGATACGTAAGAATAGTTTCCTATTTCAGGACGATTATTACCTGTTGTATTAAAAAACGAAATCTTAGTATCCACATTTAACCAAGGGTTAATATCGTAATCAGCTCTTACATCAAATGATGTTTTTTCAACTTCATGTCCTTCATAAATACCATTGATAATATCTTTACCAATAGAGACACGGTATGTTCCATCATCATTACCTCCAGTAAAAGCTAATGTGTGCTTTTGCGTAGTTCCGGTTCTTGTAAAATCTTTTAAACGATCTTTCTGCGCTGTATAAGGTATGGTTTCACCTGTCCACGATTCGAGGTCTTGACCATTCATCTCTGGCCCCCAAGAACCAGTTGCCTGGTTATCGTAAGCTCCGTCGTTACCTTGACCATAACGATCTTGCAGATCCAACATATAAGCCGCTTCAGAAGCAGTAAATACGCCAGAATATGAAATACCTAATCCTTTATTTCTTGAACCTTTTTTAGTGGTTACTAAAATAACACCATTACCACCACGTTCACCGTAAAGGGCCGCGGCATTAGGGCCTTTCAAAATAGATATTGTTTCGATATCATCAGGATTTAAATCAAATGCTCCACCTGAGCGTGAGGTTCCCCCCCAAACAGTTCCATCTCTGTCACCACCATTATCAAAAGGAACACCATCAACCACCCATATAGGTTGGTCATTTCCAATTAATGAACTGGAACCGCGAATATCGATACGTGAAGTACCTCCGACACCACCACCAGATTGATTAATATTCACACCGGCAACTTTACCTTCAAGTGAATTAATAAGGTCAGGACTACCAGTTTGCGTCAATTGCTCCGATTTAACATCTTGCACGGCATAACCAAGCGCTTTCTTCTCACGCTTAATACCTAAGGCAGTCACAATTACTTCGTCAAGTCCTTCAACATCTGAAGTTAAAGTAACATTAATTTCAGTTCGTCCACCAACGGCTTCTTCTACTGTCTCAAATCCAATAAATGAATAAGATACAATAGCTTCAGTGCTTTGAACCACCAAAGTGTAATTACCGTCAATGTCGGTAATAGTTCCATTGGTTACATTCTCTTTCTCAATTACATTAGCTCCGGGGATAGGTTCGCCGGTCTCATCAATTACAGTACCTGTTACAGTATGTTGGGCAAATGATGTTGCCGATACCAGTAAAACAAGTAAAAAAAGACTAACTAAATTTTTCATCATAGTTTTCATCTCCATTTAGATTTTTTCATAAATAATTCATTTCGATTAAGTCAGTAACCATTTACATGGTATTGCATCTTGTTTTGGTTAGTAGACTTATTAATTCATGACTAGCGTGATTTGTGAAAAATAATTAAGTGTTAATTTGTGTTTGTGATTTGTAAATTATGTGAAAGCAAAATTAGAGTGCACTAAAACGATTAACAAATTTATTGATTACGCTAAACCCGTCATTTATTACCTTTTCACGTCATAAAAAAATACCCAATCACTTTATTCTCATTTTCAAACTATTACAATCGCTCTATTTTCGCCAAATCGTTTTGGCAAAAGAGACAAAAAACACCCTTCACTAACTAACATTAATAAATAAATGGTTCGGAAACGGTGATTTATTGTCTTTAAGCGATATTGGATAAAACTTGACTTTATTTGAGTGATAAAATAATACTCTTAAGATCCAATTCTACTTAATTTCACCACATGATTTTCTAACAATGAAACCAGTATTTAAAACTTCCTGTCGCGTTACTTTATCCTTGAGGCGTAATTTTTCTAATAAGATATCAACTGCTCTATCCCCCATATCTAACACCGGTTGAGTAACAACAGTAATTGGTGGTTCTAATAAGTCAAATGCCTTAAATTGATCGAAACTTACAATCTTAATATCATTCGGAATAATAAGGTTACGGCTTCGTAGTTCTCTGATGCCGCAGGTAGTCAAATAGTGAGTGGAGAATATAATAGCATCTACGGCAGTATGCTTTTGCAATAAACAATCCAAGGCGTCTGACATTTCTTCTTCAAATGTATCACTCTTCAGTTCCTGTACATACTCAGAAATATATTCCATTTCATTATCTTCCAGTCCCTGTTGATAACCTAAAAAACGATTTTTAATCGCATCCAACTCTGGTTTCAAGGAAATAAATCCAATACGCTGTGCACCACACTTTACAAGGTGATTAACTGCACTTTTAACGCCACCAATATTATCAACAATAACATAATCCGTCTCAATATCCGGATAATGCCTATCCACTAAAACAAAAGGGAAATTAATCTTTTTTAGCGCCAATATATCATCTGCATTTTTTTGTGATGAAGCTATAATTAAGCCTTCAACCTGACGATCAAACATTGATCTAATCAGTTCGCTTTCCTTTTTACCACTTTCTTGTGAGCTACTAAATATTACAGTATAGCCATGCTTAGCAGCATCCTTTTCAATTCTGCTTACAATTCTCGCATAAAACACATCGGATATATTAGGGATTATAACGCCGAGCATTTCACTACGCCCCTTCTTTAATCCTTTGGCAAAGATATTAGGCTTATAATTTTGTTCCTGTGCGTATTTCAGAATTCTTTCTTGAGTTTCTTTACTTATACGTTTTTCGTCTCCTCTACCGTTCATTACCAGTGAAACCGTCGGTACCGAAACGTTTAAATGCTTTGCAATGTCCTTGATAGATGCTTTCTTCATATTTAAAGCGAAGTAAAAAGATGTGCTTAAATCGTGCTAAATCGTTTTAGCCAATGTTCACAAATATATCTATTTATTTTCAAAAATCACATTATTGAGCTAGTACTTATTATTCTTCCTTTGCTTCTTCACCTGCTTAATTAACTTACCCAGATCTTTGTCCTTCTTTTTACGATCCTGAGCATCTGATTCAAAATGCATGCGTTCTTTTTCCATCTTACGATAATTATTGTAAGCAGATTCATCAATATCGCCATTGTCAACGGCTTCGATTATTGCACAGCCACTTTCGTGCATGTGGGTGCAATCCTTATAACGACAATCTTTAGCATACGACAGTATTGATTCAAAAGTGGTTTCCAGTCCATCGCCTAAATCGGTTATACCCACTTCACGCATGCCCGGATTATCAATCAGTATTCCTCCACCTTCTAATACTATTAATTCACGATGGGTGGTAGTATGACGTCCTTTATTAACACTTGTGCTTATTTCAGAAGTTTTCATTTCTTCTTTACCCGAGAGTCCATTTAAAAGTGTAGATTTCCCAACCCCTGACGAACCCAATAAGCAGTATGTTCTGCCGCTTTTAACTATTTTACGCAATGGCTCGTAACCATCAAGCTGATTACTTACACAAACAAGCTCTACATCTTTTATGCGCTGAGTAATCTGCATGAGTATATTTTCCAAATCATCAGTATCAATTAAATCTATTTTACTTAATACTATAAGAGGAGTCACTCTTGATGCATTACAAATGGTCAAATACCTCTCCAAGCGGTTTAAATTAAAATCTCTATCAACCGCCTGCACAATCATTCCGAAATCAATATTGCTAGCTATTATTTGTACTTCACCCGTTTTACCAACAGCTTGTCGCTCAATAATTGAATGTCGCTCATAAATGGCATGAATGAGTGCTTTACCCTCGTCAAACTCGGAAAAAGCAACCCAATCGCCAACAGCCGGGAAATCATTCCGACTACTGGCCGTAAATCGTAGATTACCAATTAACTCAGCATCAAATTCATTGTTTTCTCCCTGAACAGTGTATCGTTCCTTGTGCTCAGATATAACCCGACCAACATCAAACGAACTTAGCTCATGCTCAATTCGATATCTTTCTAATTCGTTATTATACCCTAGTTCGTTTAATGCTGACATCATAAATTGATTTAAACTTTACACATTTTACTTTAGCACAATTTACTTAGATTTTCTTAATCATTTACTTCTTCAGTCCACTTCGTTTTAAAAGAGGTTCTATAGAAGGTTCTTGCCCTTTAAATCGTTTGTACAATTCCATCGGGTGTTCCGTCCCCCCTTTTTCTAGTATACTCTCTCGAAAACGCTTAGCGGTTTCTTTATCGTAGATACCTTTTCCCAAAAATGAATCAAAAGCATCAGCATCTAACACTTCTGCCCATTTGTAGCCATAATATCCAGCTGCATAACCACCATCAAAAATATGTGAGAAACCAGTTGAAAAAACCGTTCCTTCAACTTCGGGGAATAGTTCTGTGGCAGACATTGCTTGCTTTTCGAAATCGCATACTTCACCATTAAATGTTTTATCAAGCGAGTGCCATGCCATGTCATTTAAACCAAAACTCAATTGACGTACAGTAGCATAACCACTTTGGTAATTATCACTCTCGATAATGCTATTAATCATTTCATCCGGTATAAGTTCCCCCGTCTTATAATGTACGCCAACATCTTGCAACCATTGCTTTTGCGTTGCCCAATTTTCCATTATTTGTGAGGGCAATTCCACAAAATCGCGATAAACATTAGTGCCGGAAAGACTTTCGTAACTTACCTTACTTAGCATGCCATGCAGTGCATGACCAAACTCATGCAAGAAAGTCTTTACCTCGTTAAAGGTCAACAACGAAGGTTTATCACCAACTGGTCGAGTAAAGTTGCAAACGATAGAAACATGAGGTCGCACATCTTCTTTTGATGTTTTATATTGCTCTCTGAAAGAAGTCATCCAGGCTCCGCCTTGTTTTGTATTTCTGGGAAAATAATCCACGTAAAAAACACTTAGAAACTGCCCATCACCATCATAAACATCATATACCCTAACTTCATCGTGGTACACAGGTGCTGAATTATTGGGCTTAAAACTTAAGCCATATAAACCAGTTGCCAAACTAAAAATTCCTGTTTCAACTTTTTCCAATTCAAAATAAGGACGAGTTGCTTCATCGTCCAACCCATACTTGTCAGCTTTTAATTGCTCGCTATAGTACGGATAATCCCATCGTTGCAGTGGGCCTTCAAAACCTAAGGATTGGGCAAACTCTTCCACCGCCTTAACATCGCTCCTTCCAAATCCAATTGAAGCCTCCAGTAATTCATTTAAAAAGGCATTGACTGTTTTAGGATCAACCGCCATATGTTCTTCAAGTACATAATCAGCATGCGTATTATAACCCAATAATTGCGCTTTCTCGTAGCGTAACGAAACTAATTGTTTGATGATGTCATTGTTATCGTGTTTATTCGCATTATTGCCTCTGTTTGAGTAGGCCATAAACATTTCTTTACGCAATGTTCTATCTGAGGCATATTTCATAAATGGTACATAACTCGGAAACTGCAAAGTAAAAACCCAACCTTCTTTATCCATTCCTTTAGCTACTTCCGCTGCCGCATCTTTTAATCCTTGCGGCAATCCACTTAATTGAGCTTCATCGATAATATGCAAGTTATAATCGTTAGTTTCAGCCAATAAATTCTCGCCAAACTTCAAACTTAATTTAGCCAACTTATTGGTTATCTCTCTATATCGAACTTGAGCATCTCCCTTCAACAAAGCACCTTTTCGCACAAAGGCCTTATAGGTATCTTGCAGTAGTTTTATTTGTTCTTTCGAATAAGCCCCCTCATCAAAATGATCATTGACAGCTTTAACACGGGCAAACAATTTTGGATTAAGCCAAATATCATTAGAATATTCGGTTAGTAAAGGTGAAACCTCGCGTGCGATGCCTTGAATCTCTTCATTCGTTTCGGCATGGTTCAAATTAAAAAACACATGACTCACAACATTAAGTTGCTTACCAACCATTTCCATAGCTTCAATCGTGTTCTCGAAGCTTTCCTGCTCATTTGAATTTGCAATATCTTCAATACCATGCTTGGCATCCTTAATCAATTGCTTAAAAGCCGGTAAATAATGTTCCTCTTTAATTTCGTTAAATGGAGGAACTTGATGTGTTGTATTAAATGTTTCTAATAATGGATTTATCATGATATATTTCTTTTTTTCCTATTCGTCAACAAAAATAAGCAGCTTATCCCAGTAAAAATAATACTCATACAACAAACCTTTTACCATAACGTTCGTTAAAACCTATAAATTAGGCTTAAATTACACCTAGTCTTTATAATTAAAACGATTACAATTAACATATTCGATGAAAAATTTTAGCAAACTTCCATTATATTTTATTTTAATCTGCTTATTCATTTTGCCATTAACTAGCATTGCGCAAAGCAATAAACTAAGTGCTCAGCTCGATGAAAAAGAAAATAAAAAAATCGAATCGTCGCAAAAGCTCATAAAAAAAGGCAATAGTATACTTCTTGAATCTGAGGAATATGAAAAGGAAGTTGAAGCCTTGAAAAATGCAGATGGCCGCATTAAAACTAAAAAGATAAACAAACTCAATAAGAAGATTGCTGAAAATAAAATGAAGGCAGCTGTTTATTTTGAAGACGGCTACAACAAACACATAAAAACACTCGATGGACGCTTAAAAGGCCTTGAAAAAGCTGGTAACTCCGAGGCCGAAAAAGTTAGAGATGAAGTGAAGCAACTACAGAAAAAAGCCCAGAAACAATATAATAAGGCAGAACGTTTGTCATCGCCTGACGAAATGGTTGAATTGGTAGAACTGGCTCAGGAAAATCAAAACAAAGCGATTGAGATTCAAGAATCAAGTTTATTAAAAATATTAGCAGCTGGAACTACGGTTGCCATTGTTGAAGAAGTAATCGAAGAAGAACCCGTAGCTAGTAATGAGGCGCTTGTACAGGATAGCATTAGTCACGAGCCGGAACCTGTAAATCAATCACCTGTAGCTGAAAATTTGGAGCTGGAAGCAAATCCAGACTTAACAACTCCTAATGTAGTAGATCCAAATGCAGCCTTGGTTGTTGCGGGTGCAGGTGTTGGTGCAGCAGCTATTATTACCACACCAACAGAAGAAACAGAAACTAGCCAAGTACCTATCGAAGAAGAAGAAGCAAGCCCCGAAATTATTCAAGAAGAAGTGATTACGAAACCTATTGTTGAATCACAAGTTTTCTTGAGCATACAATTTTTGGCAGATAAACAACAAGCTTCTTCTGAAAAACTAAAACAGGCTTATGCTGGAAACATGGAAGTTATTGAAATGATTGGCGATGGATGGTATCGCTATTCAATAGGTAAGTTCACTGATGTAGAAACTGCGAGAAATACAATGAAAGATGAAAGTATAAAAGGTTTTATAGTAGCCTACAATAAGGAAGAACGCATCTCAGTAAGAGAAGCCATGGAATTGCTAAAACAATAATACACGCACAATAAACATCCTTGTCATGAAGAAGAAACTAATTTACATTTTCTCAATCATCTTGATTACAGGCAGTAGCCTTCAAGCTCAAGATCAGATAATAGATATACTGAAGGGTGGTACCCACGATGCTAACCTAATTGCCAACGAATACCTTCGCCCATATGGTGAAATGTTAGGTGTTAATTTAAATAGTGGTTGGTACAATAGTGCTAAGGTGCATAAGATTGGTGGTTTTGATTTAACCTTAACGGCAAGTTATACCAAAGCCCCTGATAGCAAAAAAAGCTTTCAAGTACCCAGCAATTTAAAGTCATTAGAATCAATGGATGGCTCCACTGCTCCAACTATGGCAGGTAGTAAGGATCAGCAAACCAGGTTTGCATTACAAGAATTCCCGAACACTGAAATTGCAACCTTAAAAGGTGCAGGAGCTAATACTTTTGTAAGTCCCATGTTACAAGCGGCGGTTGGTTTACCATATCATACTGAAGTAATGGGACGCTTTATGCCACGTGTTGAATATGGCGATTTTGGTAAAGCTTACATGTGGGGATTGGGTTTAAAACACTCACTTAAAGACTATATCCCTTTTGTTAAGCGTTTACCATTTCTTCAATTATCAGTATTGGGTGCTTACACCCATTTTGAATCAAGCCTTGGTGTAGATGGAGGTGATATTGGAGCAGGAAATCTTGAAACGTCGGCCAACGCATATACCGGTCGTTTATTAATTGGCGCCAACCTTCCCGTTGTTTCCTTTTATACAGGAATGGGATACGGGAATACTAAAAGTAATTTTGATGTAGTAGGTGATTTTGATGTACCGAATGAACCAGAGGCTAGTGCAAATCCGATATCTTTAGCCTATACAACAGGTGCTTTTGATTTTAATGTGGGCATGCGTTTACGTTTGGCCATCTTTTCACTTCATGCCGATTATTCTGTTGGTGAATATTCTGTTATCACTGGAGGAATAGGTATCAACTTCAGATAAAAACCACATAAAGCATATTGTAAGCTTCATAACTTGCAATATGCTTAAAGTCTTTTTACCTTTAATAGGGTAAACCTGCTATACTAGCAGAACATAAAACACAAAAACCAAACATCTTGAAATCGAATTTAACATTGCAATATTGTATTGCTGTGATCATGCTTTCTGTGGCTGTTAATGTTAGTGCGCAAACTAAGCAAGACACACTGGAGCAATTATTTTCTGCTAAAGAGATCGGCCAATTACAAAAAGGCGATGCCTTGTTAAATCAAGGTTTAAACATGGATGTGCAATTAGATTCCTTAATTCATGTTTATAAAAACTCAGAAGGGACAAGTACTAAGCTTTCTAATTCAGATAAAAATAAACGAACAAACAGCCTAAGAGCTTTACGTGTGTATTATGTGGGTATGTCAAAAAAATCGGATGTCTACTTAAAGCACATTAACAATAATGAGTTTGAAAATAAGCATGATTTAGACATAGATAAACTACTGCATGACAACAAAGCAAACTCGAAAAAAGCACACAAATACTTCAAACAATCTCGTGATACACGGCAGGTGAATGATGCCCTTAAATATGCGGTATTATCAATCGATTTACATCAAAGCATTCAAAGTGATTTATACAACCAATTATGTAAGAATCAGTTTACCGAAACATTGGTTAGCAAACCTATCGAAACACAAGTAAGCACTACTTCACCGGTAAGTGAAGCAGTTGTTACTGTTGCTGCAGTGGAAGAAATAAGTAAACCAGAAATTGATCTTCCTATCAAAAAAGACACCGTCGTGGTACTTGAAGAAAAGAAAGTTCCACCTCCTAAAGAAACAATTGCAGAAACTACTGGTCCAGAAGTATATTTTACAATTCAAATCATGGCTGATCGCAAGCCTGCCACCAATGTGCAATTGTCAACTATATACAAGGGAAATCGCAAAACCATAGAAAATAAAGGCGATGGTTGGTACAGATATTCTGTTGGTAAATTCAATGAATACCAAAAAGCCTATTCCTGTATGAAGGATGAAAAAATTAAGGGCTACGTGGTTGCCTACCATGGCAGTCAACGCATCTCAACATCCGAAGCAAAAGCACTTTTAAAATCTACTCCATGAGATTATTAAACAAACCATACACTACCCTATCGATAATGCTATTAATTAGCAACTTAAGCTTTGCTCAAAAGAATATTGTTGATTATCTAAACTATGGTGTTCAAAATGCCCAGGTTTTATCGAAAACATACTTACATCCCTATGCTGGAATGATTGATGCCAACTTAAATGGAGGTTGGAATAGTTCTCCAAGTGTTTTGCGCACAGGCAGATTTACTTTAAGATATGTCCATAATCAGAGTTATTCAAAATCAGCCGATCAAATAACGGATTTAAATTCAATGATTGAATCAGGCAAACTAACTGATATCAGCCTAAATAACCCAGAAGTTTATAGAGCCCCAACTGCTGTGCATCGATTTTTAACCGGTCAAGAATTACCAACTCTATCATATTTAGGGCAGGACAATGACGTTCCCAATGGTGAAGATATCTCTTCGCTACAATTGCCTATGATTTCGTTTGCCATTGGAATACCATGGGGCACCGAAATAAACTTAAAATTAACACCACCAATAGAATACAATCAGCTTGGCAAAACTTTATTGTGGGGTGCTGGGGTAAAACATAGCTTGGTACCATATTTCAAATTCCTACAAAAGTATCCATTTTTAGAAACCTCTTTAATGTTAACTTACACCCAGCTCAATGCTAACTCTGAAGTAAGTTATGAGCAACAAAAAAATCAATCCCTTGATGTAAATAGTTCCGTTATCTCAGGTCGTTTTATGTTAGGTTTTGTATTTCATTCTTTCAACCTATATGGAAGTGCTGGCTATGGTTCGCATAACACAACAATCGATTTATTAGGTGATTATACTGGAATAGTTGGAGAAACAAGCACCATAAGTGATCCCCTAAAAATGGAATACGATTTCTCTGGAGCCGAGTACGAAGCCGGCGTTCAAGTAAACCTTTATTTTTTGAGTTTACAGGCGAGCTATCACTACAGTAATTATTCGGCTGTTTCGTTGGCAGCAGGTATTACTTTCTAAATTACTTCTTTAATTGTTGACCAAATTTCTCTTCAAATACCACCTCGTTAAGTTGCTTTCTATTTTTCAAAGGAGCTTTACTTACAATCGGGTAACCAATTGGTAACAAAGCAATGGGCTCAATACCCTCAGGCAATTCTAATGCTTCCTTAATTAAATCAGGTTGAAAATGACAAACCCAGCAGGTACCCAAACCTAATTCAGCAGCTCGTATAGTCATATGGTCAATTGCGATAGCCGCATCAATATCACAATGGTCTTTTCCATCGAACGAGCGTTTCCACGAAGCATCATGATCTCCGCAAATAACAATTATCTGTGGCGCCGCTTTAAACCAATCTCTTTTATATGCTTTTTTTAATTTCTTTAAGTTATCATCTTCGGAAACAAGAATGAATTTCCATGGTTGTTTATTAGCTGCCGATGGCGCCATGCGACCTGCCTCCAGCACTTCCACTAATAAAGCTTTTGACACTTTCAAGGGTTTAAATTCACGTACCGAGTATCGTTCACGAAGTAATTGGTTAAAATGCATATCCTGTGGTTTTTTGAAGTATGACTTAATGCTTACTTTTGTTCTTATACAAAAATAAAAGTCCTTGGTTAACTAACAAACTTTAAGCAAAACAAATGTTTTTCTTCCTATCTAAAATATTATCCTTTCTAATATCTCCATTTTTATGGTGCCTCTTCTTATTAGTTCTTTCTCGATTTATGAAAAAAGCGAATTACAAAAAAGTACTTCGATTTTCTGCTTTCGCTATTTTTCTTCTTTTTTCAAATACGGCCTTATTTAACTGGACAATTACCAAATGGGAAGGTCCCATGGAAAATACCCAAGTAGAGATCAGTAAGGCGTCAAATATTGTCATTTTGGGTGGCTACTCGTCCATTAATTCAAAATCAAATAAAATCCTCTTTTTTCAATCGGTAGATCGTTTATTACAAGCCTTACCCATTTATCATCAAAATCCAGGTAGCAAGATTATTCTTTCAGGTGGTTCTGCGGAAATCATGTTTGAAGAAACGCCAGAAGCAACCTATCTCAAAGATTATTTAGTTTCCATCAACATTCCTGAAAAGGATATATTTGTTGAATCACACTCTCGTAACACAAATGAAAATGCCATTCACACCAAACAAGTGCTCTCAAGCATTAATTCAAACCTAGACGTTATTTTAATTACTTCTGCTTTTCATATGAGGCGAGCAAAAATGTGCTTCGAAAAAACGGGAATTAAAGTTACACCCTACTACTCCCACTTCTTGCAACACACCAATCAACTTAAACCGGGTGAATACTTTATTCCATCACTAGCCACTCTCAACCAATGGCCACTACTTCTTAAAGAATGGTTGGGTTTGCTCATGTATAAAATAAATGGTTATATCTGATATTTTGACATTAAATACCAACACCAAACCCAATGCTATAAATAGGATCCCATGCATTGTATGGCGAATTGGTATTTTGCAGTACATCAAACAAAATGCGAAATGAGACAAAGCTTCTTTGGGATATCATTTGTCGATAACCACCGCCCACATAAATAAATGGTACAAAATTTCGTTCCTTCTCGTAGCGAATATTATACCTCTCCATACTATATCCGGCAAACTCAAGGTGAGCAAATAACTGCGGAATAATATTATACTGAGAAAACAAACGGGCACCAAATTGATTATAGGTCAAAGCTGGCTCTATAGATTTGTCCTTCGTATACTGGTATTCAAATCCGAGTCCGGCATATATTTTTTCGTTCAAACGGGCACCTATGATAGGACTAATCATTATGTTAGTATAGGTTCCAAAAGTCAAGCCCAGGTTTCCTCCGGTGTAAATCTTATCCTTAAATTTCTTTCCTTCATTCTCTTGAGCAGAAATACTGAAAGCTCCAACAATAAAGAGCAGCAGAAAAGGCAGTAGTTTAGTTTTCATTGTATTATCGTTAAGTTAAGTTAAATGCATCCAATGCCAAGATCCTCAGCTAAGCCTTCCAACAATTCCTTCACTTTATCTTTCTCCTGATTAGTTTCTTTACAAGCTAAACAAAGTGGCAAATGAACTTGAGAATGAATCATAAACAAAGTATCGGTAATACTTGTTTCACAAACAAAGCAAGTCATTCCTTCCGCTTTATTCTTTATATTTGGCATACGTTTTGATATGAATATAATTCAAAATTAAGATCTATAAGTTATGAAAACAATTATTAGCTATACAATATTTAGTCTTTTATTATTGCTCAGCAGTCAAAACGCCTTTTCACAAAAAAAACAAGAAAGAGAAAATAAAAAAAATGAAGCCTTTACAGAAACCAAAACATTGGTGGATAGTGCTCAATTTATTTATGTACCAAACCGTGCATTTCCACAAGGAGGTCAATCTATCGACCTTACAACGAATTATGGTTTTATAAAAATTACAGGTGATAATGCAGAAGGAGATCTACCATTTTTTGGACGAGGATTCCAATCTCATTATGGCAACGACGGTGGTATTAAGTTTAATGGTACTATGGAAAATAAGAAGGTCGAAATCAATGAAAAGAAACGAACAATCACTTTTTCATTTGAAGTTAAAGACAAGGACCATTATAGAGTATCAATGGAAATTAGCTACAATGGTAATACCTCGGTTAACGTAACGAGTAACAATCGCAGCCATATAAGTTATCAGGGAGAAATTGATAAAATAGAAGAAAAAGAGAGCAAAAAATAGATTACTTAATAACAGTACTTACTGAGACCTTCCAAACGGAAGGTCTTTTTTATGGCAAATACAATTGCCCTTTCAAATATAACTTTGCCTGGCCAGCAATTTTAACGCGATCATTAAGCAATTCACATTTTAACTCGCCTTGTCTAAATGATATTTGCCGTGCTGTTAGTTGCTTTTTATTAAGATTTTTTGCCCAATATGGCGTTAATGTTGTGTGCGCCGAACCCGTTACAGAGTCCTCGTCAATGCCAACCTTAGGACCAAAATAGCGCGAAACAAAATCCACCTCATCACCTTTTGCTGTGGCAATAACGCCTTCTGATTCAGATTTAGCAAGCTGATCAAAATTTGGTTGCAGCAGCTCAATCTGCCGTTGTGAGCTATATATAAATAACAAATCGCATCGCCCTTTAAAAACAGCTTCAGGACGAATACCCATTGCTTTTATTTCATTTTCAGGCCAGTCAATTTCAACAAGTTCATCAGCCGGAAAATCCAGAACCAACCAATCGGCATTTCTTTCTACACGAAGTTGTCCAATATTCTTAGTTTGAAACACGAGTTCATTAGAGTTAATGCCTTCGTGATGGAACAAAACATAGGAACTAGCCAGTGTGGCATGCCCGCACAAATTTACTTCAACACATGGTGTGAACCACCTAATAAAAAATTGATTCCCTCCCAAAGGTTTAACAAATGCTGTTTCTGCTAAATTATTTTCGAATGCAATGCTCTGCATAACACTATCCTCAGGAAATTCCTCAAACAAACAGACGGCAGCAGGATTTCCTTTAAACAGCTCGGATGTAAAAGCATCAACTTGATAAATTTTTATTAAGCCCATAACGAAAAAAAATAAAACCTTAAGATATAAAAAATCCAGGACTAGCCTGGATTTAAATTCTTTAAATTAAGATTTTATTGAGCCAGAAGAACAATTGTTTTGTCACTATCAAACTGCACTTTTCCATTCTGTACTTTAACCGTTTTACCCGAATAAAAATCAGTCAACAACTCTCCCTCTTCAAATATCCCTTCCACATCAACTTGTTTCATTCCCTTATCTAAATCGAGCCCCACAACCACTCTATCATCATAATTGCTTGATGAATAAGTACGTTTAAAATAATAAGGTTTCTCCTGGATCATAGCATGCACACCCGCTCCAACTGCTGGATGCTCACTTCTGAACTGCCCAAGTTTTTGCCAATGCGAAAGCAAATCTTGCAGAGCAACACCATTGACTTGCTTATTTTCCAGAATTTCTTCCCAGTTCATAAACGAACGTAAAGTAGCATCACCTGAAGTTCCATCTATCATTAAACTACGTGCCGATTCATCTCCGTAATATACTTGTGATGCACCCGGACACAATAAAAGTTTGGTAGCAGACTCAAGCGTATTCATTCGTTTTTGATCATATGGTTGACCATCATCGTGCGAACTTATATAATTCATAACACTTAAGCCTTTTAATGAATCATTTAACAGTTGACTATATTTTGAAAAAATAGTTTCGTAATCATTATGCGCATCTGACTTAAACTCAAAATTAATTAAGCTTTTCATCCCATTACTGAAGTAGTCAACCTTTCGGTCGCCAAAATCATACATGCGAACACCCGAGATTCCATAACCGTATACTTCTCCCACCATGAAGAATTCATTATCATCCATTACCTTATCAGGATTAGCCGCTTTCCATTCATTAAAAGCTTTAGTTGCTTCCTTCCATAAATCGGCCCAAACTGTTTCTTCGGTGTGTTTTACTGTATCCAAACGAAATCCATCGATTCCATACTTTCGAATAAAATCAGTTAGCCATTTTATAATATAGAATCGTGGTGCACGCGCATATCCTGTACTGGCAAAATAGGCCTCCAACTCATTTACCTCTTGCTCCAATCTTCCCTCTTCGGCCCACTTTTCCATGAGTGGCTTTGGTAAATCCACATGCTCATCACTTTCAGTTTTCACATCAGGTAAATTTTCAACCAAAGTACAAGTAACTGTTGATTCATAGTCCTGATATTTACATTGTGGTGAAGTCCTAACCCACGCATCATCCCACACAGGATCCTGTGGCGTTACTGGGCCTGTATGGTTAATGATGACATCCATTAATATTCTGATGCCATTGGCATGCGCCGCATCAACAAGGGCAGCAAATTCTTGTTCTGTGCCAAAGTTAGGCTCAATTGCGGTCCAATCCTTAGTCCAATATCCATGGAAAGCAAAGGTTAAACCAGTACCTTCATCAACCGATCCATGAACCTGTTCAAAAATTGGACTAAACCACAAAGCAGTAATACCCAGTTTTGAGAAATAGCCTTCATTTATCTTTTGTGTAATTCCCTTAAAATCACCACCCATAAAACCTCGCAATGGAGCCGATATTTCGACACGATTGAAATTCACATCATTTGATTTATCTCCGTTATTAAACCGATCGGTTAATAGGAAATAAACATTGGCATTTTCCCATACAAAGGGAACATTTGGTTTTTCAGTTGAAGTTGTTGTTTGATTATTACAAGATTGCAAAGCAAGCAATAAGGTAAATGAAAGTAGTAGTAGATTTTTCATCCTGATAGTTCTTAGTTTGAATGTAAATTTAAACATTCAACAGTGATATCGAAAAAAGCACTGTTTTGACAAAATCACAAAATACAATTAAAAACCTCTTATACTGAAACTTAAACCACAGTCACCTTCACTCAAGTATTTTAAAAGTAAGTTCCGAAACGGTTTGCGGAAATAGAAAACACAAGCACTTAAAGAATCAAAAGCCCTATTTCACGTAGCTGAGTACACGTATTGCTCTGCCAAAAAACATCGAAATCGCCTAATTCATGAGCTTCAAAACTCATGTGTAAATCATTTAAGCTGTAGCGTTCAAGCTTAGCTAGTGACATTTCAGACAGCACTAACAATAACCAATCTGCCAAATTTGCTTTAAGGTTTAAAGCATACTGCTCCTGGGGTAAAACAAAGGTTAATTCTGCCATTGACAGAGCACTACCCTTCTTTCGTTTTTCATAGTGTCGCACCAAAGGTATCTCGTGCAACCACACTAAGCTCGAACGCTCAGAAACAATGACAGAATCCGACAAACACTTCTCAATGTAATTTGGTGGCAATGAAGTCTGGGGTGCTTTAAATTCAAACCATTCACTTAAATGATAATCCAAACACACGCCATGCATAAAATTAAAAATGGCTTTCTTCAAACCTTCTCCAAATTTAGAATGATCTGCTCCCAATGGATCTTGATGGTATAAATCGTTGTTCGCAAATTCCCCATCCAAGCCCTTTGTTATTTTCACCTTATACTTATCGGGCTGCAGGCCAACATCACTATGTGCCGTCATTGCAAACTGATGCCAAAAGCCCGAATCAATTATATTCAACTCAAACAACTGCCTGACAACCTCCAACGAATCAATGGTTTCTTGTTCCGTTTGGGTAGGAAAACCGTACATCAAATAAGCATGCACCATGATTCCAGCTTGAGTAAAATTTAGACTGACATTACTCACTTGTGCAATATCTACACCTTTATTAATAAGCTTTAAAATCCGCTCTGATGCAACTTCAATACCGCCAGAAACAGCGATACAACCACTTAGTTTTAATAAACGACAAACATCGGGCGTAAAACTTTTTTCGAAACGCACATTAGTCCACCAAACCACCCTTATTTGTCTTCGCAGAATTTCTAGCGCTAATTCTTTTAATAACGCAGGCGGCGCAGCTTCATCAACGAAATGAAAGCCATTCATACCCGTTTGCAACATCATGGCCTGCATTCTATCCACAATCATTTTTACATGAGATGGTTCATAACGTCCGATATAATCAAGAGATCCATCACAAAATGTACACTTACCCCAATAGCAACCATGCGCCAAAGTAAGTTTCATCCATTTACCATCGCTCCATAGTCGAAACATTGGATTGGCCACTTCAATGACTGAAAGATACTTATGTAAGGGTAAATCGGAATAATCAGGTGTACCAAGCTTTTCCTGAGGCACATCTTGAGCTGAATTATCATTAAGATAAACCAATTCGCCATTCTCAATCATCCAAGTACGAACCAACTTGTTTGAATCGCACTGCCCTGATAAATATTCTATTAATCGTTTTAATGGTGTTTCCCCATCATCTAAAGTGATAAAATCAAGATACTGAAAAATACGATCATCCTTTAATGCCCTTAACTCGGTATTAGGATAACCTCCACCCATCGAAACTGTTATTTCGGGTTGATTTTGTTTTATCCATTGACCAATGCGCAATGCTCCCATCAGGTTTCCTGGAAAGGGAACGGAAAGACTTATTAAAGTTGGTTGGTGCTGGTTAACTGCTTTCGAAAGTTCTTTTATTAATATTTCCTCAACATATGATAAGGGTAAATTCAATGCCTCATCAATAGAATCAAATGAACTTGCCGATCGCCCCAGACGCTCTGCATATCTACTAAAACCAAAATGCGGATCGATAACTTCTGTTATAAAATCACATATATCTTCTAAATAAAGAGTACAAAAATGTTTGGCCTTATCAAGCAAACCCATATTGCCAAAAGCCCATTCCAATTCTTCAAGTTGTTCAAATCGTGAAGCTTCGGGTAACACATTGCCACTGCATATCACATGTGCCATTTCCACTTTTGGCTCATGCAAAAAATCCATCACCTTTGGTATACTAGCCAGGTAGAACTTCTTCAAATGAAAAATACGTTGAGAATTCTCTGACCAATCCTTTTGCACTTGTTTTCCTTCAAAAAGTTTAGATAAGCCTTCATAAGAGAACAAATGATTAATCACTTCGATACCTAAATCAACCTGATTACAAGCAACTCCAATGGTGTTTAAATATCCTTTCAGATAACATGTTGCCGGATATGGTGTATTAAGCTGCGTTAAAGGCGGAGTTACCAACAGTACTTTAGGTTCGATATCTTTCATTTCTTTCTACGATTGATCAACATTATTCCAAGGCACGATAACACAACGAGTGAGGCGCCGATTGTTTCCATGGTGCTGAAGGATTCATTAAAAACAAAGACTCCAATAATTACATTCACTACCGGAATCAACATATGAAAAGGTGATCCTGTGGCAATGGATACATGACGGTATCCTTCGGTATTTAACAATTGTGCAAAGGCCGATGCTATTCCTATTATAATTAATATGTAACTTCCAGAAACCGGCCCTGTTAATTGCGGTAAATTGGCCGGGATAATAAACACCCAGAAACCAACAATGCTTTGAGCAAAAAATATGGCATAGGAATTATCAGTACCATGTAGCTTTTTTACCAACAAAATGGAAACTGCATTTGTAATGGCACTAAACATTGCCAAAATATCAAATATTCCAAATGCATATGTTCCATTCACGTTATAAGAGACAAAAATAATTCCGATAAAGGCTGAAAATATTAACAGCCAATTCATTATAGTAATGCGTTCCTTTAACACTAAAGCACTTAAAAGCGATGCAAATACAGGGTATGAGTAAGAATAGACCGAGCCTTTACCCATACCAATTTTTACAATAGCCAAATAAAAAAGCGCAACCGATAAGGTGCCTGTAATACCGCGTAGTAACAAAAGAGGACTCCTTACAAACGATAGATCAATACGCCGCATTAAGGCTAGAAAACCAAGTATTCCAACACCCACAGAGAATCGAACAAAGACAGTAACAAAGGTACTAACATGCGACATGGTTTTAACTAAAGTTGCCATTATAGCAAATGCTATAACCGACAATACCATTAATAAAATACCATAACTTGTTCCTTCTCGCTTCATAGTCCCAAATAATTGCTCGAAGTTATTAATAAAATAAGAATTCAGTACTAGGCGATTTTCATTTAAGTCAATCCTAATGTTTAAAACACAACTTTAATGCATGAATAATATATCGAAACACTATCGAACAAAAACATATTAAAATCAAAAAGTCGAAATGCAAACGACTATATTCCAAACACTTTACACACTACAAAATCACAATGTTCAAAAAATATTTATTTTTAACACTTATTAATTAACTATTCAATTACTTAATTAACTTATACTTACAAACACTTCTGCAAGCATTCCAAATGTGAGATTCAAAACCTATGTAACAAAGCATAACAAGCTTCGTATTACCTGCGAAACTCTAGGGAAATGAGTGCTGGGGGGCACTCCACTTTTTATAGGCTTAGAGTGGTAAAATGAATCGGGATATTATAAGAACTTAGTTGCAAATCAGACTCATAATTAATAAATGCATATGAAGTCTGCGCAACATGGTTTCATCCCTACTTATTTCAGTAAAAAATAACTTAATATCTAATAAAAGAAGATCGTAATGAAAATTAAAATTGGGATAATCCTATGTAGTTTTATCATAGGCATGGGGAATTTGAATGCACAAACAGACTCACTTGATTATTTCAACATGTCGTTGGAAGATTTAATGAACCTGGAAATTGTAGCTGTTTCTAAAAAAGCAGAAAGCTCATTTGATGCACCTTTATCTTCATCAATTATAACAAAGGAAGAATTAATTAATTCAGGAGCTACTACCATTGAAGAAGCCTTTCGTCTTGTACCGGGATTTATAGTTCGTGAAGAGACTAATGGAAATTATGACATTCACATTAGAGGTAATGACAACATTCCTCCGGGTAACTTCACTTTCTTTAGTGAAAACTCGATGTCGTTAATTATGATCGATGGCCGAAAAGTTTTTAATAACCTTAACGGTGGTACTTTCTGGGAAACACTTCCAATCAGTATAACTGATGTTGAACGTATTGAAATTATTAGAGGCGCTTCAACCGCTCTATATGGTCCAAATGCCGTAAATGGTATGGTTAATATCATTACTAAAAAATCACCCGATAAAACTATTGCTGTTGATGGTAGTATTCAGGGAGGAAGCGCCAGTACATTAATTGGAGATTTTGCCGTTAATACTTCTTCTAATGATAATAAATTAAAGGCACGCATAAGTGCTAATTATGAGAAACGCGATCGTTTTACAACAGATTACTATTCTTGGTTACAGGGTGAATATTTACCTAGCAGTCAACAAATAGATTACACCTCACCACACAATGGCGTATCTGGACCAAATCACCCAACATATCAGGATTCAGTAATGGCGAAGGATCGCCTAGGAGTTAATGCCTCATTAAACTATGAGCTTAATGAAGACATCTTTTTCAGTATTGCTGGTGGATTACAAAACTCAAAAGCAAACACTGTGTTTATGGAATCAAGCGTTACCCCAATTAGTGTACGCGAATCAGAATCATATTATTTTAATGCACTAAGTAACATTTATGGCTTGAGCATTCAGGTTTCGGGTAACTTCGGCACACAGGATATAGCTAAAGCTAACCCTATCGCGTCCGAGTTTGATTTTGGTCATTTAGACTTTATCGCAGAATATGACTATACTCTTGGCGATTTAACTTTACGTCCAGGAGTGAGCTACCAGAGTATACACTACGATGATTCACCCTATGTTGACAAACCTGGTTCAGGTTTCCTAAATGGTGATTCAGATCTAAGTAATTTTGCTTATTATCTTCGAGGCGATTATAAAGCTACTGAAAAACTAAGATTCATTGCAGCATTACGAATGGATCATTACAACAAGCCAAATGATGCTTACTTTACATACCAACTAATTGGAACCTTTAAACCGACTGAAAAGCATTTATTAAGAGGTTCGTACTCAAAAGCTAATCGTGGCCCAGTAATGATCGACTTTTATGCAAATTACACTGAGGGTAGTATCGAAAGGCAACAAATCATTCAGTATCAAGGCAAGGAAGACATGCTTTTGCCTACCAGTCATGTTATAGAACTAGGCTATCGCGGTCAGTTAAGTCCTAAGCTTCAGGTTGATATTGAAGCATTCTATTCAGCAACTGAAGATTTCCCATCATTTGAACCCACGGTAGAAGCGCCAAGTGCTGAAAAACCATATGTACATGTTATTTACCAATACGATAACATCTCAGCTAAAGCTGTTCAAATGGGCACAACAGCATCTTTACTTTATGCTCCAAACAAACAATGGAACATTAGGGCTTTTGCTACAGTTCAGAAAACAGAATTAAAGGACTATGATAAAAAGATATCCCCTTTAATTATCGATCCTGCTAATGGTTTATTTATTAATCCACAATACCAACGAGTTACTGAAGAGCATAAGCAAACCCCTAGCTATTTTGGTGGTGTTACAGCCAATTATCGTCCCATTGAAAAATTGAATATTTTTGCAGGGTTAAATTTCATATCCGAACAAGAGTATCGCCATGATTACGCTTTATATGGAGAGTTAACAGGTATGGGATCAGGAGCCACAACAGTTAATGCGAAAGCATTATTAAACGCTAAGATTTCTTATAAATTCTACAAAAACAATTCGGTATTTGTTAATGCTCGTAACTTAAGCGGATCAAGCGAACGAGAATTCGGATTTGCAGATCAAACTAGTGCATTGTACTTACTCGGTTTGAACATTAATTTGTAAAAAATACGATTAAACCATTCTGGGTTTAATAATGAAATAAAAATAGCTGTTTGCGAAATGCGATCAGCTATTTTTTTTGTTCCTGCCAAAGCCTACTTTTGCATAAAAGAGGAAAGTATGACGATTGAGAGCACATTAAAAAGCACCTTTGGTTTTAGCGAATTTAAAACTGGTCAGAAAGAAGTAGTCAACAATATACTAAAAGGTGAATCAGCCGCGGCTATCTTTCCAACCGGATCGGGTAAATCATTGTGTTATCAATTTTCAGCCATGCAACTCCCCCACCTTACTTTGGTGGTTTCTCCATTACTTGCTTTAATTAGCGATCAGTTGGATTTCTTACAATCTAAAAATATTCCGGCTGCCCGAATTGATTCTACTCTTCAATACAAGGAATTAATCGACATTCAGAACCAAGTTAGAAATGGCGAAATTAAAATCCTCTTCATTTCGGTAGAACGTTTCAAAAACGAACGCTTTCGTAATTTTTTAAGTCAGGTTAAAACATCCATGTTAGTGGTCGACGAGGCGCATTGTATTTCGGAGTGGGGGCACAACTTTCGCCCCGATTATTTAAAGCTGCCAATTTATCGCAAAGACTTTAATATTGAGCAGGTTTTGCTTTTAACTGCAACAGCTACTCCTCGCGTTATCGAAGATATGGAACGCGAATTTCAAATACCAAAACAAAACATTTGTGTTACCGGCTTTCATCGCTCAAATCTTCACTTAAAAGTAATGGCATGCGCAGAAACAGAAAAAAATGCGCAGCTTCTGAGAAACCTTTCAAGCACACCAGAAGAGGCAACCATTGTATATGTTACGCTTCAGAAAACAGCTGAGGATGTTGCCAGCTATCTTAAGCAAAATGGACTAAACTCAAGTGCCTATCATGCTGGAATGGCCAATGATTATCGTGAAAGTATTCAAAATAGATTCATGAGTGGCGAAACCCCAATTATTGTAGCCACCATTGCCTTTGGTATGGGCATTGATAAAGCAAACATTCGCCGGGTTGTTCATTACGACATGCCTAAATCGCTCGAAAACTACTCACAAGAAATAGGACGTGCCGGGCGTGATAATGAAAAAAGTGAATGCCTGGTACTTGGTAATCTGGATGGCATACACACTCTGGAAAACTTTGTATACGGCGATACGCCCGAAGCCAATAACATTGAGGTAGTATTAAAACAAATTAAGAATGCTGAAAGCTCGTGGGAAACACAACTTTTGAGTCTGAGTAAAGATTCGAACATGCGTGCTCTACCGCTTAAAACACTTTTGGTTTACCTCGAAACCATGGGTATTATTTTACCATCGTATAGCTATTTCAGTTCTTATCGCTTTAAAAACATTAAAGAGACTGAAAGTATTATTCAAAAGTTTAAAGGCGAACACCACGCTTTTGTATCCGCCATATTTGAACATTCGAAGAAAGCTCGTTTATGGACAGCTGTTGATTTTGATGCCATTGCGACCAATTACAATTGCGACCGTAAACGCATCAGCACTGCTTTGGACTACTTTCATGAGAAAAATTGGATTCAGCTTGAGACCAAACAAATGACAGAAGTCTTTAAAGTTCTGAAACCTGAATTTGATATTACATCAACAAGCAAGGAGTTAATTAGTAAATTCAGAATGAAAGAAGAGGCCGAAATTAAACGCATTGGCATGATGTGTGATTTCTTCAACAGTCAAGATTGTCTTTCGAAACAACTGGCCGCCTACTTTGGAGAAAGCACTGATTGGGATAAATGTGGCACTTGTTCTTCTTGCCTTGATGGTGGCATTAAGTTAAGCCAAACACAAAGTCTGCCCGAATTGCAATCTTTAAACTTATCGGAATACCTTAACGAACTATCAGCTAAATCAACACAGCCATTATCACCTATCCTACTATGCAAGTTTTTGTGTGGTATTAGTTCGCCCAAACTTTCAAGTTTAAAAGCGAATAAACTCGGGGGATTTGGTTTAACCGAAAAATACCGCTTTCAGGACGTTTTGAAAGCAATTGAAAATCATAATTAATACGATGACTTTAATTTACGGTATGTTTTATAAGCATAAGGAACGGTTCTCTATGCGTGACTGGCAATAAAGAACGGTTCCATAGTACTTTCTGAAAACTCGACTAGAACATTTTTAATTGCGAAGCCTGCTCATTTTCATTAAGCGCCTTCTCAAATGTGTATATAGGCGTTGCAGCATAACGCGAGGTAGGATATATTTTATATCGATCACTAACCATTTGAAAAGATTTCATGGCTATCTCTACCTGGTTGTTATCAGCCGAAATATGCGATAGCAAAATGGTTTCTAAGGGTGTATCCTTCAATGAATCGACCAATTTAACCGCCTGGTCATTGCTTAAATGCCCACGATCTGACTTAACTCTATTCTTTAGATAGATTGGATACGGGCCTTCTTCCAGTAAACGCTCGTCGTAGTTACTCTCCAAAAATAAAGCATGACATTGCTTCACTTGCTGCTTTACGATTGTATCAGCTGTTCCCAAATCCGTTAGTACTCCAACATTAACACCATCTATTTCCACCCTAAAGCTTGTTGGATCAATAGCATCGTGTTTCTTGGCGAAGGAATGCACTTTTATATTGCCTACTGTGATGATATCGCCTGCCTTAAAAATACCAATTCGCTTTGGCTGATTATCATTTCGTGTTTTAGAAAAAGTAGCCTTAGTTAAATAAGCATCAATTTCATTCATATCAGACAATACGCGCAAACCTCGAATATGATCGGCATGCTCGTGCGATATAAATATTGCCTTCACCTTATTAATGTTCAACTTGACTTCTTTCATGCGTTTCAACACCTGTCTGCGACTAATGCCCACATCTATCAATACCGCCTCATCTTCATTTCCCACATAGTAGCAATTACCATTACTACCCGATGCCAACGCACAAATTTCTACCATTCTTCTTAAAGCTATTAGCTACTAGCCGACAGCTAATAGCATATTTTATATCGTATAAATAAATCTAGCACTTTCAATCCTATTGCATTTCGACAAGCTCAATGTATAATTTCACATATCACCCTGTCCTCTGTGGACTGCGGACTTCGAGCCACGGACTAATAACTACAGACTAACTAATAAAAAATCGTTCCAGCTCTTTTCCAGAAGCGAATTGCTTATATAACTCACTGGCCTCATCCAATGCTCGCTCAATTTTTGTCCTGTCGTTAAAGCCAATAATAATCATTAGAAATCGAGTCGTCTTATCAGTCACCATTGTACGAACCGAATCACTTGTTGGCGTTCCAAAAGCGCCAATATCATCTCGAAAAACTGGTAAATTCTCAATATTTAATTCACCGCGTCCAATCCCTTCATAAGGTTCAGCATTTTGTCCCTTCCCCATTACAATATCACCTTCTACCTTATCAAGATCATAACCACAGATTGAATAACCTGTTTTTACGGATATCAGATTGAGTATGTCCACCACATTATTGATATGGTACAATCCTTTACCATTAGCTACTCGTCTTAACAAAGCCTCTGCCGATGGTCGATAACGATTAGGATCCTTACCCAATGCGCGATACGCATTTTTATTGGCCTTCACCGTATCCATTTCCCGAATAGATTCTGGTGTTAGTTTGGGTTCCAGTACCTTTATCTCATCATTCAAGAGTTTCATCAGGTCATCACTAGAAGCTTTTACTTCAATATCAAAGATAAAACCACCCAATAATAAATCAGGTAAAGTTTCTTTAATAAACGGATCGATTGTAATGGTCATAAAGAAATGTGATTAGAAGCGCAAAATAAACAAAAAATACTCATTTTTGCAGCTTCTTAAACTGTAGCACAATGATTCAAAATATAAAAGCTGTCTTTTTTGATATGGATGGGGTACTCTACGATTCAATGCCCAACCACGAATACACCTGGATTGAGAGTTTTAAAACCATTGGGATTGATTTTCCATCAGAAGAAGCTTATCTGAATGAAGGTAGAACCGGGCACTCTACTATTCGCAATGCCATCAAGAAGTATCTAAACAGAGAGGCTACTATTGAGGAAGAAAACAGAATTTACGAATTCAAAACCAATTTGATGCAAAGGCGGCCCAAAGCACCTATTTTGCCGTACATGCAAGAACTTCATAAACATCTCAGATCAGAAGGCATAGATATATTTGTTGTAACTGGATCGAGGCAACCAAGCTTAATCAATAAATTGGCGGATGATTTTGATGTGGCGGCTGAAAATATTGTTTCTGCAAAGGATGTAAAGCAAGGCAAACCTCACCCCGAGCCCTATTTAATTGCGTTAGATCGTTCAGGCTTCGATGCGAAAAATTGCATAGTAGTTGAAAATGCACCGCTGGGAGTTGAATCGGCAAAGGCAGCAGGGCTTTATACTGTAGCTGTTAATACTGGCAAGCTTAATGGGAAGGTATTGTTGGATGCTGGAGCTGACCACCTATGCCATACTACCAAGGAACTTTTTGATCTATTAACCCAATCTATGCATTTGAAATAAAAATTAAGCCCAAATGCATAGCGATATAGTATCTCATCCATTTTGGAGAAAAACCAAAATGGTGATTTTC
>JAFMVD010000037.1 GCA_025499625.1 Carboxylicivirga fragile | reverse complement strand
GTGGGGTAAATGTCTTTCGTTTCATAAATACAGTTCAAAATTAAAACTTTTTTGTCTACTCTTAAACTGTCCAGTTTTTGGGGAAGCTTACAATACTATGAAACTTACAACACCGTAACACATATATCGTAAACCGTATAAAAGCCAAACGATTGCTAAGCTCACGGTAATGGTGCAGCCACAGACCTCTTCTTATCTTCGAGGCAGATCCTGTAACAAGCTATAATGCTACGTCAAATATGGGTTAGCTATGCATTTACAGAAACTATACTTGCACGTATTAATTCATTGTAAATACACCTAGTTTATACAACTCATATACAATTAAAGCTTCGTGTTTAGCATCATCTGCGCCTCTATGAAGTTCATCGTATTGAATAGTTGGGAAGACATGTCTCCAGGCTTCTTCTACAGTGGGCCATTTATAGTTATCGTATCCATTTTTATTGGGCAGTTTACAAACATCAGTAGCCAATAGCATAGGGCACGGCAATTCATTAATTTTAATACCCCTATCCTTTAAAAAACCAAAATCAAACTGCTTATTATAGGCTGTACATCCTAAAGGATAATTATCCAGTATTTCTTGTACTTGTGGTAAAACCTCTGATGCCGGAGGCGCATTTCTAACTTGTTCTGGCGTCAGATCGGAGTTTCGAAAGATCCATCCCATTGGTTCTTCACGATGTTTGGCAGTAAGTATATCTTCTTTAAGCAATGAATCAAAAATGATATCCGTACTCCCAGTTTCAAGACATAACTCAACGATTCCTATCTCAACAATACTTCCGCCTTGATTAAGGAAGCCAGTCGTTTCAATATCTAATACAAGTATTTTATTCATGTTTATTTTTCATTTTGTGTAAGCATCTAGGGCTTAAACCCCTATTCTGCCAATGTGCATGGTCGCTTTTTGTGCAAAAACCAACTTCCCCATAAAGAAAAAAAGCAGGAGACTGCTTGATTTACAATACCACGAAGCTAATGATCTACTCCTGTAAATGTAATACTTGGTTTTGTATGATAATTACCTCTTTTCCAAAATCGCAGTAAAAAATCAATATTATCAAGATACATTTTGCCTTCCACAGTTTCAAAAAACTTTAATTCATGCTTAAAATTATCTATACAGTACATCGTCAATTCAGTTGATAATCCCTCAGTAAAAAACAAACGTATAATGTGCTCTTCACTTTCACTCTCATTAAAATAAGGATTGTTTTTTATAGGGAAAGCACTATTCACGGCTAATGCGATTTCCACACCACTCTTAGGGTTAAAAAATACCAATCCGCTTTCCGAGACCCGAGAAAAATCCTTCTTTTCATGTTCAGATCCTAAAAACCCATCGTTTCTAGCTCTTTGCTTAGCCTCCTCCTTTTCTTTTTGAGATAAATTTAATGAGGCATTAAAAGTCTCGATAAAATTTCCAGTAAAGAATTCAATCTCATCTGACTGCATAAAAGCAATTTGCTGTTTATTATTAAACATCTTAAATGCTTTTAACTGTTCATTTAAAATTTCATCCATGTCTTTCTTTTGGTAGTCCAGAAAATTAACTACACTTCTGCTTTTTACCGAGTTTTTTTCATCCAGAACCAAATCTGGATTAAAATCAGATTGAAAATAAACTCCGGAGAACCACCATTCATTTCTCCATTCAGCAATGCCCATAAACAAAATGGTATCAATATCCTTTAAACCACCATAATGGCCAAACGATTTTTTTGTTAATTTAAATTGCTTCCCTGAAGCTATATGTTCAAGAAAAACATCTTCTTCATCTTGACCTTTGTAGAAAAAATATCCACTTATTTTTTTAGAAATCTTTCGATAGTGTTTACTCAGACTGTGACCATCACCTAGAATCTCAGCAACCCACTCTTGGCCCTTCAATCCAAGTAGTCTTGTATAGGTATTATATAGTTTGTGATCTCTATTATCGTTTAAAAAATTAATTAGATTTTCATCATTTTTACTTTCCTCTATCATCTCCATTTCACCATCTCTCAAATCCAAAAGGGTATCGGGATAAAACAAATAGGACTTAAACAGAACATTATCAATTAAGTTTCTTGCTAAGTAAAAATCCGTTTCCTTCTCATCAATGGAATAGAATGCTTTTAAGTATTCATTTTCGGGAGCATATTCCCAGGCATTTTCAAATACATCCATTACCGTTTCAGATATTTCAATTATATACTCCATAAAAGGTGAAATGAATTTGTCTTGCTGAACTGTATTCATAAAGTACCAAATCAAAAAATAGATGTCTGGCAAGTTAATTTCTTGTTCATAATATTCATCTATCTCATAAAAAGGCAAAACCTTTTTATAACTTCTTTTATGAACCTTAATAAAAGTATCCCAAATCCTTGTCCCTGAAATTAAATCCTCAAAATAAGAGGTCAAAAAGCAAGCCATTACATCAATCTCATCCTTATCTAAATGGTTCTGAAGCATAAATGATTGCTTATTCGTAATCATTGTTTTTTTAACAAGATTACAAAGCTCTAAATAATACCCATCTGTTGAACACGGACTATCATAAGGTTTCAAATCGAGCCAGCGATTAATATATATTTGTTCTTTCAATTTTCCCATAATGAATCTATAATATTGACGCCTTCTAATTTACTATTTCAAAACCAAATTTCTTATAGAAAATTATCAATACTATTTCTTCACCTCTGCTTTACACTCCAAACAAAAAGGTCGATGCACCGAAAGCCCCGCCCCACAATTTTCACAAGCCCAACGGCTCTGTTCGTTTTCTAAAAAGCTTTGCATTCCCTTACCTGTTATAAAATTAAGGTTATCAAGCATACTCATTCCATACTTTGTCCGGTAACGGGTATTGAGGCGTTTTAATCGGCTACAAGGGTACTTACCGCACTCGTAACAAAAACCTGATGTTGTTTTTGCCAACGCTTTACAATTAACAATTACACAATTCCTGCAGGAACCAGGTTTGTTTAGATCGTCTTTTTTAAAACATCCCCCACTGGGATTCTTGTCACGTAAGTACCCAATGCATAAGCCACAGTTCATGCCACATGCTGCAATCAAGCTTTGGTATTTCAGTTCTTGAACCATCTGAGTAGTTTTTATACTATGATTTCCTTAAAAATAATATTTAAGCGTCGATTAGGGAAGTGTAATCACAAAAACCTTCTTAATAGATCATTAGAATATTTCAACCTTATTTTTTTGATTGCCAGCTGAGGCCATTCCCACACTTAAGTTATTGCATCTTATTTAAATTATTAAAGGCGCTAGTGTGCATTGATAAAGAAAAGGTTTAAGCCCCCTGGCATAGAAAACAATTAGTGCTAATTCGTGAAAAAAAACACAGAGGCACAAAGGCGCAGAGAAAATTTATTAACCTCTCCGTGTCTCTGTGTTTCTTTTAATCCACTAATTTTCTTCTAAGCCCAGCGGGCTTAAATCAATATAGCCTGGGGTAAGTGTAACGCCACCCCAGGTATAAAGTCAAGGAAATAAAGTCGCACTCACGAGCCTGGTTCAACAGCTAAACTTATTGCGACTTGGCTTGTAGTTTCGTTTATCCTCTAATTTCTTACCTCACCTAGCCTCTCCTGAAGTAGGGGAATAATTGACGCAGTTTTTTTTTGCCCACGAATTATACTAATTAGCACTAATTTTTAATCGTCTTGTAAAACAACTAATCACATCCCCTTTTAAGGGGATAATAGGGGCGAATTACTGCATCATGCTTTCCCCTTCGACAAATGCTCAGGGAGCACCACTGTGAATTTGAACTTTTAATATTTTAGGACATTCTCTTACGTATTTTTTACTACATCATTCTTTCTCCTCTCCATTTTTGAGGGGGATAGGGTGAGGTTTTAAAAAAAAACTCTGCGCCTTTGCCTCTCTGTGTTTAAAACAATAAAAAGGGCCGCCTTACCCAAAGCGACCCTTAGCGATTCTAACCAGAACTCAAATCAAATAATCTATTCTTCATTGTCCTCTTCGGCCTGATCGGCCATTGGCTTCGACGAACCATATATAACGTAGTCTGTGTAATAGGCCTCATTTTTGCCCTTCCAAATGCGCTTACCAGCCTCGCACAGCTCACTCATATTTTTATATAAATCATTTGCCATGTTAT
The DNA here is from genome assembly GCA_025499625.1 of Carboxylicivirga fragile. Lineage (GTDB taxonomy): Bacteria > Bacteroidota > Bacteroidia > Bacteroidales > Marinilabiliaceae > Carboxylicivirga > Carboxylicivirga fragile. The sequence goes on along the minus strand of JAFMVD010000037.1, from coordinate 54,071 downwards.
GGCGTTCTACTACCTTTTCTTTCCGTATGCTTTGGGCTTCCGCCTGCTTGTCAATGGCATCATCCAGTTTGTTTCCACCTGTAGTTATGGCATTTAATAACTCATCATTCACCATGCGTTTGGCTAGTTTATCCATGCGTTTTTGAGCTACCTGAACCACATGTGAAGCCTTGCTTACCATATCGTTATCACTTAATTCGGCAAGGGTACCAAAGCGAAATAAGCTATACTCCACCGACTTGGCACCCAAGGCCAGACGGCTGCGATTGGCCAGATCGTTGATGTCATGTTCCAGATCCTCGCGGATCTCATTCTTGTTGTTGGTACACATTTTTTGTTCGCCCTCGTAATAGATATCCGTAGGCAGGGCTTTTAGCGCAGCAATGCTGCTGATGATTGTGCTACGGATGTCGTCGCCATAGCCGTAGCCCTCAAACTCAGCCTTATCACGGTCGAAACAAAAAATAAATTTATCACCACGCTGAAGCAGTTCAGCAATTGAAAAACCAAAATTATTCTTTAAACTCATCACTTAAGGTTTTAGCTGCCCATTGATCGTATACCTTTCTGCCAGAAAGTCTTATTCTTTGCAGCAGGGCAAGTACCATGGGCGGTTAATAATAGGTTTTGCGATATCTAAATAGTTAATAATTAATTATCTGTATTAGTTACTCTTAACAATCATAAATTTGTAATGGTTAATCTAAATTATTAATAAAGAAATAAATCACCAACTAAATTTTCTATTGACTTTTAATTTTTTTATTTGTAATACAACGGGTCTTTAAATCTAAAAATAGGCCATTCGTACAAAGATTTAATGCCTTTGTATAAAAGTATTTAATAAATAGGTTCTCCAGAGACCTAATTAAGTATTTATAGCTATCTTTAAAAACCCATTGGAATTATTGTTAATCTATAATCATCTATAGCCGATGTAAATAGGTTTAATGCATACGCTTTATGCGGCTTAAAGATCGCTATTGCTTGTTTATTGTGTTAATGAAGAGTTTGCTAAACTGTTCTTAGGCCTTTGGTGAGTACAGCAAGAAGCAAAAAGTATTGACTGAAGGGCTGGATGAACGTACTGACGTGCTGGAAGAGCATACTGGAGGGCTGGATGAACGTACTGGCGAGCTGAAAGAGCATACTGGAGGGCTGGTTGAGCGTACTGACGAGCTGGAAGAACGTACTGGCAAGCTGGAAGAACGTACTGGCAAGCTGGATGAACGTACTGGCGACCTATAAGAGCATACTGAAGAGCTGGATAAAGGTACTGGAGTGCAGAAAGCGCACGCCGAAGAGCTGGAAGTGCAGAAAAGGGTGCAGGAAGCTTATAACAGAGGCTCGCTGAGGAATAATAAGTACTGACACCAGCATATAAAATAATGAAGCACTGAAAATAAATAGACCGATAACGATCGGACCCTAACACTTAACACCTAGAACCTAAAACCTAATACCTAGCCCCTGGCTCCCTATTACTATTACACCACCTAAAAAAGTTTAGGTAAAAAATTAGGCAGCTAAGATCGATAACATCTGGCCTCTATTGATTAGAGTAACTAACGCAGTAAAATAAATGTGTTACGATTGAAAGTTTAGGGTATTAACCATTAGGGTGGGTAAAGTGAAGTTGGAAGAAGCGATTTTAAGTATTTAAAATTGAATAACTAATTAATATACAGCAATGCTATACTATGGCTATAGGAAATGTATGATGATGTTATATGTTTATATAGACTTGTTGGGCGTCATTGGGAAAGAACCGTCAATCAAATAGTTTATGAATTATACTTACGATCAGAAACCAAATACATCATTTACTGAAAATGCAGGTAAATGTATCGAAGAAATTAAGAGAGCTGAATATAGTGTGTTGGTTGGCAGGAATAATTGTGGGAAATCTTTTATTCTAAAGACATTAACTCAGTCTTTAGGTCAGCAAGCTTCTTATCTTGGACCAGCAAGGTATCAGAATTTTCATATGCTAGGGATGTATACGCCCAATAAAAACAAAAAGAGTGACAAATGGCGACAGTTTTTGTCACAGTGGCAACATCAACAGCAAAACATTGATAATTCTCCTATAAATCTTCAACAAGCCATTTCAGAGTTGTCCGATAGTCAAAGAAATAAATTGTTTGAAATTGTTAAAAATTTACTTGGCTCTGATTTACAAATACTATATACAGTTGAAGATAATACTATGTCTCAAAAGTATATCAGCTGCGATGGTCACAATATTTCATATACAAGTAGTGGTTTTAGACTAATAACAACTTTAGTTACTTGCATGTTGGATACTGATTTTGATACTTTACTTATAGATGAACCAGAATTGGGGATAAGCCCAGAAGCTCAAGGAGTTCTTGCGGACTTTTTATTTAATAGAGAACACAGAAGTAAATATTTTGGACATATAAAGCGATTAATCTTAGCAACTCACTCGACAATTTTTTTGGATAGATTGAAAATTTCAAATAATTACTCCATTAATAAACAAGGTGATATAATAGATATATCAAAGACTGAAACTATTTCTGATTTCAATAATATTCACTTCTTTTTGTTGGGTAACAGATTAGAATCTTTGTATTTACCATCATGTATTATTCTTACAGAAGGTAAATGTGATCAACATTATTTAACAAAGGTTTTAGAAGCAAAATATCCTACTTCGCAGTTTAGCATATTAAATTCAAATTCTGACAGTAGAATGAAGGAGCTTGTAAATGTCGCAGGGAGTATTTTTACTGATTTGCAAAAAAGTCCATGTAGAACCAGAATAATTGCCGTTTTGGATAAAGTACATGACACGAGTGTAAGGCAGACATTACAAAAATATGGAATTCCAGACTCAAATATATTGGTCTGGAATAAAAACGGGATTGAATATTATTATCCGTTAGAAATTATGAATTCTATTTATGGTTCAGATGAAGAAATAAGCATATCAGGGGATTTAGTTTCAAAAAATGGGGTGTCATATAAAAAGTGGGAATTATGCGAGAAAGTTGTGAGTAAAATTGATACTACAACTCAATTTGTTGGCGAAGTTGAAGATAAACTATTAAAGACAATAGATTTAATAATTGGCAATTAAAACAACGAACGCCCCAGCTCAGCGAAGTTTGCAACTTCGCTATTAGTAAAAGATAGTTTATAACTATCAAAAGCTAAAGGGACATTACGATTTGTGAAAGAAAAATAACTCTAGCGTGGTAAAATATGAATTGTAGATTTAAAATATTAAGCTACACCGTTAACTAATTCCATCAAACCTAAACCTCAAATACAATGATCAACCTAACAAAGGGAAAAGAATCGCGCTTTTCCCATAGCAATAGCAGAAGGTTAAACAAACAGGGCTTATCAGAGGGAGCGAGTGCCACTATTAAATTAGGGCTCTTTGTAATCTTACTAACATTAAGTAAGGGCATAAGTGCACAATCTATTGTTCAGCTTCACCCCGTGGTGGGAGATACCATTAGCAATAGCGAAAAGGTAGCTTTTTACCTTTTTCCCGAAATAACAGATACCTGTTTTGTTCGGGGCGTCATCCTTCATCAGGATTCAGCTTTTAAGGTAAGTATTGTTGAAAAGCACAAGGCTACTTATGACTTAGCCATTGATTCCACCATGTTGCAGCGCTACCAGCAAAACATCGAAAAACTAACCGTTTATTATTCGCAGTTGCAAATGACCGATTCTCTGGGGCAGAAGCAAGCCTTATTGTCCGATGATTTATCCACAAAGAAGGGGCCGGAGTACCGCTTAAATGAAGAGGAGCGAAAGCAATTGCTTCGGGAGTCGAAACGATATTTACGAAAGAAAGATAAAGCCGAAGACTTAGGTATACATGGGCCCGATCAGGACATCTATATTCAGGGAGCCAGTCATTCTAATATTTTTAAGGGCAAGATTAGGTTTTAGAAAATACACAATGTATTTTATTATATTAGCCAAACGTAAGTTTTTCAGTGGTCAAAATGCATTCATATGTATGCAGTCTATGTTTGGATTAACTTAGAATGTATTGATTGATTCATATTGTAATAATGGGCTTGGTCGTAAGCTGGCTTGTTAATTGAGAAAAAATAAAAATTCATAATAATGAAAACTGTAATTGTAAATATATTTATTGCTTTGTCATTCATTCTAATAATGAGCAATTGTAAAAAAGATGACCCAATTAAACCTCAAGAGACTAAAATTATTTCCATCACATTACCTGCGGGGTTCTATCAGGATTATCCAGAACAATCTATAAAAAACAGTGGTCATGTTTTTATAACTGATGCTATGGGAGACCTTATTATAGAAAGTGAACTAGTGAATAATACAACATTAGAATTGACATCAGATTTTGATACGAATAAGGAATTTGATATCACTTTTTTACGCAAAACTGAGCGTATAAATGTGGATGACATACCCTATACTACTTACTATTTAAAAACGTTTATCGATGTCAAGCCTTATGTATTTGAATTTCTTAAAAACGAAAGGCAGAAATCGAACGGAGAGCAGATAGAAATAGTAATTAATAATACGAATGGGTACTTAGATGATTTTACATTTATAGGCTCTTATGGTTCTATAAATTGGGGTAATCGTGCTGAGTATACGACAAGTCTCAAGCGTATTCCTGATAATATTTATGTTTCATTTAAACATGAAAATGAAAATCTAAGGAAATATGTTTTATTGGAAAATTTGATTGAAAGTTCAACTATTGATGTTGATTACAACGAATTGCCAGTTATTGAAGACATGGTTACGATAAATTATCCCGAAAATGAAAGGGTTTGGATAGAAGTTCGTGGCGCTTTGGCTTCTGATCCTAATTACTTTTTTGCACCTCTAGCACGGGAGATTTCGTATACTGGAGACCGAGCATATGGTTTTAATATACCCACTAGTCTCTTCCATAAATTTGAATTAACCACTAATATATATATCGATACTGAAAGATTTTTTACCAGGGAGGTCGCCAGTGAAGTTAATAACAATTATTCAAAACCCGATTTAGATTATCAAGTGTTAAATGAAACTGTTCAAGGTTTTGAAGCATCATCATCTAGTGATTATGACTATTATACAGCTGATTTTTGGTATAAAAACGAAATAGAGAATTACAATGTTCTTTGGTCTATTTGTGGTGAATCAAGAAACAATTTTAAACTCACGATACCTGATATTATCGATCTACTTGACGAAGAGAAGCCAATGCCAATAGTAAATGATTTTATAGTGTCATCAACAAAGATTGAGAATGTTGAAGGAATAGAATCATACAAGGATTATATAATGTCGGTTATGGATCCTAATTCCAAGGAAGCTCAACAGATTGTTAAACTTGAATACATGAGTAAGTGAGTTGCTCACATTTACTAAGAAAGAACAATACCGATACACAATCACAGATTGTTTTTTATCAATTGTTTTGATTGGTTATCGGTATTGCTCTTTGGTTTAATGGAACGAATGAATAATAACTACCTCACTGAAATTTATGGTCAGACAGTAAAGGATGTTAAAGAGTGCTTGCAAGCATTACTTAATAATGACCTTGAATTTTTGGAGAAGAAAGTAAAATAACTGAATCTGAATTGCCTTAAAACACATACATATGTTAGGATTATTATTACTGTATTGGATAGGAAAGCATTTTTACAAATTGGCAGAAGAATATCGTAAAAGCCAGTGGGGATTTACCATACTCGGCATTATTGCTTATTACGGAGGCATTGTATTTTTTAGTTTTACATTAGGCATAGTTTTAGAAATTATATCGCCTGGATATGTAGAAAGCATTAATGAGTTCGTATACGGAATTTTAATGATTCCTTTTGGGCTACTTACATGTTATTTATTGTATCTGTACTTAGAAAAAAGCTGGAAAAGAAAAACTGTGGATTTAAGTGAAAGAATAAATGAAATAAGTGTGACGGAATAAGCATTATTATTGAAGCTGATCTGGATTAAATTTAATAAGTTGGTGGACAAGATTAAAAGTGTCAAAATAATATGCTCAAAATAACCCTCAATAAAAATAGACTAAGAAACAAGATACTGATAACACTTGCCGCATTGTTTTGTGTTGGTTTCTCATTTATTAGTTACGTAGGCCCTCGTATGATTATCGAAATCAACAATGAGGTATATAAGAGTCATGTCGAAGCGAATGTTACTATTGCTAGTCCAGAGAATTATGGTCTAAATTCAGAAAGTATTATTTTCGAATCAAAGGATGGATTAAAGCTGAATGCATTACTTATTAAAACGGATAGTGTTAATCAGAAAGGCACCATTATTCTGGTGCATGGTATTCGATCGTATAAGGAGCATTTTATTCCGGTTTCAAAGCGCATTACAGATAAAGGGTTTAATGCAGTATTAATTGATCTAAGAGCGCATGGACAAAGCGAGGGCAAATATTGCACCTTTGGAAATAAAGAGAAGCAAGATATCTCCTGTTTAATTGATGATTTAAATACCTTACCAAACTTAAGCCAGAAATATATAATTTGGGGGCAGTCATTGGGCGCTGCAGTTAGCTTACAAGCTTTATCAATTGATGATAGAATTAAAGTGGGTATAATTGAAAGTACCTTTTCTGATTACAGACAGATTGTCCACGACTACTCTAAAAATACGGTAAGTTTTGCACCTGGGTTTGTGGTAGATTATTTTATCTGGCTATCGGAGTTGATGGGTGATTTTAAAGCAGATGAAACGGTGCCATCTGAAGCGGCTAAAAATGTTCATCAAGCTGTATTGATGGTACATGGTGAAAAGGATAGGCGAATCAATATTGCCTATGGCCGACTGAACTATGAGAATTTAGCGAGTCAAAAAAAGGAATTTCTAGCGTATCCTGAAGCCAACCATTTAAACGTATGGAAAGTAGGAGGCCAAGCCTTTTTCGATAAGGTCTTTAATTTTATAGAAGAGAATATTAATTAAAAGTATTCAGTTACGGTATGTTTTTTATACCAAATCAAAAGCGTCCTTAACGTTTTTGATCAAGGCTCAGAAAATCTTGTTTGGAGCCAGGTTTGGGCGAAGTGCCAAATAAATTATTTTAAACGTATTGGCTTGTTAATTTAGTTTAATCATGGGTGGCGTCGAAGTAAAATTATTTATGAACAAGAATTAATTATACCTAAGCAACCACAATGACCTTTAAAGTATCCTTTTAATACTATGTGAATGGTAATATCTTATTCGTGTAATCTTTATATAATTCAATATAGAAAAATACACATCGAACTTGTCTGCAATAAAAAAGGAAGTAATTTTGCTCCTTCAAATAAGTTAATCGCCTACTATGGTAAATAAGTTCTACTGCTGGTTTGATATTATCACCTTGTTATTATTATACATTGGTCTTTTAGGTATTGGAACCAAGGCCAAATCTAGTATTGGTAGAATTATTTATGGTTCATCTACTTCATTTTTTATTACCGCACAATCAATAGCATTGTATTACATTCATTCATTTATTGGGTACCGATTTTATCTGTTTTGTCGCTATAGGAGTCAGTATGTATTAAATATTGAAGAAGTCATGGCTATGATGATGTTCTTTATTGCTTTATCACTCCTTTCTATCTATTTGATAAAAGCCATAAAACTATATATTGTTAGGCTAAAGAAAATAGATAGATCATTTAAGTTTATTGCGGTAATAACATATGCTGTATTAATATCATGCAGTAGTCTTATTAATGAGAGTTATTCATTTATAAGCTTTCTGCATTCAAAATATACAACTTATGCATGGGAACCGGTAATATCTCAAGACCCCAAAAATACAAGTGTAAATAATTGGACTAAATATATTAATGATAAAACAAGGTTTATAGCACATGCAGGTGGTGAAATAAATAACTTCAAATACACCAACTCAAAGGAAGCATTAGATTTAAGCTATCACAAGGGATTTAGGATGTTTGAATTAGATATTATCACTACCAGTGATGGAGAGTATGTAGCCGCTCATGATTGGAAACACTGGTCAAATATATCTAACTATCAGGGTCATCTACCTGTCAATCATTATCAGTTTATGTCAAAAAAACTTCACAATCAATATACTCCTTTGGATATGGCATCTATCAACGAATGGTTTATGGAGCATAAAGATGCTGTTCTCGTTACGGACATGTTAAATGATCCTATTAATTTCGCTAAGCTTTTTATCGATAAAGAAAGGTTGATTATGGAGTTGTTTGACGAACAAACACTTATGGAAGCTGTGGATGTAGGGATATTATCTGCAATGGCAGCAGAACAAGTCATATACAACTATTCAACCGAGGATGTAAAAATGCTTAAACAAAAAGGGGTTAACGATATTGCTATATCTTTAAGGTTTGCTAAACGTAATGAATCCTTACTACGTGTTTTTTTAGAATCTGGGATTAAACCATATGTCTATCACATGAATTCCATTCCGGGCTTTAGTGAGGAGTATATTCTAAAAAATGAAATGAATCATATTTATGGTATTTACGCTGACAAATGGACATTTAATTAATAAAAAAGGGCTACCAATAGCCGAATTCAATTACAAATATATAAACTCCACCATTTTTAATGATATCAATATATAAAAGCACAAATAGTCGCAAATTCATTTTTTTTCTAACGCTTATTGTCTTGCAATCAATTTATATAGCGTTTGCAAACTATATCCACTTGCCGATATCCGGACCTGTTGATTTTGTAAAATTCCTTGTGCATGGAACTATATTAACATCAGGCTTAATAGGCTTACTACTTATTTTCTCTATAAATAGATGGGTATACATTATTATTGCTTGTCCTATTTTGTTTGTGTCAATGGCTTCATCTACAGTTTTATATTTGTATAATATAAGCATCACTAGTGAGGTTATTGATGTTGTTATAAATACTAGTTGGAATGTAAGTCGAGAATTTGTAAGTTTTAAGTTAATCGCATACTTATGTATAGGTTTTGCTTGGATACTAGGCTTTGCTGTTTTTGGTTTTCAAATAATAAATATATCGAAAAAGAAAAAAGCAATTTTTTTTATAGTAGGTATTGTATTGATATTTCCTAGTGTAATACTAGAGTATAAAAGGGACAAAACTTTATCAATGCGGTCACCTTTATCAATTGTACGTTCCCTTTCTGAGTACAAAAAGATAATTGATTTTAGTAAAGTTAAAAGAAAGGTAATCACTAGTGATATCTCCCATAGTGGTTGTGATTCAACAAATGTCATTTTGATTATAGGAGAATCATTAAGAGGAGATCATCTAGGTATTAATGGTTACCATCGCAATACAACTCCGCTCTTAGCGCAAAGGGAGTTATTTACCTTCCCACAAAATAATTCATTATTTGGATATACGTCAGCATCTATTCCACAGATGCTTACCAGAGCTGACTCCATTCAGCCCGCTCGTGCATATTCAGAAGAGTCTTTTATTAGTATATTCAGAAACGCAGAATATCATACCGCATGGCTGACAAATCAAATTCCAGACTATACATATGTAGGTATCGCAAAAGCTTGTGATTGGTATAAAAATGTAAACATTAAAACTAATGATTATACGGATGTAAAATGTACTGATAAGAATATTTTAGATGCTTTACCATTATATTTAAACAATAAAAGTGGAGATAAAAATCTATTAATTTTACATACATATGGAGTTCACTGGTATTATAAATATCGCTATCCTGATGAATTTGAAAAATTTCACCCTGTAATTCATTCAAGATCTGTTACTGATAATACTCGCGAAGAGATTATTAATACGTATGACAATGCTGTGTTATTTGTTGATTACTTTGTGAACGAGATAATAGAAACCTACGAAAGTCAAAATGCAATTGTTATATTTGTATCTGATCACGGTGAACTTTTAGGTGAAAATGGAAGATGGCTTCACACTGGCAATCACCCAGCATTATATGATGCAGCTTGTTTCTTTTGGTTGTCTGATGCCTATAAAGAAAGTCACCCAGAATTTTCACAAAATTTAAAAAATAACATACTTAAGCCTTGTAATAATTCGTTTCTTTTTCATACAATATTGCATGCTGCAAATATTAAGTCTGATATTATTGACTATTCACAAAGTCTGCTTAGTGATCAGTACCAATGATTAAAAATTATAGGTAACAACAAAGCTATCTAACAGAATTGCATTCAACTGCCCAATGTTATAGCAAAATAGTGATATAGTTCTTGCTAACAGTTGTTGCGTGGCAGCTAATATGAATTATTGCATTCTAATGGTCTGATATGTAGTTGTTAGTCTGTTGAGATTAAGTATTTCAATAAGGTCTTTAGCTTTATCGAAGAGAATATAAAGGATGCGTATTAAGATTTGTCCCCTTTCAACCCGGCTTATTCAGTAGAAGTCATATAATCACGAACTATCTGCATATAGCAAGGATTAACCCCGACTACTTAGTTGCCACCCAAAAATAATTGTCATCATTATTACATAAGCTACTAAAGCATAAACCCATTTGCCTCCAAATTTGGGTGTAGGTACGGAAGATAAATTAAACGCCGATAACAATATTAATAGTACGTATATGAGTATGGAGAAAGTCGATGATGTGAAAAATCCTTCAAACAAGAATACCAGAGCTAGTATAAGTACATTATTATCCAAAGGGAAACCTTTGTATGTTTTGCTATCGATTAGTCCATATACATTGAAGTAAGTCAATCGGATAGCGCTGGCGGCAATAATTATAAATGCACCAGGTAAGAACCAAACGTTATAATTTCCATAACTTATTAGAATTATGGCTGGCAAAATTCCAAAGCTCACAATGTCAATCATGGAATCAAGTTGGGCTCCAAATTCACCTTGTACTTTTGTTCTACCCTTCATTCGTCTTGCAATAATGCCATCGTACCAATCGAATAGTACCGCCCATAAAACACCTATAATTGCCGCTGGGAAATTTCCCTTTATGGCAAAATAAATTCCTACTACGGCACTCAAGAGGCCAAACAGGGAACATATGTTGGGCAAATCTTTAATGAAACGATAGACGCTTATTTGTTTTTGATCATTCATTTTATTTACTCTTTTAAATACATGACGTCTTTTAGGGCTGTAATCAATTTAGTGTTTTCTTCTTGGGTACGACTCGCTATGCGGATGTATCTATCAGCATCGGGTTGCGTTTTTCCAACACTATCTTTGATGTATATATTGTATTTAATAAACAAACTCTTTGTTACTGCCGGGCCATTTATGGCATCATCTGGCAAACGACAATAAATATAGTTGGCATCAGGTTTAAAAACAATCATACCTTTTATGTCACAAAGCTGTTTGTAAAAGATATCTCTGTCCGCTTTAACAATTTTGCAGCTATCCTCAAACTCTTGTTTATACTGAGGAAGTATCCTGAGAAATTCTTCGGCGAAACCGTTAATATTCCAAATGTGGATTCCATCACGCACCTTTCTGGCGAATTCCTTGTTGGCTGTTAACAGATAACCTATTCTCAGTCCGCATATACCATAAGCCTTACTCATGCTTTTCAGAATAGCTATGTTTGGATACTTCTCAATATCTTGCTCCAGACTAATTTGCTCTTTGTTATCAGCAAAATCAAGAAATGATTCGTCAATAATAAGCATGCACTTGCTATGACTTAGTTTTTCCGCCAAGCGAATTAAATCTTTTTTGGGCACTAAAAGCGAAGTCGGATTATTAGGGGTAACCACAACAGCCATGTCTGCACCAACTTTAATGGCTTCGGCTGTAAATTTGTCTACATCGAGTTGAAAAGAAGGAAATTCAAGTGGAAATTCCACAGCTATTCCTTCTGGCGCAGCATTGGCATATTCATTAAATGAAGGTACAGGAACGATTAGTTTCTTGGCTAAACTTCCTGACAGTATTTTAATGATCTCTGCGGCACCATTTCCCACAACTATCCTTTCGGCAGGTTGATCTATTACATCACCAATCAATTCGGCCAAAGCATTCTGTGCCATTGGGTAATTAAGAACAAGGTTGTGTATGTTATCTTTCAGATGATTAAATACATCCTTGGGTGGAAAGTATAGATTATATAAGTAGGCATGATCGGTAAAATTATGCCGATAATAACCACCATGCTGTTTAGCTATGTATTCGTATTTTTCTTCTTGTGTTTTATACTTACTTTCCATCGTATTCACTTCCATGTATTATTACTTTTCTTTCAACTATGCCATTGCGTTTGTGCGCATCGCCACCTTTTTCAATTCCTTTGGGAATAATAATTCGGCTGCACTTAAGTCTTTCAGCGTATCAATTTCGTACCACGGTTTATGATCAAACGATACCGAATCAAAAGTCAAACTCTTATTGTCAATCATTTCAGCAAAAACAGTTTCATAGTAACAATTCACACTACCTTCTGAAATGTATTGGTTTAGTTGTTTAACAATGGCTTGCCACGATGAAAGCGAAAAACTGTAGATATTAACTGTTTTGTATCGAATGTCAGAATAGCTTTCTGTTGTGCCTTCTTGAAACTGAGTCACTCGATTGGCTTTATTTACTGAGACTGTTGTGCCGTTTAGCCAAGGTTTCATTAGTGCAACAGCCATCCTGTCTGGATAAACCATATCATCGAGTAAAGTTGAATTCATTACTAAATCACTCTCGAAAAGGACAAAAGGCTCATTAATCATATTTCGAGCCATCCATAGCGAATAGATATTATTGGTTGTTTTATACAAAGGGCTGTGAATGTATTCGATGGAAAGATCTCCTGATTTTTCGCCAAGATAATCCATGATGCAATCCTTTAAGTGGCCAGTAACTATTACAAGTCGTTTAAATCCTTGACTTTTTAAATTGGAAATAAGTCTGTCCAGTATCGATTTATCATTTACAAGGGTAAGACATTTTGGAGAGTTTTGTGTTAAAGGGAAAAGACGGCTTCCAGTACCGGCTGCAAGAAGTAGTGCTGTAGTAATACGAATATTACTACCTGAATTGTCTGAATGACTATTCATCTAAAAATGTTTTGATACCACCAAAAAAAACTAAACGCCCGTTGAAGCTCCTAGCGTACTATGTATTAGTACTCTGATGTTTGGACTAGTTTACTGATAATTCAACTATTAGTATGAAGTCTGCTAATGTGATGATTTATGCTTATGAGCTCATCAACAAAAATGATAGTGAATGATTGATACTAAAAGATTAGTAATCCGCGTATAAAGGTACTCCAAATTAATAGGAATAGCTAATTTCTTATAAGTTAGCTTGTGATAATAAATAAGAATGAACTCTATTTTAAATGAGCACAAATGCTTAGTTAACCCAGTTTTGATAAGGTTTTTAATTTTATCAGAAAGATTATTGATACATTATATTCGCTTAGTACTTTTATGAAAATAATAGAGTTCTTTAACTAATGATTTCGGCCTCTGTGTTTTAATTTTTTTTAAGGGTTAATTCCTCTTTCAAATACATTCGCTAGTCGACATTAATCCTTATATTTGCGCAAATTTTTAATAAACAAACATTAAAGGCAAAGATTAATGCAGGAAAAGATCATTATTCTGGATTTTGGCTCACAGTACACACAGTTGATTGCCAGACGCGTAAGAGAGATTAATGTGTATTGCGAGATACATCCTTTTAATAAATGTCCCGAGATGGACGAATCGGTAAAGGGCGTGATTTTAAGTGGTAGCCCACACAGTGTGCGCGATGCCGAAGCTCCAAAACCTGATTTGTCAGCCATTAAAGGAAAAATGCCTTTACTAGGTGTTTGTTATGGTGCACAATATCTTTCTCAGTTTTTTGGTGGCGAAGTACAGCCTTCAAAAACACGTGAGTATGGTCGTGCCAATTTGGAATTTGTAGATACGACTAGTGAATTGATGAAAGGTGTTAGTCAGCATTCACAAGTGTGGATGTCGCATGGTGATACCATTGTTAGTTTACCAGAAGGATATAATATTGTTGCCAGTACTAAAGATGTAAAGGTAGCAGCTTATAAAATCGAGAACGAGCAGACCTATGGTATGCAGTTTCACCCTGAGGTATATCACAGCACCGAAGGAACGTTGATTCTACAGAATTTTGTAGCTGATATTTGTGGCTGTACGCAAGACTGGACACCAGATTCGTTTGTTGATACAACGGTTGCCGATTTAAAAGCTAAGTTGGGTAACGACAAAGTAGTACTTGGATTATCAGGTGGTGTGGATAGTACGGTAGCAGGTGTGTTATTGCACAAAGCCATTGGTAAAAACCTGACTTGTATCTTCGTTGATAATGGTTTGTTACGTAAAGACGAGTTTGAGGCGGTATTGGATTCGTACCAGCACATGGGCTTAAATGTGATTGGTGTAGATGCTAAAAAAGCTTTCCTGGATGAGTTGGCAGGTGTTTCTGATCCTGAAACAAAACGTAAGATTATTGGTCGCGTATTTATCGAGACTTTCGATATTGAAGCGCACAAAATACAAGATGTAAAATGGTTGGCACAAGGAACGATCTATCCCGATGTGATTGAGTCGGTTTCGGTTAACGGACCGTCAGCTACCATTAAGTCACATCACAACGTGGGTGGCCTACCTGAAGAAATGAACCTGAAGGTAGTTGAGCCATTAAACTTATTATTTAAAGATGAGGTGCGCCGTGTAGGTCGTGCCATGGGAATCGCCGATTCATTATTGGGTCGTCATCCTTTCCCTGGGCCAGGTTTAGCTATTCGTATCTTAGGTGATATTACTGCTGAAAAGGTGACCTTGTTGCAAGAGGTTGATCATATCTTTATCCAGGGATTAAAAGATAACAACCTATACGACCAGGTATGGCAGGCAGGTGTTATGTTATTACCGGTTCAGTCGGTTGGTGTGATGGGCGATGAGCGTACTTACGAAAAAGTGGTTGCTTTACGTGCTGTAGCCTCAACAGATGGTATGACTGCCGATTGGGTACATTTACCATACGATTTCTTGGCTAAGGTATCAAATGATATCATCAATAAGGTGAAAGGAGTGAACCGCGTAGTGTACGATATCAGTTCAAAACCACCTGCAACTATTGAGTGGGAATAAAAAATATTCAGCCGGAAGGAACTTTTTCTTTCCGGCTTTTGTTTCTTTATAGGGTATTTAATGTTTAAGTATTATTTGGGAGAGTATACTTAATCTATAATTTTAGAAAACTATGACATCAAAATCAAGCTTTAAAATGTATCGGATTGCACTAGTGAATTTATTGTTGGTCTTCGTTTATACAGGCATGTTTGGGCAGGGCTACGATAAGAACCTTCAAAAACTGCAATTGACGTATCAGGTAATAAATGCATTATATGTTGATTCGGTTGATCAAGGAAACCTGACAGAAGAAGCAATCGTTGGTATGCTTAAAAGCCTTGATCCGCATTCGGTTTATATTTCGGCCGATGAGGTGGCTGCAATGAATGAGCCGTTGGATGGTAGTTTTGATGGTATTGGCATTCAATTTAATATCATGAACGATACCCTAATGGTTGTGACACCACTCATTGGTGGTCCATCGGAGAAAGTCGGTATTATTGCTGGCGACCGCATTGTAACCATAGATGGCGATAATGTGGCTGGTGTTGGATTAAAGAACAGTGATGTCTTTAAATACCTAAGAGGAAAGAAAGGAACAAAAGTAAAGCTGGCTGTTAACCGTAAGGGAAGCGATCTGAAGTTTACGGTTGAGCGCGATAAGATTCCAATTCATAGTGTTGAGTCAGCCTACATGGCCGATCCAAAAACAGCATATGTGAAAATCACACGTTTTGCTCTTAATACCCACGATGAGTTTTTGGAAGCACTAGATAAATTAGAGCCTAATAATTTCGAGAATTTGATCATTGATCTTCGTGGAAACGGTGGGGGATATCTTAAAGCGGCCATTGATATAGCTGATGAGTTAATCGACGAAGATAAATTATTGGTTTATACCCAAGGAATAAATAGTCCACGCCAAAGTCATAATGCTGCCAAGAAGGGACGTTTTGAAGAGGGTAAATTAGTTGTGTTGATGGATGAAGGTTCGGCATCGGCAAGTGAAATTGTTGCAGGAGCAGTTCAGGATTGGGACAGAGGTATTGTAATTGGTCGCCGTAGTTTTGGTAAAGGATTGGTGCAACGTCCATTTGATTTTCCTGATGGGTCAATGATTCGCTTGACCATTGCAAAGTATCATACACCATCTGGTCGTTGTATTCAAAAAGATTATAGCAAGGGCGAAGATGCCTATCATTTCGAAATTGGAGAGCGTTATCTTCACGGCGAGATGTTAAATTCGGATAGCATACAGTTTGATGAAAGTTTAAAATATACCACAAAGATCAAAGGTCGTACGGTTTATGGCGGTGGTGGTATTATGCCAGATCTATTTATTCCGGTTGATACTACAATGTATTCAAATTATTACCGCGACTTGGTAGCTTCAGGTACAGTTAATAAGGTTATTTTGGCCTATGTTGATAATAATCGTGAGTTATTAAAAGGGCAATACAAGAGCTTTAATCAGTTTAATGAAGAATTTGAAATAAGTCAGTCATTGATTGACGAGTTGATAAAAAATGGTGAAGAAGAAGATATTGAGAAGAATGAGGAAGAGTTAGCTATATCTGAGAAGTTTATGCTCACGCAGATGAAGGCATTGATAGCACGCGACTTATTTAATACTTCGGAATATTTCGAAACCATTAATATTTTGTCCGAGAGTTATACTAAGGCCCTTGAGGTATTGTCTGATAAAAGGGACTATTCTGATTATCTGAAATAAAAAACTTAGTTAATTGATTTAAGATCTCAGATAAGCACCAAATGATTGATTTTATTATCAGGAATGGAATGGAGATTGTGGGAACCATAGCCTCCTTAATTTATTTGTTTTATTCCATTCGCGAAAAAGTATGGCTTTGGCCTTGGGGTATTGTTGCCTCGGCAGTTTCCTTAATTGTGTTTTATCAAGCAGCCTTGTATGCCGACATGGGTTTACAGTTCTATTATGTTATTATTAGTGCTTATGGCTGGTGGTATTGGTTAAGCGCACGTTCGTCAGATCAAAAGAAGAACGTGCCCATAAAAGACCTCAGTCAACGTTTATTTATTAAGCTAATTTTAGTTGGTGTAGCTATTTATGCTGCCTTGTTAAGTGCTCTTTTGTATATACCTGCAATGGTTGATATTGCAAGTTCTGATATGCCTTATTTGGATGCCTTTACAACAGCTGCATCTATTGTTGCTACCTGGATGTTAGCGCGTAAGTACATTCATCACTGGATCTTTTGGATCGTTATTGATGTTATTTCCATGGCAATGTATTTATATAAGGGCTTGTATTTTTACAGCGGCTTATTTGTGGTTTATACCATAGGTGCCTTTGTTGGTTATTTCGAATGGAAGCGTATAAAGCAAAAAGCCGAATAGATTGAAAAAGCACGTCATCATATTAACCGGACCAGAGTCAAGTGGTAAGTCCGTGTTATCTGAAGCATTGAGCCAAAAATACGATGGCTTATGGATTCCTGAATATGCTCGCGCCTATGTTGAAAATTTGAATCGTGATTATACTTATTCCGATGTTGAGCACATAGCTCGTATTCAAGTTAAGGAATACGAAGATGCAATAAAGAGTGAGAAAGAATGGCTCTTCTTTGATACATCTTTGATCATTACCAAAATATGGTTTACATACATCTTTAATAAATATCCAACTTGGTTAGATGATGCCATAGAACAAATGCAAGTTGATTTATTTTTATTGTGCAAGCCTGATTTACCTTGGGTTGCCGATGGAGTTAGAGAACATGAAAACAAGCGACAGGAGTTGTTTGTATTATATAAGAAGGAATTAGAACGTTATAATAAAAAATATAACATTGTGTCGGGAGAAGCAGAGACTCGATTTCAATGTGCCATTAACCATATTAACCAAGCAATAAACCTAAGAGATGACCAATAGTAAAACAGCAACAAAGGTAAAAGCTGCCATTGATGCATTGGCGCAAAAACAATCATACCAATCGGTATGTCATCAACACATCCAGGATCATCGCATGCCATCCATCGATGCCTTGGCTGAGATTGTGAATCTGGCTCGTGAAATTATTTTTCCGGGTTATTTTGGTGATAGCTCAGTTCGTGCCGATAGTATCAGTTATTACATAGGAGTAAATACCGAAAAGCTTTACGATTTACTTTCTGAACAGATATTTGCAGGTTTATGCTTTGAATGTAGCCAGCCTGATGAAATGGATGTGCCAGGTGTAAGAGAGCAAGCCCATAATATGGCAGCTGAATTTATAAGCCAGCTTCCTGAGATTCGCCGTGTTTTATCTACTGATGTGGAAGCAGCGTATTTAGGCGATCCGGCAGCCAAGAGCAAAGGTGAGGTGATTTTTTGTTATCCAGCCATTCGAGCTATTTCAAACTACCGTATTGCGCATGCACTCGTGCAGATTGATGTGCCATTGATTCCGCGTATTATATCTGAGATGGCGCATTCTGAAACAGGTATTGATATTCATCCAAGAGCTACTATTGGTGAGTTTTTCGCTATTGATCATGGTACCGGAGTGGTAATTGGCGCCACATCAATTATTGGAACAAATGTGAAATTATTCCAGGGAGTGACCTTAGGAGCTAAAAGTTTTCCATTGGATGAGGATGGTAATCCAATTAAAGGTGTACCGCGCCATCCAATCATTGAATCCAATGTTATTATCTATGCACAAGCCACCATTCTAGGACGTATTACTGTTGGTGAAAGTTCTGTGATTGGCGGTAATGTGTGGGTGACCAATAATGTTGCGCCATACTCAAAGATTGTACAAGGCAAACCGCGTGATAACTTTTTTGCTGGTGGAGCAGGGATTTAGCTGATGGATTGTGATTGAGGCTTAGTCAATCAATTAAAAGGCTTTATCAAATTGATGTATCTTTATATTTAAATAAAAAGTAAGTACTATAAACTAGCGATCATCGCAATCGTTTAGGTAATTTTTTTATATTTGTAAGCGGTAATAGACCATTAAGAATGGGGTTCGAATTAAAAACTTGGTATTCAGAGAAAAAGCAGGGCGAAGTACTACTCGAGTATAACGGGAGTATCACTTCTGAGCTCATTACTGAGGCATTGGCATCGATCGAAAAAAGTCTTAACCTTAAAAATGAAAAAAATAGGGTGAGAAAAAAGGTGTACAATGTTTTTGTGGAGTGCTTGCAAAATTTGTATCACCATGTTGATTACCCGCCGTTAACAGCGCCGGTTAAGCAGCAGAGTAATTTCGGTATCATCATTCTTAGTAAAGATGGAACATTCTATAGGATATCGACAGGTAATTTTGTAAAAAAAGAAAAATTAAATTACATTAAAGACCGAATTGATCAAGTTAATTCACTGTCAGATGAAGAGGTACGTATGTTGTATCGCGACATTATGAGTAACGAGGAGTTCTCGGATAAAGGTGGTGGCGGACTTGGAATGTTAGATATTGTTAGGAAAACAGGAAATAAGTTAGAGTATTATTTTTATCAATTTGATGAGGAGTATATCTTCTTTTCATTAGATACATATATTAGTTAAACGTTTAATTGCCAATATGGAAACAATTATACGAGAAGGAACACCCAAAACACCATACGTAAGATTAGATGGTGAAAATGGTTTAGTTGAAATCAAAGGGCGTTCGATTCCAGAGAATTCAGTAGAGTTTTATAAACCTATTATTGATTGGTTAGAGAAGTTTGGAGATCAACCTTCGGATGAAACTGGTGTTAATATTCAATTGGAGTATTTTAATACGAGTTCGTCAAAGTGTATTCTTGATATTTTCAAGCGGCTTGAATTGATTCATAAGAAAGGTAATCCTGTTGAAATCAATTGGTATTATGAGGAGGATGATGAAGATATGTTTGAAGCTGGAGAGGATTACCAGTCGATTATTAATATTCCGTTTAAGATGATCGAAATGGAGGAGTAATACTTCTCTCTTTCTGAATAAAATATAAAGCTGATAAATGCATTGTTATGTGTTTATCAGCTTTTTTGTGCCATAAATTATAGCTTGTGAATTTTAGGATTGAGCTCTCATTCTATTAATTCCATTCCTGATTCGCTTACCAATATTGAATAAACCAGGTAGTCCCCTTTTGTATAGCAGGACAAATAAGGCTGAGTTTAGTACCCAAATTACAATGAGGTTGGCCCAGAAAGTTCCTAGCTTATAGTTGCCAATGTTCTTGGTAGGAGATAGAAAATGGGCTTTGATAAAGCCATGTTCCGGATCCTGAAAAATAGGATCGACTTTTTGCCATAATTCACCTTTGTATTCAATGATCTTATTGGCAAAAAAGTAATTTGAGTTTTTTACGAAGCGTTCAAGATCCAGATTGTTATGCTGGTTCTTCAATTCGATGAACTCTTGTCGTAATGCGCTGCTTTTATTCCATTCATGTTTTTTAATATCCTGTAACTTGTCAGCTTTATTATATAACTCACGATAAAAACCCTTTAGCTTGTCGAAATAGCTTTTGGTATTTGCGATAGTGCTATCGTTTAAGGTTTCAAAGCTCAGAAGCTCAAATCGTGAGGCTCTGCTCGGATACATTTGCGCGTGTTTCTTTAATTCCGTGTTAATGAGTTGAAGAGAGTATAGAATTTCTTCCTTTTGCTCATTGATCAGAATTGGATCATTTTTAAGCTTCCGTTCTAGTTTTGCTAAATGGTTTTGTAGCGCAGGCAACCAATATTCTTTTCGATAGCTTGCCTGGCTCTTTAATTTATCGTAGGTGTAAAAATCCTTTTCGTAATCATTATTTACAAACTGATTGACAGCTAAGGCTTCAAATGCCCATCTTGCCGTAATCATTTCACCATACCAAGGTATCTTTTCAGGTGTTGAAATATTTGGATTTAAACGGTCGTAACTAATGAAAACTCCACTTAAAATTAATTGTGGAATAATCAGAAATGGTATGATGATATAAATGTTAACTGTTTTTTTGAATGTATCTGATATATTAAGCCCAAGGATATTGGCAAATACAGATGCACTGAAAAGCATTACCCAAAATTCCATAAACATACCGCTTAGCTCAATAATGCTGTTGCCAATGATAACAAAGCAGAAGGATTGAATGGCCGATAGTCCGCCCAAAATAAGTAGTTTTGAGAAGAGGTAACTTAAGCGGCTCAGGTTTAAAAATGATTCACGTTTCAGAATCTTTCTGTCGTTTATTATTTCCTCCGCACTTACCGTTAGTCCAACAAAAATAGCAATGATGATGGACATGATAATGTACACCGTAATATTCGGATTGTTGGCAAAGGTGTAGCCAGTTGTGTTGGCACTGTCAACATTGTAATACTTGATGATAGATGCCAGTATTAAGGCTAATACTGGTGTTTCAAGTAGGTTTATTAGCAGGTATTGTTTATTGGCTAACTTAGCAGCAATATCACGTTTAAGAAAAATGCCTAACTGCTTCAGGCGTTTCGGTATCTTGAAGCTGATCTTAGGTAGTTTTCTTTCTTTTTTATCAGACTCAAGTTCTTTTAATTCGTTTCCTTCGTGGTAAAGATTAAACCACTCGTTAGGTTCGATGCGGCGCGTACTCGTGAAATTACCATATTCATCTAGCACCTGCGAATTAACAATGTTCAGAATTTGCTCGGCATTTACATTACCGCAGGTTGGGCACTCGCTTTCGTCTCTATTAACATGGTTGATACAAGCTTTGAAATAATTGAGGCTTTCAACCGGATCGCCATCGTAAATAAGATAACCACCGGTATCAAGAACCAATAATTGGTTAAACATTTTAAAAATGTCGGATGATGGTTGATGAATTACCACGAACACAAGCTTTCCTTTAATCGAAAGTTCTTTCAGCAGATCGATAATATTATCCGAATCGCGAGATGATAAGCCGGAAGTTGGTTCATCCAAAAACAGAATGGCTGGTTCGCGTATTAGCTCAAGTGCGATGTTCAGACGCTTTCTTTGTCCACCACTAATCTTCTTGTTAAGTGGACTGCCTACTTTCATGTACCTTATCTCGTAAAGCCCAAGTGCTCTTAGCAGCTTTAATACTTTTCGTCGAATCTGAAATTCGGGTAAGTTATCAAAGCAAAGTTTAGCATTGTAATACAGGTTCTGAAAAACGGTTAAATCCTCAATTAAGAGATCATCCTGAGCAACATATCCGATTAAACCTTCAACCTTTTCCTTGTCCTGGTGGATGTCAATGTTATTGATGAGAACCTGCCCCTTAGTAGGAGTTGCTATACCACTTAGTACATTTACCAAAGTGCTTTTACCAGCACCGCTACCGCCCATTATACCAACTAATTTGCCCGAGTGAGAGCTAAAGTTAGTTTTGCGAAGGCCAATGGCTTTTTTGTTAAAGTGGTACTCTACATCCTTACTCTCAAATTCAATGGGAGCACTAATGCTATCCTTATTAAACTGACCAAAAACATCACTGTAGAATATTGGTTCAATTCTTTTATTCCTTAATGAACTACCTGGTCTTAGTATTTGTATGCGCTCATCGGTGACTAGCTGCCCATTTATTGTTAGATCAACATGGCCTTGAAACTTAAAAATAAAAAGACTAACCGAATGAATATGAAGGATTCGTAATTCACCGTTTAAGTTGTCCCAGAATAAATGCCTGTTCCCGTTACTGGGTTTGTGGTAATCATCATTAACCACAAGCACGTTTGATGAATCAATGGTTTCTTCAAACGAACTAACAATAAATTGTATGATAGATTCATATTCTTCCTCAGGAAGATTGAAAGTTTGCGCTACTGTTTCAACAAATTCGCGCTCAAATTCACTCATTCCAATATCAATATTGAGGAATTCAATAAGTTGAATAAGAACAATTAGTTTTTGATAATAGGTAAGGGCCTCATTAATTTCGGTGGCAATTTTTAACACCTTAACAGCACTGGCAGCATGACGTTTATTAAATTTGCCTTTAGCTTTTAATTTGCTTTCGTGCTCTTCATGCAATTGATCGAAAAGTTCAAGATACTCTTCAATGAGCTGTTTGTTGAGTTGCTGACTAAGAAAAGATTTGACTATGAATCGTCGAGATTGTGTTTCGGTACGTGGAAAGGCAACCAGAGCAAATAGTTGTATGAGGGCTTTTAATATCTCTTCACTCATTTAGCTAGCCTTTTATCAATAAGCTCCTTTAGCTGAATAATCAGAAAGGAGCTTTGGTTTTTTTAAAAGTAGATTACTGCAATTCTATTCTACACTTCTGAATCCTATCATCATTAATGCAATACCCGATGTTGATACTTCTTCGTTTAACTTAGCTTCTACGATACACTCAATAGAACCTTCGATTTTAAAATCCCAATAACTTGCCGCATCGTAATCGCTGTTACTAAAAAGCAGGTTACGATCCTTGTCATAAATTGAGAAGATAACATTGTTATTTTCATGACTGCTTGTTACAATTCGATATAGTCCACCTTTGAAGAAGGTTGTGTGAAACTCGGCAACTTCAGTTCCTGTTAAGAATGCTTTGAAAGGCTGACCGCTTGCTATGAATGGAGATTTTAACTGCTCTAAACATGTATTGAACAAGGTGTCTTCTTGAGAATTCAACCTTGCAGGCGTAATCAGAATAAGAATCAGTAAAAAGAGTATTGTTAGGCTTCTTTTCATTTTATATGAGTTTTTTTCGATCTGTTATTTGATTCCAGTAACCTTTATCGTCTGGAAAATTTTCAGAAAGATATTTAAAACTTATTAAATATACAGTTTCTAATCATAAAAAAATGATTAAATGTTTAATATTTCAGGTCGCACTCATTCCTATTTCGGCATAAGTATTTCTATCTAACGTTTAAGTAATCTATTTATTACGGCCAATGCAGAGATTTCTCATTGTATAATTGCTATATTTTTACCAACTATGCATTCTTGATTAGTAATAGTTAAAAGTAGTATATGAGACGATTTGTATCAACTTTGAGTTTATTGATGTTTGTAGCTTTAATCATTAATGCTCAATTGAAATTAGACGATGTTATTCCAGGTGGTAAAAGCTTTGCAAAGTATTATTTATGGCCTTATAATGTGGAGTTTAGAGGAGAAGCCAATCAATTGGTTTTTCAACGACAGGATTCAGTTATTGTTCAAACCATTGGTAGTGAAAAACAAGAGTTATTGTTTGATTTAGCTTGGTTGAATAAGCTTATGAAGGAAAATGGCCAGGATGAGTTGAAGCGTATGCCCCGTTTAAAATGGCAATCGGAAAATAATGTGGTTATTAATGCTCGAAAAAATATTTTCCTGATTGACATTAAACTGTCAAGCTTAAAAGTTATTGAAACGCCAGTTGGAGCTGCCAATAGCGATTGGCTTAATGATTATTCTATGCTTGCTTATACCAAAGAGAATGATTTATATATCCAAAATGAGAAAGGTGAAGAACTTGAAGTTGCAAGTTCAGAAGATTCCAATATTGTTTTTGGAACGACGGTACACCGTAATGAGTTTGGAATTCATAAAGGAACATTTTGGTCGCCAAATGAAGACCAATTAGCCTTTTATCGAAAAGATGAGTCGATGGTGAGCGATTATCCCTTGGTTAATGTTGATGAGCGCGTGGCTAAATTGGAAAATATTAAATACCCAATGGCTGGTATGGCTAGTCACCATGTTACAGTTGGTGTATATAATGTGGCTTCAAAGCAAACAGTTTATCTCAAAACTGGCGAACCAAAGGATCGTTTCTTTACGAATGTTACGTGGACACCTGATGGAAAGTATCTGCTTATTGCGGAATTAAACCGCGAACAAAACCACATGCATTTGAATAAATATGATGCACAAACTGGTGAACTGGTAAAGACTTTGTTTGAAGAGAAAGATGAAAAGTGGGTGGAGCCGCAACATGCAGCTTTATTTATTCCAGGTTCAACTAATCTGTTTATTTGGCAAAGTGTAAAAAGTGGTTACAATCACTTATACTTGTACGACCTTGAAGGAAAGCTAAAAAAGCAGTTGACATCAGGCGATTGGGAAGTTATTAATGTAGATGGGTTTGATAAAAAAGGCAAAAACTTATTTGTTCAGACCACAAAGGATGGCGTTCTGGAGAGCCATGCCTATAAAGTTAGTGTCTCTTCTGGTAAATTAACAAAGATAACTCAGGAGGCAGGTGTTCATCGTGTTAAGATTAGCGCAGATGGAAAATATGCTTTAACCCGATTTTCTTCATTAAAAGTTCCATCAAAAACTAATCTTTTAAGTACCACGGGTAAATTGATTGAAACGCTTAATGTGAGTGAGAATCCATATAAGGATATTGAAGTAGGTGAAGTGAAATTGATTGATCTTAAAACAAAAGATGGTACAACAGATTTACACGGAAGAATTGTTTTGCCTCCAAATTTTGACGCGGGTAAAAAGTATCCTGTAATTGTTTATGTCTATGGTGGTCCACATTCGCAGATGGTGCAAAATCGTTGGATGGGAGGAGCAAGAGGATGGCAATTGTATATGGCCCAGAAGGGTTACATTGCCTTTACTTTGGATAACAGAGGAACGCAGCATCGAGGTAAAGATTTTGAACAAGCCATACATCGTCAATTAGGAGTGCTTGAGGTTGAAGATCAAATGCAAGGCATTGAATATCTGAAATCCTTACCATATGTAGATGCCGATAAAATTGGAGTTCACGGATGGAGCTATGGTGGTTTCATGACCATTTCAATGATGACTAAGCATGCAGATGTATTTAAAGTTGGAGTAGCTGGTGGACCAGTGATTGATTGGAGTTATTACGAGATAATGTATGGCGAGCGTTACATGGATACACCAGAGGAGAACCCGGAGGGATATGCCAATGCAAACCTGAAAGAAACAGTTGAAAATCTAGAAGGACGATTAATGCTTATTCATGGTGCGATTGATCCTGTAGTGGTGTGGCAACACAGTCTATCGTACGTGCGAGAGTGTGTAAAGAAGGGTGTTCAATTGGATTATTTTATGTATCCTCGTCACGAGCATAATGTAAGAGGTAGAGATCGTGTTCATTTAATGGAAAAGGTGACTCGCTATTTCGATGACTTTTTGAAGTAGATTGACAAAAAAATATACCATTAAAGCCGTTTGAGAGATTTCTTAAACGGCTTTTTTAATATTCTATTTAAAAGCAAACTGACATTTTGTATGTTAATTTAATTAAAAGCTGAAATTATGTCTGTAAAAACTCTTTTTAAAATGACACATTGTCCTGATAATAAGTTTGGTAGATGTTTTGTGGTGCTTTGAAAAAACACTACAAAATGAATTTAAAAGAATTTACAATAAAAGCACAGGAAGTGGTTCAGAAAGCTGCTCAGATAGCTACTTCTAAAAATCATCAGGCCATTGAACCGGGGCATTTATTATTAGCCATTCATCAAGTCGATCAATCAATTATCGATTTTCTTGTTAAAAAGAATGGATTAAGTGATTACACACGCGTGCTCGATTCGGTAATTGAATCCTATGCTAAGGTTTCGGGTGCTGAGGTGTACTTATCGCGTACTTCTAGCGAAGTTCTGCAAAGGGCAACGGAAGCTTCGAAGAAACATGGTGATCAGTTTGTGAGTCTCGAGTTTTTACTATTTGGATTGTTAAAGGTCAAGAGCGATGTTTCATCCTTACTTAAAGATGCAGGACTGAGCGAAAAGGGTTTGTTGGCTGCCATTGAAGAGCTGCGCCAGGGATCGAAGGTGGATAGTGCTTCGGCCGAAGAGACCTACCAAACCTTGAGTCGTTTTGCCATTAACCTCAATCAGCGTGCCCGCGATGGTAAGCTTGATCCTGTTATTGGCCGAGATGAGGAGGTGCGTCGGGTACTTCAAATTCTATCGCGTCGAACAAAGAATAATCCAATATTGGTGGGTGAACCTGGTGTTGGTAAAACGGCCATAGCTGAAGGTCTGGCTCAACGTATTATCAATGGAGATGTACCCGAAAATTTAAAGAGTAAAGAAGTTTACTCCTTGGATATGGGGGCTTTGGTTGCAGGTGCAAAATACAAAGGTGAGTTTGAGGAGCGTTTGAAAGGGGTTGTTAAGGAAGTTGAAAATGCCGATGGAGAGATTATTTTATTCATCGATGAAATTCATACTTTGGTTGGAGCTGGAAAAGGCGAAGGGGCTATGGATGCAGCCAATATTCTTAAACCGGCTTTGGCTCGTGGTGAATTGCGTGCTGTTGGTGCTACTACTTTGAACGAGTTTCAGAAATTCTTTGAAAAGGACAAGGCACTCGAGCGTCGTTTTCAAATGGTAATGGTGAATGAGCCAGATACAATCAGTTCGGTGTCAATACTGCGTGGATTAAAGGAAAGGTACGAGTCGCATCATAAGGTAAGAATTAAGGATGAGGCAATTGTTTCGGCTGTGGAGTTGTCAAGCCGTTATATTTCCGATCGTTATTTGCCCGATAAAGCCATTGATTTGATGGATGAAGCGGCAAGTCGGTTGCGTTTGGAAATAAACTCAGTGCCCGAAGAGGTAGATGAAGTAGAGCGTAAAATTAAACAGTTGGAGATCGAACGTGAAGCCATCAAAAGAGAAAAAGATGCCCATAAGTTGCAATCTTTAAATC
Organism: Carboxylicivirga fragile; assembly: GCA_025499625.1. Lineage (GTDB taxonomy): Bacteria > Bacteroidota > Bacteroidia > Bacteroidales > Marinilabiliaceae > Carboxylicivirga > Carboxylicivirga fragile. The sequence continues at coordinate 26,413 of JAFMVD010000037.1, read as the reverse complement.
AGGATATATCCGAGTTAAAGGAAGAACTTACCAGTTTACGTGCATCGTGGGAGGCAGAGAAAACCTTGGTTGATCAAATTCAGAAGAGTAAAAGTGATATTGAAAACTACAAATACGAAGCGGAAAAAGCCGAGCGTGAAGGGCAGTATGAACTGGTAGCCGAGCTGCGTTATGGTAGAATAAAAGAAGCCGAGGCTGATATTGATCGTTTAAAGGTTGAGTTAGCGCAGCTTCAATCTGAAAACCCCATGATAAAGGAAGAGGTGGATGCAGAAGATATAGCTCATGTGGTGAGTCGATGGACTGGTATTCCTGTGGCCAAGATGATTAAATCGGAGAAACAAAAGCTGTTGTTACTCGAAGATGAACTGCACAAACGTGTGATTGGACAAAATGAAGCCATTGATGCCGTTGCTAATGCAGTACGACGAAGTAGGGCTGGTTTACAGGATATGAATCGACCTATCGGATCTTTCATCTTTCTTGGCTCAACCGGAGTTGGTAAAACCGAACTGGCAAAAGCATTGGCTGAGTTTTTATTCGACGACGAAAATCAAATGACACGTATTGATATGTCGGAATATCAGGAGCGACATTCCGTTTCTCGCTTAATAGGTGCACCTCCTGGCTATGTGGGTTACGATGAAGGTGGGCAATTGACCGAGGCTGTGCGTCGAAAACCATATTCGGTGGTTTTACTCGATGAAATAGAAAAGGCGCATCCCGATGTGTTTAATATTCTCTTACAGGTGCTAGACGATGGGCGTTTAACCGATAATAAAGGACGTGTGGTTGATTTTAAGAATACCATTGTTGTTATGACTTCCAATACGGGCTCACATCTAATACAGCAAGGTCTTGATAGTTCAAAAGGCATTACGCCAGAGAGTATTGAAGCAACAAAAGGTGAGGTGTTTGATTTGTTGAAGCAAACCATAAGGCCTGAGTTTTTAAATCGGATTGATGAGATAATTATGTTTACGCCATTGTCGGTTGATGAAATAAGCCAGATTGTTAGCTTGCAATTTAATGCTTTGAAAAAACGATTGAAGCAGATGGATGTTGAAATCGAAATTAGCGAAGCAGCACTTACATGGATAGCAAAAGCAGGATTCGATCCTTTGTTTGGTGCACGGCCAATCAAAAGAGCGCTTCAGCGATATTTAATTAACGATTTGTCAAAGAGCCTGCTGGCTGATCAAGTATCGAAAGATGCTAAAATTATGGTTGATGTTAAAAATGAACAATTGTTTTTTGTAAATCAGTAGATCAATCTCTATAAAAAAATGAAAAGGTGCTATTGTTGGAACAACCAATTTTAGCACCTTTTTTTCAGAACTAAACTTTCTACTTTTATTTTGGTTCAAGTTATAGATTGTTTAGAATAATTGTTGTTTATAGTTGTTCGTAAAAGTATGTGTAAATAATTTGCTAAGTTGTTATTTTGGAAGGTGTTTAATGCTTTTTTTGTTAAAAAATAAACTATAGTCTTAAATTAAGGATCTACTAAATATTTGAACACTGAGAAAAATCATAAAGTCTATATGTGCTTGTGTAACAGTAGGAAGGTGTTTGTTTTTTGTAACATTCGAAAAATGTGTTGTAAAATAGCTTTTATATTAGCTTGGAATAGATTAATAAAATTAAATTTGACGAAAATTTTCTTTAATTGAAGACTATGGAACTTAAAATAAAGGCTCAGGCAGGAAGTTTTGAGTCGAGTGATGTACTAATAATGGTGGAGCCTCAACCTCTTGGAGTTGGGCGTAAAATCGAATTAGAGTCGATTGTTTTACAGCAATTTGGTGAGGATTTGTTGAACCAAATCAATACCGATTTAGATACATTTGCTATAAGTGATGTACGCGTTATAATAAACGATAAAGGTGCTTTGCCACCAACCATTTCAGCTCGCCTTGAAACCGCTCTTAAGCGTTCGGCAGGAATTCAATCAGGAACCCTTAGCTAGTAGAAACATGGAGATTAAAAAAAGAACATTTAAACGTCGCACCATGCTTTACATTCCTGGAAACAATCCAGCTATGTTGCAGCAAGGTAGTGTATATGGAGCTGATGGTGTCTTACTCGATTTAGAAGATGCAGTGGCTTTAAACCAGAAAGATTCCGCTCGTATATTGGTGTCTCACATGCTTGAGTATATTTCGTATGAGGGTTGTGAAGTAACCGTGCGTGTAAACCATATTGATACACCCTTTGGTTTAGAAGATCTAAAGCAAATTGTTCCGCTTCAACCAGATGCTATTCGTCTACCTAAAGTTGAAACCTTAGATGAGATAAAGCGCATCATTGATGTGATCGAGCAGATTGAGGATGAGCATCAGTTACCGCATGATAAAATGAACGTGCATGTAATGATCGAAACCGCTCTTGGAGTCCAGAATGTATATGATATTGCAAAGTACTCTCCACGTATTGATGCTATATCTATTGGGGGACAGGATTTAGCAGCCGATATGCAGTTGGTAAAAGCTAACGATGGCATTGGCATCGACTATGCAAGAAAGCAAATTGTGATGGCGGCCAAGGCATGTAAGATTGATGTTTTCGATACTGTCTTTGTAGATGTTGAAAACGAAGAAGGTTTACGTGAAGATGCTGAATACATTAAGAAACTCGGATTTACTGGAAAAGCCATTATTAATCCGCGTCAAATTGAAATAGTTAATGAAGTGTTCACACCAACCGAAAAAGAAATTCGGAAAGCGGTTAAAATAGTGAAAGCTTTTGAACGTAATACAAAAGAAGGCATTGGTGTATTTGCTGTAGATGGTAAAATGGTTGATGCTCCAGTTGTTCAACGTGCCATGCGCGTACTTGAAATGGCCGATATAGAAATGGCTGATTTGTAATTTGAATTGACGTTGAGTACTTAATGATTAAAGCTAAGGTTGTGAAAAATATACTTCAAAGAGATATACCAGAGAAATTAGAGGGCATTGGTGAACTTGAGCCCTTTGCAGGGGCGTTTACTAAATTAAAGAAAGGCTGGATGGAAGAAGAAACTGTTCCTCCACCCAATAAAGCTAAAATGCCTCACTCTGATAAAACATGTAGCGATTTAAAAGAAGCTATTTTAAGAACCAATCCTAAGGATGGAATGACAGTTTCTTTTCATCACCACCTGCGCGGTGGAGATAGTCTATTGGTTCAATCTATTCAGATATTAGCAGAGCTAGGTATAAAAGATATTACACTTGCTTCAAGTAGTTTAACTTCAGCACACGATCCGATTTTGCCCTATCTAAAAGATGGTACTATCACACAGATATATTCAAGTGGTATACGTGGTGAATTAGGAAAAGCCATAGCTGAAGGTGTGATGCCTAAACCAGCTGTAATACATTCGCATGGAGGCCGTGTTCGAAGTGTTCATACTGGTCGTATCAAGATTGATTTAGCTGTTATAGCTGCCTCAGCCTCCGATGAGGAAGGTAATTGCACGGGGTCACATGGTAAGTCGGCTTTTGGTTCGATGGGATATGCTTCCATTGATGCCTGGTATGCCAAACAGGTAATTGTGGTGACTGATCATATTGTTGACTATCCTTGTGTGCCAAGATCTATATCGCAAAACTATGTCGATTACGTTGTGAAGGTTGATTCAATTGGTGATCCGTCGAAAATTGCGGGTGGTACAACTCGTATTACAAAGGCACCTATGGATTTGCAAATTGCTCGTTTGGCTGCCAACGTTATTGAGCATTCAGGTGAGTTAAAAGAGGATTTTAGTTTCCAGGTTGGAGCAGGAGGTGCATCATTAGCGGTGGCCAAATACCTTCGTAAAATAATGCGTCGCCGCGAGATCAAAGGGAGCTTTATCCTTGGTGGAGTAACATCTTATGGTGTTGATATGCTTAACGAAGGTTTGTTTCGATCTATCTTTGATGTACAGTCATTTGATGCAGCTGTAAGTACTTCTTTGATGGATAATCCCTATCACATAGAGATTCCAGCTGGTTTATATGCCAACCCGTTTAACTGTGGATGTATGACCAATAAGTTAGATATTGTTGTGCTTGGTGCTTTGGAAATAGATACTGATTTTAATGTGAATGTAATTACTGGCTCAGAAGGTTATGTACGAGGCGCTTCTGGAGGTCATTGCGATACTGCATCTGGAGCTAACCTTACAGTTGTTGTTTGTCCGTCATTTCGTGGACGAATTCCTATTGTTAAGGATAAGGTGCATACAATTGTAACGCCTGGCGAAAGCATTGATGTATTGGTAACTGAGCGAGGTATATGTGTTAACCCTAAGCGACCTGAGTTGCGTGAAAACTTAATTAAGGCAGGAATTGCCGTTAAAGATATTAAGGAACTTGCTACTGAAGTTGAAAAGATAACTGGGAAAGCAAAACCAATTGAGAATACAGATAGAATTGTTGGTGTTGTTGAATACCGCGATGGAAGTATTATTGATGTGATACGTCAAGTAAAAGATTGATGCAAAAATCAAACGATACAAATTCAATAATAAGCGCTTTGTTAGAAGCGAGGGAGAGCCGTTGGAATACCAAATTATCATTGGTCAAATATGGATGGCACCTTGTTTCCCTGCAGTTAAATGTGCCTGGTTATCCAAAGTCAAGCGAATGCAGTGAGCAATTTATGCGCTTGATTGAGAATGAGTTTGAGCGTTATTTAATTTGCAGAGCAATTGGAAAATATAAGAAGGAGAAAAAGAAAGCCAAAGATGCTGCTGGTGAATGGATTGCTTTTTTAGTTCCGGAGGCCAATATGGGTGCTCAAGAGTTGAAAGATCTTACCGAGGCTTTTGAGGAATCGCATGAGTATGGTCGTTTGATTGATTTGGATGTGCTTGACTCCAAGGGTAAAGCCATCTCTTCGGGTAAAGCTAAGAGATGTTTTATTTGTGATGAGTCGGCAGCTTTTTGTCGTAACTCAAGAACACATACCATTGAAGAGGTGCGCAAGAATATGTTTCATAAAATGGAAACATATAATGAGCTTTGCTATGATGCTGAATTGGTAAGTTCAGTTTCGAAGTATGCTCTAAAAGCTATGATGTATGAAGTTGCATTAAGTCCAAAACCTGGATTGGTTTGTAGGGCGTCGCAGGGCTGTCATACAGATATGGATTACCGTACTTTCATGGATTCGATGGTAGCTATTTCGCCATTCTTTCAGGATATTGCACAACTAGCAATTGAGCACAAGGGGAATGATCTGTCCAATGTTTTGCCGGATATTCGTGAAATAGGTTTATTGATGGAGGCGGCTATGACCAAGGCTACATTTGGCGTAAATACGCATAAAGGAGCCATATTTTTATTGGCCATAAGTGTATTCGCAGCCATCCGTGTGATTAAAAAGAAGAAAGGTGTTTTTAAATCAAACCTGTTTTCTTCGGTGGTTCAGCAAATAACCCGAGGTGTTATTCAGCGCGAATTATGTAGTCTTAAAGAGAGTTCGAGTCTAAGCCACGGAGAGGTGTGCTTTATGAAATATGGTTTACAAGGGGCAGGAGCAAGAGGTGAAGCCGAACAAGGTTTTCCAACGGTAATGCACCATGCACTTCCTTTTATGAAGGAGCACTTTAATGACCAATTTAATAAGTTGACTGATAAAGAATTAGCGAATCAACTTATTCCTTTATTACTTAAGATAATAGCTAATAATAACGATACCAATGTATTGTTTCGTCACGATAAAACCATATTGGAAACGCTGAAGCAAAAAGCTACAATGGCAATGGAAGCGTTTCAAAGAGGGGAAACTTCGATTTATACCGAACTGGTAGCTTGGTGTAATGAGAATAAAATTTCTCCAGGTGGCTCAGCAGATTTATTGGCAATATCATTATTTGTTCATTTTTGTCAGACTGATACAACAGTTTTATAGGATGATTGAGAATTCAGAATTTCGAATTGAGGAACCGGATTTAAGTAGTCGATACGACACTGATTTGATACGTCGGTTTTTAGGCCCATTAGGTTTTTACTTTGATGAGTCGAGCGTGGATTATTCTGTTATACTTTATACACTTAACGATGATATTGTTGGTGTAGGTTCGTGCCAGGGAAAGGTGTTGAAATACGTTGCAGTGGCACCCCAATTCCGTGAGTCAGGTGCTTTTGCGCACATCGTTACTCATCTTACAGAGTATGTAATGCAAAGCCATCAACAGGCTTTTGTTTTTACCCGTCCCGAAAATATTACACGCTTTTGTGGAATTGGATATACACATATTGCTTCGGCAGAGCCACTTATGGCAGTGCTCGAATTTGGCTATAAAAGTATTAAGGATTATCAGCAGTATTTAAAGTCGCTTAAAGAAGAGTCTGTTCTTGGAGAAACAGCCGCCATTGTAATGAATTGCAATCCATTTACATTGGGGCATCAATTTTTAATTGAAAAAGCTTCCGCCGAAAATGGCTTGGTTTATTTATTTGTGGTAGAAGAAGATCGTTCAAGTTTCTCTTTTAAGGATAGGTGGGCAATGATTGAAGCTGGTATTGCCCATTTGCCTAATGTGAAAATGGTGAAGGGTGGAGAATATGTTGTTTCAGGTGCAACTTTTCCAAATTACTTTCTGAAGAATGAAAACCCTGATGTGATTACGCAAAAACAGGCAGAACTGGATATTGCCATTTTTTGTGAGCACATTGCTCCGGTTCTGGGAATTCAATCGCGCTATGTGGGTACTGAAGACTATTGCAACACTACAGCTTTCTATAATAAAGCAATGCAATTAATTTTACCATCTAAGGGTATAAGTTATACCGAAGTAAAACGAAAAGAGGTTGAGCTTGAAGGGAATGCTGAATATGTAAGCGCCAGTAAAGTTCGTGCTTTTATTAAGCAGAATGATGAGCCCCGAATGAGACAATTCTTACCAGAAACAACAATTACCTATTTACGTGAAATGGGCATTGAGCGTTTGCAAGAAAAAATGATGGTAACAAAATCCAGACATTAAAAAGAAAAACCGCCTTTTGGGCGGTTTTTATATTACATTACGTCTTCTTCGTTTTTATATATTTCAAAAATTTTGTCAAGCTTCATAAGTGACAGTAGGCTCATTACCTGACTTTGGATACTGCATAAATATAAACTTCCATTATGTTGGCGAGCTGTTTTAAGAGCACTAATTAAAACACCAATACCAGTACTATCAATAAACTTTACGTTTGAAAGATTGATGAGTAGTTTGGTGCCACTTTTAGACAAAACATCGGTTAATTCAGTTTTAACTTCAGAAGCAACGGTAGCATTTAAGCGATCAGTGTCGACTAAAGATCCAATAATAAGTCCACTTTGTTCTTTAAATTCCAACATATTTTAAGATTTTCTATTTGTCCAAAACTTGATTTAATTCTTCAACAGCTTCCTCACAAACAATGTCAAATTTTTTAATGAGTCCTATAACTGTTTCTTCATTCTTATTTTCAGCGATCCATTGTTTTTTATCCTCAGGATAACTTGCCAATACTTTTTGTAGTTGCTCCAACTCACTTGTTGATTCACCCTTCGCAACTAATTCATCTACGTACAATTGTTTTGTAAGGAGTTCTAAATTTTTAAGGTCAATATTACCTAAATTATTAATTCCCATTGAAACAACCGATGATTTTGCTTTGTGAGCAGCTGCAGCAATTTTCTTCCAATCTTTATTTGCCATGCCGTCCGCAAAATCTTCTGTGAATTCGGGTACTTGTTCCACAAAAATGGCAATTAACTCTTTAATTATATCAAGACTACCATCAGTAATGCTTTCCAAGTAACTTAGATCAATGTGCTGATATGAATTTGACATTTGTTATTTATTGATTTGGCTTTTCAAATTACAAAAATATAAACAAATCTAACATTTTTTATGAATTTTAAAGTAAGGTACTCACGCAAGAAGCAGTCTTTTGTGCTCATGTGTTGAAAAACATAAGCATTTAAAACATGATTTTTAACAATACTAGAAGGCCTAAAGCTGATAGCTGATGCTGATTTTATCTCGGGTTAAAAGGCAAATTGATATTAGGTATTTAACTTGGTTTGGTTTTTAATAGTGTGTTTTAATGTATAGTAATTCAGATGTGTAAAGGGTTTTGATATGAGTGGAATCTAATTTTGATTGGAATAACTATGGATAGAATAAATCTATTTCAATCTGGTAGAGGATTATTTCGTAGGTAATAAATATGTCTTTTTTATGGCGATGATATTTATTAGGCAAAAATCAGAGTAATTATCATTTTTTACCAGGTGATTATTTTTCTACATTTGCTCAAGGTGTGGAATAAGGGTGTGACCGGTTTAATATGTCATAATTACCACAAGATGAGTAAAAACAATATAAACTATATACAAATGAAAAGAACAGCATTTTTCGAAAAGCACGAGGCACTAGGCGCTAAGATTGTGTCGTTTGCAGGTTACGAAATGCCAATTGAATACAGTGGCATTAATAATGAACACATGACCGTACGTAATGGTGTTGGTGTTTTTGATGTATCGCACATGGGTGAGTTTTGGGTAAAAGGTCCTAATGCATTTGACCTTGTGCAAAAAGTTACATCAAATGATGTGGCTGCTTTAAGTGTTGGACAAGCACAATATTCATGTTTTCCTAATGGAAAAGGTGGGATTGTAGACGATTTGTTAGTATATAAATATGCTGAGGAAAAATACTTGTTAGTTGTTAACGCTTCTAATATTGATAAGGATTGGGCTTGGGTTAACGAGCAAAATACAATGGGTGCTGAAATTGAAAATGCCAGCGATGCTATTTCTCAATTAGCAATTCAGGGGCCAAAAGCTACTGCTATACTTCAAAAATTAACTGATATTAATTTATCAGAAATTGAGTATTACACTTTTGTAACTGGTAAAATTGCCGGTGCTGAGGATGTGATAATTTCAAATACTGGTTATACTGGGTCGGGTGGTTTTGAATTATACATGCACAATGCCGATGGTGCTAAGATGTGGGATGCGATTTTTGAAGCTGGGAAAGAAGAAGGTATTCTTCCAATAGGATTGGCGGCTCGCGATACTTTACGTTTAGAAAAAGGATTTTGCCTTTATGGAAATGACATTGATGATACGACTTCTCCAATAGAAGCTGGATTAGGTTGGATCACAAAATTCAATGATCAAAACAACTTTGTTGATAAGGATTATTTACTAAAGCAAAAAGAAGAAGGTGTTTCGAAACGTCTTCGTGGTTTTGTAATGATCGACCGTGGTATTCCTCGTAAGGATTATGAAATTGTTAACGAGAATGACGAAGTAATCGGGCGTGTTACCTCAGGTACTATGTCGCCAATGTTACAAAAAGGGATTGGAACAGGTTATATCAACAAAGGATACACAAAGTTCGAAACAGAAGTGTATATCAAAGTACGTAATCGTAAGCTAAAAGCAAAAGTAGTTAAGTTGCCTTTTGTTTAAAATATTTGAGGTAAACTTAAATATTTTATCGCGCTACATGATAAATGTCATGTATTTATATTGAGGATAGAAAAATAACTAATTAGTTGATTGTGTTTGAGTAAGTGCCTGATAAAATGTTATCGGCATCGGACAAAATAAGGTTGCATATTGAAATTGCTTACGAATTGTAAGTCATTATTCTTCATTATTTTGTGGTCTATGAATGAGATATTTCATAATTTTGTGCTCTCAAAACATCAAATTGTAGAAACATTAACAAAATACGCAGTTTTAAAATTTTTATAAAATGAAGATTCACAACTTTTCAGCAGGGCCTTCAATTTTGCCTGAGTCAACAATTAAAAACTCAGCAGAAGCCGTTTTAAATTTTGCAGGTACAGGTTTATCATTGTTAGAGGTATCGCACCGTAGCAAAGAGTTTGTTGCCGTAATGGATGAAGCAACCGCTTTATTTAAAGAATTGTTAGATGTACCTGCCGGATACGAAGTGGTTTTCGTTGGAGGTGGAGCTAGTACACAGTTTTGCATGGTTCCTTACAACTTAATGGCTAAAAAAGCTGCTTACCTAAATACTGGTACTTGGGCTAATAAGGCATTAAAAGAGGCTAAGGCTTTTGGTGAGGTGGTTGAAGTAGCATCTTCTAAAGATTCTATTTATAACCATATTCCAAAAGGATATGATATCCCATCTGATTCTGATTATTTCCACATCACAACTAACAATACTATTTATGGTACTGAGATTAAAACTGATTTAGATGTAAATGTACCTTTGGTAGCAGATATGTCTTCTGATATTTTCTCTCGTCCGGTTGATATATCTAAGTACACCTTAATTTATGGTGGTGCTCAAAAGAACCTTGCGCCTGCAGGAGTTACTTTTGCTATTGTTAAGCAAGATGCACTTGGTAAAATGGATCGTCACATCCCAACAATGTTAGACTACCGTACTCATATCGACGGTGGTTCAATGTTTAATACACCTCCGGTATTCCCAATATATTCAGCGCTTCAAACTTTGAAGTGGTTGAAAGGATTAGGTGGTGTTGCTGCAATGGAGAAAATTAACATTGAGAAAGCAGCTGTTCTTTACGATGAGATTGACCGTAACCGTTTATTCAAAGCGCCTGTTCTTAACGTTGAAGATCGTTCATTAATGAACATTTGTTTCATCATGAATGACGAGTACAAAGAATTGGAAAAAGACTTCTTTGACTTTGCTACTGCTAGAGGTATGAGTGGAATTAAAGGTCACCGTTCAGTTGGTGGATTCCGTGCTTCTACTTACAATGCTATGCCAAAAGCAAGTATTCAAGCTTTAGCTGATGCAATGAAAGAATTCGAAGCTAAACACTAGGATTTAATAAAATTACCGATATGCTGAGTCTCGTATGAGACTCAGCTTTTTGTTACCATTTAAGAATATAACCATGAAAAAAATATTAGTTGCTACTGAGAAGCCATTTGCAAAAGCTGCAATTGACGAAATTCGTCCAATCGTAGAAGCTGCAGGTTATGAGTTGGCACTTCTTGAAAAATATACAGAAAAAGCTCAATTGTTAGATGCGGTAAAAGATGCGCAAGCATTAATTGTACGCTCTGATAAAGTAACTCGCGAAGTTGTTGAAGCGGCATCTGAATTGAAGATTGTTGTTCGTGCTGGTGCAGGATTCGATAACTTAGATTTAGAAGCATGTACTGAAAAAGGCATTGTGGCTATGAATACACCTGGACAAAACTCCAATGCGGTTGGAGAATTGGTGCTAGGCATGATGGTATTTATGGCTCGTAATGGTTTTAATGGTTCTGCTGGTACTGAGTTACGAGGTAAGAAATTAGGTATTCATGCTTATGGTAATGTAGGTCAGTATGTGGCTGAAATTGCCAAAGGTTTTGGTATGGAATTGTATGCTTTTGATCCTTTTGTGGCAAAAGAAACAATTGAAGCAGCTGGTATTACACCTGTTGAAACGGTTGAAGAATTATACAAAACATGTCACTACATTTCTTTACACATTCCAGCCAATGCACAAACGAAGCAATCCATTAATTATGCATTGTTATCAAGCATGCCTCAAGGAGCTGCTCTTGTTAATACGGCTCGTAAAGAGGTGATTCACGAAGAAGAGATTTTGAAAGTAATGGCTGATCGTCCTGACTTTAAATATCTTTCTGACATCGCACCAGATTGTAAAGCTGAGTTTGAAGCTAATTTCGAAGGACGTTTCTTCTTTACACCTAAGAAAATGGGTGCTCAAACGGCTGAGGCTAACATTAATGCCGGCGCTGCTGCTGCTCGTCAAATCATTGGTTTTCTTGAAAATGGCGACGAAACATTTAAGGTAAATAAGTAGTTCTTGTTAGAGAAATAGTAATTTAGTGATATAGTAAATAGCAGGGTGCGCAAGTGTCCTGCTATTTTTGTTTAGTCATAGAAATATGATTAGTATGTAATTATAATAATTGTATCAAATATTACTATTTGCCTAGATATTGTATTCGCTACTTTTGAAGTTTTTTGTAACTTTCAGATTAATAAATGCATGAATCATGACTGGATTTTTTGATTTTGAAAGTTTGGGTTTGTATAAAAAAGCTATGGCGTTTATTGATTTGGTATATGAACAAACAAAGAGCTTTCCTGAGGATGAAATATATGGGTTGACAGGTCAATATAGAAGGGCTGCCAATTCTATAGCATTAAATATTGGGGAAGGGTATGGGGAGACAATACCTTTGGCATTAAGATATCTCCGGATTTCAAAAGGTTCAATTAGAGAATGTGTGGTCTGTAATTCAATTGCATTGCAGCAGAATTATATTTCATCAGAGGAGAGTTATAGTGCAAGAGAGAAGTTACTTGAACTATCAAAAATGGCTGTGGGATATAAAAAGTATTTGCAAAGATTATAAGGCGGAGATAAGAAAGTAAAATAGTATTGAGTAATGTAGTGATATAGTGAAATAGTCTTTCTGGTTTTTTTAATGAATTGCTATTGTTTTTTTTGTTACTTAATGCATTATCCTAATTCACTATCTCCTCTATTACCCTAATTTACTATTTCACTGGTATACTAATTTACTATTTTACCACCTCCTTTAATATGTGTTGTAAAGCATAAAAAAAACTTGAATGATTGACCGATATCACTTATTTTACAAATTCTTATTCTCATTTTTGCTTTCACATAAGAGTTAAGAAATAATTATAGAAACTAACTAAATATCAAGTAATGGCAATTGTAAAACCGTTTAAAGGATTAAGACCCCCGCAAAACATTTCTGAGGACTTGGCTTGTTTGCCTTATGACGTAATGAACAGTGAGGAAGCAGCTCAAATGGCTGAAGGAAAAGATTGTTCTTTATTACACATTACCCGTGCAGAGATTGACTGTCCTGCAGGAACTGATATTCATTCCGATGAGGTATATGAAAAGTCAGTATCTAATTTTGAGGCGTTCCAGGCAAAAGGTTGGTTGGCTCAAGATGAAGAAGCTAAATATTACATCTATGCGCAAACAATGGATGGACGCACACAATATGGTATTGTGGGTGCTGCTGCTTGCGAAGATTATAAAAATGGCATCATTAAAAAACATGAGTTGACTCGTCCGGATAAGGAAGAGGATCGCATGATTTTGACACGTTACCTGGATGCTAATATCGAGCCAGTATTCTTCTCATACAAAGCTGTTCCAGAGATTGACGAAATCGTTGAAAACATTGTGAAGAGTCAAGCTGCCGATTATGACTTTACTGCTGAAGACGGCTTTGGTCATCATCTATGGGCTGTTAACGATGCTGCAACCAATGCTCGTTTAGAAGAGTTATTTACAACTAAGGTACCTGCTACATACGTTGCCGATGGTCACCACAGAACAGCTGCTGCTGCTCGTATTGGTGATGAAAAAAGTGGACAAAATCCAAATCACACTGGTGATGAAGAGTATAACTTCTTTATGGCAGTTCACTTTCCAGATAATCAGTTGAAAATTATTGATTATAACCGTGCTGTTAAAGACTTAAATGGTTTAACTCCAGAAGAGTTATTAACTAAGCTAGAAGGTGTATTTGAGGTTGAGTGCATGGGTGCTGACGAATATCGTCCTGCTCAATTGCACGAATTCAGCATGTACTTGGAAGGACAATGGTACAAGTTAAATGCTAAGAATGGTACATATAACGATAACGACCCAATAGGCGTATTAGATGTTACTATTCTTTCTGACCATGTTTTAGATAAGATGTTAGGCATAGAGGACTTACGTCGTTCAACTCGTATCGATTTCATTGGTGGAATCCGTGGCCTTGGTGAGTTGAAGAAACGTGTTGACTCTGGTAGTATGAAAGTTGCGTTTGCATTGTATCCAGTTTCGATGCAACAGTTAATCGATATTGCTGATACTGGTAATATTATGCCTCCTAAAACAACTTGGTTTGAGCCAAAATTACGTTCTGGTTTAGTTATCCATAAGTTGGAAACTAAATAGGAATTCATAAGATATTCTCGAAAGCCTCCTTATTTTTAGGGAGGCTTTTTTTGTTCAACTTAGTTGGATGTGTAAATTTGCAGTATTAATAAGATAGCTATGTCGATTAAAGAAAATCTGGATAAGGTACGAAAATTGGTAGGAGAGAAAGCTTGTTTAGTAGCCGTATCAAAGACCAAACCAAATGAAGCCATTGAAGAAGCATACGCTGCTGGTCAGCGTGTATTTGGTGAAAATAAAGTACAGGAGTTGGTTGGTAAATACGAATCATTGCCAAAGGATATTAAATGGCATATGATAGGCCATTTGCAAAGCAATAAGGTGAAATACATTGCTCCGTTTGTAAGTTTGATTCATGGTGTTGATTCGCAAAAGTTGCTTAAAACCATCAATAAAGAGGGTGCTAAATGCCAGCGAAAAGTACCTTGTTTATTACAAGTACATATTGCTACTGAAGAAACCAAATTTGGTTTTAGCGCTGAAGAATTAGTGGAATTGCTATCGCCTGAGTTATTAGCAGATCTATCTTTTGTTGATATACAAGGTGTAATGGGCATGGCAAGCTATGTGGATGATGAGAATCAGATTCGAACAGAATTCCGAAATCTGGTAGATGTGTTTAAGCGATTAAAGCAAAGTGTTTTCTCAACTTCAGATTCATTTAAAGAAATTAGCATGGGCATGTCTGGCGATTTTGAAAAGGCACTGGAAGAAGGTAGTACAATGGTAAGAGTTGGTAGTTCGATATTTGGTGCTCGTAATTACAACAAGTAGCTTGCGTGAAAACATTCTATATTAAAGATTACCTGATAAGAAAATAGCAGTTTGTATTTCTACTGAAACAGATTTATTTATATTTGTTTCAGTATAATGGTTAAAAAAAGCAATTCCCAATGGCAAATTTAGAAACAAAATATTTAGGCTTAAACCTTAAGAATCCGGTTGTTGTCAGTAGTTCTGGCTTAACCAATAGTGTTGAGAAAATCGGTAAATTGGTGGATGCAGGCGCTGGTGCTGTCGTATTAAAATCGCTTTTTGAAGAGCAAATTAATCACGAGATTAACAATTCCATTTACAAAGGTGAAGGTGTTGATTATCCTGAAGCAATCGATTATATAAAAGGTTATACCCGCGATAATGAGGTGGGTGATTATTTGAATCTCATAAAGGGATGTAAAGAGAAATATGATATTCCTGTGATAGCCAGTATTAATTGTTTCTCAGCTGATGAATGGGTTGATTTTGCCCAGCAGATGGAAGCGGCTGGTGCCGATGCATTGGAGTTGAATGTTTTTGTGGTTAATACCGACAAAAATATTGAGTCAGCTGAATACGAAAAATTATATTATGAAGTATCTAAGAATGTAGCTAAAGTTGTTAATATCCCTGTTTCCATAAAATTAGGATTGTATTTTTCTAATTTAGTTAATGTGGTAAACAAATTATCAGTATCAGGAACTCAGGGAGTGGTTATGTTTAATCGATTCTATGAACCAGATATTGATATAAATAAAATGAGCATGACTTCAGCTGAAGTGCTTAGTTCGTCCGCTGATATGCGACGTACTTTGCGTTGGGTAGCAATTGTTTCGGATAAAGTGCAGAATGTTGATATATCGGCATCAACTGGAATTCATGATGGAGAAGCCCTAATTAAGCAATTGTTAGCCGGAGCAACAACTGCTCAGGTGTGTTCATCAATATATAAGAACGGCCCTAAGGTTATCACCGAGATGATCGAGAAGTTGGGTAGTTGGATGGATGAAAAAGGTTATGATAAAGTATCTGACTTTAGAGGTGCCATGAATTATGGTAAAATTACAGAACCAGGAATGTACGAAAGAGCACAGTTTATGAAGTATTTTTCGAAGTACGAGTAAAAAATATAAAATAAGTTAAAAAGCCCTGTGATTTAGTAGATCATAGGGCTTTTTGGTGTGATAGATTGTAATGTATTGTCCGATAGTCGTTTTATTCTGTCCAATGCCTTGTCTTGCTTATTCTGATTGAAAAAAAATGCGCTAAAAGTAGCTTTGGCCTGTTTTATTTAAAAATTTTATAGTATTTTTCAGAATTAATATAAATAGTACTACCCAGTAAATTACGAAAAAATAGATATTCTCATGAAAAGAAATCTGGCCAAACCATTTTTTTATTTCTTTGCCATATTAGCAATATCAGCATCTTTTACTGCCTGTATTTCAGGTTCGAAAGATAAGAAAGCAACCGAGGAAGATAAGATTGTAGAATCAGTTACAGTTGACGGAAAAGTGATGGATGATTTTAAAAAATCGAAACTGATTTTTTATTCCTTGCCTTCTCCTTTGGAAACAGCTATGTTGATAAAAAGAGCTGGAGCTACCTATAATGAGGATTTACTTAATCCATTAAATAACCTTGAGAAGTATACAACTAATCGTCAGATGGCTCTGAATCTTGGTATTTATTCTGCCGATTTGAGTTATACTAGTTTGTTTGATCAAACGCAAAGTTCGATTAAGTACATGGCTAATACTAAAAAATTGGCCGAAGGACTTGGTATTATTGATGCGATTGATGAAAATACGCTTCGTAAGCTTGAGAATAACATGAATAACCGTGATGTAATGATGGACATTATATCTGAAACATTCATGACTTCAAATGCTTATTTAACTGAGAATGATCGACCTGCAATTGCGGTTATGGTATTAGTTGGGGGTTGGATGGAAGGCCTGTATTTAGCTACTCGTTTAACGGATGGTTCATTGGAAAGTAACCAGCGTTTAATTGATCGTATTGTCTATCAAAAATTGAGTTTATATACCGTTATTAATTTGTTGGAAGATTATAAGGATAATGAAGACATTAATTACTTGTTAACAAAGACAAATGAGTTAAAGGTAATTTTTGATCAGGTTAAGATTATTAATACTTCTAAAGTTGAAGCTACTACTGATGCTGAAAAGAAAGTGACAACAATTAAAGCCGATTCGGAGACTTATATTTCTGATGACGTTTTTGATAAGTTACTTGAAAAAGTTGCTGAAATTAGAAATGAGTTTGTATCGTAGTATTAATATCACCCTAGCTCTAACCTAATGCGACTTCCCCAAAAATCCCTTTTACTTGTAGCTTTTATGCTACTTGGTGTTATTTCTCTGAAAGCACAATGCTTTTCGTTTGCCAAAAATGTTGGTAAAGCAAAACTTGGTGAATATATTCATGATGGTAACTATAATGCAACGGTACTATCTGAAGGAGAGAAAGCTGAGCTTTTTAAAACCTTTTTTGAAGGGCAAAAGTATAGGGTTAGCATTAGCAAAATTGAGAGTTTGCCAACCATTCACTTTCGAGTAGTAGAGCGTTCAGGTAAAGTGATTTTTGATAATAGTAACCACAACTATAGTTTAGTTTGGGATTTTGAAGTAGAATCAACCCAGATGTTGATTGTGGAGATGGAAGTTCTTGAACGAAAAGTACAGGATAATGACATTATATCTGGATGTGTTGCCGTATTGTTTGGGGTGGAGCCAGATAAGAAGTGATAGAAATTAATTGAAAGAATATAAAGAAAAGCCACGCAATCGCGTGGCTTACTTGTTTATTGTAAGTAAGGTTTTAGGAAATGACCTGTGTATGATTCTTTGCAGCTAATCAAATCTTCAGGCGTGCCTTCAAACACAATGGCTCCACCATCTTGTCCTCCTTCAGGGCCTAAATCAATTATCCAATCGGCTGATTTAATTATCTCCATATTGTGCTCTACAATTAATAAGGAGTGACCATTCTTTACTAAAGCGGCAAAAGCGTTTAGTAGTTTCTTGATATCATGAAAATGTAGTCCGGTTGTTGGTTCATCGAAAATAAAGAGTGTAGGTTGGCTTTTTTCATTGGCCAGATAAGAAGCAAGCTTCACACGTTGGCTTTCACCTCCACTCAAGGTACTCGATGATTGGCCGAGTTTAACATATCCCAAACCTACGTCAGCCAAAGGTTTTAAGCGTTTGCTTATACGTTTCGACAGCGTATCTTTGGTTTCAGAGAAAAACTCAATGGCTTCGTTCACTGTCATCTCAAGTATGTCGAATACATTTTTGCCCTTGTATTTTACATCAAGAACATCATCCTTAAAACGATGCCCATGACAACTTTCACACAATAGTACAATATCTGCCATAAACTGCATTTCCACCTTTATGGTGCCTTCTCCCTGGCATTCTTCACAACGGCCCCCATCGATATTAAAAGAGAAGTGAGACGGCTTAAATCCATTGTTTTTAGCTGCCTGCTGTTCCGACATTAACTTCCTAATCTCATCGTAAGCTTTAAGGTAGGTGGCCGGATTGGAGCGCGAACTTTTACCGATAGGATTTTGATCCACAAACTCAACGTCGGTAACTTCACCCAAGGCACCAGTCATTTGATCAAACGAGCCTGTTTTGTCGGCATAGCCACCTAAATGTTTTTTCAGAGCCGGGTATAGAATTTTTCGTACCAAAGAAGTTTTTCCTGAACCAGAAACCCCAGTAATGGCGCATATGATGTTAAGTGGAAATTTGACACTGATATTCTTTAGGTTGTTTTCGCAAGCACCTTTGATATCTATTGTGTTGTTGAATTTTCTTCGCGTATTGGGAACTTCAATTTTTTCAATTCCCTTGAGGTATTTTGTTGTTAAGCTTTTATCGGATGCTTCAAGTGCTCGAAAATCGCCCTGAAATACTAATTCGCCACCAAGTCTTCCCGCACCTGGGCCAATGTCAATAATTTTATCCGATGCCCGAATTATATCTTCATCGTGCTCAACAACAATTACAGTATTGCCCAGATCTTTCAGGTTCTTCAATACTTTAATAAGTAAATCGGTGTCGCGAGAGTGAAGTCCAATACTTGGCTCATCCAATATGTATAGTGACCCAACTAAACTACTTCCCAGACTTGTTGCTAAATTAATGCGTTGACTTTCGCCGCCCGATAGGGTAGAAGAAAGGCGGTTTAAGGTTAAGTAGCCAAGGCCAACGTTACAAAGAAATTGTAAACGAAGTTGAATTTCTTTTAAGAGTCGTCCGGCAACTTCTTGGTCGTGTTTGTTCAGTTTTAAATCATCAAAGAAATGACTTAGTTGAGCTACTGGTAAATTAACTAATTCGTGAATGTTTTTGTTGGCTAATTTCACCCAAGCTGCTTCCTTCTTTAATCTGGCTCCATCACATTCAGGGCAAACCGTTTTGCCTCTGTAGCGCGATAACATTACACGGTATTGAATCTTATATTGCTTTTCCTCTACGTGTGTAAAGAAATCATTCAGTCCATTAAAATGCTCATTGCCTGTCCAAAGTAATTTTTTGTGTTCTTTATTAAGTTCAAAATATGATTTATGGACAGGGAAATCAAAACGATGCGCATTGTTGATTAGTTGTTCTTTCCATTGCCCCATCTTTTCACCTTTCCAACAGGCGATTGCACCTTCAAAAACGGATAGACTTTTGTTTGGAATAACCAAATCCTCGTCAATGCCAATGACATTACCAAATCCTTCGCATTTAGGACATGCACCCACTGGGTTGTTGAAGGAGAATAGGTGCTCCCCAGGTTCTTCAAATTCGATGCCGTCTAGTTCGAAGCGATTATTGAAATTAACTAAGGTAGTTTCATTGCCATTGAATATTTTTAAAGCACATTCACCTTTCCCTTCGTAAAATGCCGTTTGTACCGAATCGGCTAATCGATTTATGGTGTCTTCGTCATTTGAATAGCTAATTCGATCGATAACCAAGTTGATGGTTTTACAATCTGGCAGGTATTCTTCCGATCCTTTTATGATGTCTTCTATCCGTTTGAATTCATTGTTGATCTCAACGCGACTGAATCCCTGTTTGAGTAATACCTCCAGGTGTTCGTTACAATTTCTGTCTTCAGAATGTTGCACTGGAGCAAGTATGGCTAGTTTAGTACCTTCAGCAAGAGACTTTACATGTTCAACGGCATCTGATACATAATGCCGTTTTACTTCATTTCCACTAATTGGAGAAATGGTTTTTCCAACGCGAGCAAAAATAAGTTTGATGTAATCGTATATTTCGGTACTCGTTCCGACAGTAGAACGTGGATTACGAGTGTTAACCTTTTGTTCTATTGCAATGGCTGGTGGTATGCCTTTAATGTAATCTACTTCCGGTTTATCTAATCTGCCAAGGAATTGTCTTGCGTAAGAGCTAAGGCTTTCAACATATCTACGTTGCCCCTCCGCATACAATGTGTCAAATGCCAGCGACGATTTCCCGCTGCCCGATACACCTGTAATAACAATAAACTCATCACGAGGAATTTCTAAGTCTATATTCTTAAGATTATGAACTTTAGCTCCCTTTATTATTATGGCATTATTTTGCATGCTTTCCTTTCGTAATTATTTCAAGAATGCAAAGATAGACAAGCTGGCTTTAGTTGCGAAAATTTCTTAGTTCTAAATTAGTGTTTTAAAGAAAGTTCTGTAATGAGACTGATTTTTTGGCGATTTTAGCTGTGCTTGATTAAGGATTATTTTTCTCTTAGAGAAACTGTGTATAGGAGGGTTATTGTATAAGGTGTTGAATATAAAAGTTTTGATATTTGAAACTTGTTGATGAGTTTTGCGTAAATGGAAATTAAACTTGTGTATATAAACAATTTTTACTTTTTTTAAGCTCTCAAAATTATTATTCACATTTAAAAAATTGCCTATAAGTAGACCTTTACAAGAACCAAAAAAATAGTGTTATGGAAAAGCAAACTTTGCTTTCTGATGAATATCTTGTAAAGAGTTTTATTGAGGGTAATTATGGATCTATTGATGTTCTAATCGATAGACATAAATCAAAAATATTCTCTTATATTTTAATGTGTGTCAAGCAGCAGGAGCTTGCTGAGGATATTTTTCAGGAAGCTTTCATTCGTGTTATTAAAACATTAAAGCAGGGCAGATATTCTGATAGTGGAAAGTTTTCTTCGTGGGTGATGCGTATAGCTCATAATTTGATCATCGATTTTTATCGTAAGCAAAAAAATAAGGCGGTTATTTCAAATGATAGTTATGAATATGACTTATTTAATTCGGTGAAATTTTCGGATAAATCGATTGAGGAAAAAATGATCTACGACCAGGTACTTGGTGAAGTTGGAAAGCTGGTTAAATTATTGCCCGACAATCAGCGAGAGGTTGTTGAGATGCGCCATTACAGAGATTTAAGCTTTAAGGAAATAGCGGAAGAGACGGATGTTAGTATTAATACAGCATTGGGGAGAATGCGTTATGCACTTATGAACCTACGTCGAATGATGGAGGAACGTAACATATCCTTGTCGCTAACTTAAACTAAAAGACAATATATATTTGTAGGCTGCGTTTTAGGAATATAAACTTAAAAAATGCCTATGAATAGAATGTTTACTCAAGATTATTTGTGTCTCGAAGAAGAGGCAACACGATTATTGTCGGTTTATGAATCGTATGTCGATGATAAACAATTCGGAAATTCTAAAGCTTTACAAGCTATAACTGGTCGCTTAAAATCATTTGCGAGAAGTTATCAGTTCGTTAAAACTGAGACTTGCAATATTGAGCATGTAAGCAATTAGTTTTATTATTTAATCGTAAAAGGATTGGGCAAAGCTATGAAAAGAACCTTTGCCCCTTACTATTCTTACCCAAAAGGCTTGGATGAAACCAAAGCCATACCCAAAGAGTTGGACGAAGGATGCAAGCATACTTAAAAAACCGACTTTTAGGTTTTTTGTGCGCGACCAGGCATCGACAATAATGGTTAATGGGAAAATCATTGCTACAATCCAGATCCAGGGACTAAGTAGGATAGCCATAAGAACAAGCAATGGGTACGCTATTGTAAACAATGATGGAGCCAAATGCACCAATTTAAGTGTGCCCGGGTGTTTTAAAGAAAGGTTTATGCGCGCAATACCAGAATTAAATACCTGTTTGTAAAAGGCTTTAAAGTGAGTTCGTCTTTTGTGGTAAACAAGTGCATCATTAATGAGACCAACTTTTAGTCCTTTTTCGACGGCACGCATGCTAAAATCTAAATCTTCGCCAAATCGCATTGGTGCAAAACCACCTAGTTCTTTAAATTGTTCAGCAGTAATACCAAGGTTAAAGCTTCGAGGATAAAACTTATCTAACTTTTTCTTTCCACCTCTAATGCCGCCCGTGGTAATAGGCGAAGTCATCGAATAGCTGATCGCTTTTTGTATGGGTGTGAAAAACGGATGAGAACTGTCTGGTCCTCCAAAGCAGTCGAGGTTTTGTGCTTCTAATTCTTTAATAACAATATTGAAATAATTGGATGGAATGATGCAATCGCTATCAAAAAAGATCAAATAACCACTTTTGGCTTTGGAAGCACCATAGTTTCTTGCTGGTCCCGGTCCTTGATTCTCTTGAAAATAATAGTGCAAATCTAATTCATCGTAATAGTGCTTTATTGCCTCTTTGCATGTGACAGTAGATCCGTCTTCAACAATAATTACTTCGAACGATGATATTAAAGACTGAAGCGTTAGTGATTCTAATAATTCAACTATTTCTTCAGGTCTATTATATACGGGTATGATGACAGAGAAGTGCATTTGTTTCAATTTGCACAAATATAACAAATCTATTAAGGCATTATTAATGCTTCTATGCAGAAACTTTATAATGTTTATTAAAAAATATTAAAACGCACTCAGTTTATTCCCGGGTTAATATCATCATTGGATCACCAACAATGTTTGAATATATGGGTCTGTATCGATTTATGTCGTAAAACCTTTGAACATTCACTCTTTTAGTACTTTTGCCGTGGGCATCTTTTTTAACCGCTTCAACAGAAACATGGTTGTACTTTCCATCGTTAATGCAGACCATCTGACCACAGTTATCTTTAATTATTAAATCGAGTGCTAAATTGGCATAGGCTGTAGGAACAATTGAATCTAAGGCATCCGGTTCACCGGATCGAACCAGGTACCCCAATTTTTGATTGATAATGTTGATTTCTTTACCGTTATTAAATTTAGGTGACAGTGTTTTTAGTTGTGAGCCTATCATCTCACCTATACCACCCAGTTTTTTGTGGCCAAAGGCGTCCGTCTCATTGCTACTATACACAGTATCGCCACCTTCAAAAGTTGCGCCTTCTGAAACCAAAACCACTGAATACTTACTTGGATTATTATTTCTATCCTCAACCATTAAAGCTGTGAGTTGCTCAATGTTAAATTCGTGTTCGGGTATCACACAACGGTCGGCAGCTCCACCAACTGTTGGCAAAAGTGCTGAGAATCCTGCATTACGGCCAAATACTTCTAGTACAAGAAAGCGCTCGTGCGATCCGGCACATGTACGAAGGGCATGAGTTAATTCAATGGTTCTTGTAACGCATGTGCTAAATCCAATGCAATACTCGGTGCCCGGAACATCACCATCCATGGTTTTGGGTATAGCTATTAATTTTATTCCTTCATGATGTAGTCGTACTGCATAGCTTAAAGTATCATCGCCTCCAATTGGTACGAGGTAATCAATGCCAACATATTTCAGGTTTCGAACCGCTTCATCCGTTAAGTCATTATATTCGTCTTTGTAATCACCTTTCAAATGCTCAGGAACATCTGCAAGTGCTACTTTATTGGCTTTTGTTCTGCTTGAATGAAGAAATGTTCCACCTGTTCGTCCCAAGCGGTTCACTATATTTTCATTTAATTCAAAAAGAAAAGGTTGTTCATGTATACTTAGTGAAGGATTAATTGAAATCACACCTTTCCACCCATTTCGGATACCAATTACACGATAGCCCTCGTGAATAGCTCGAATGGTGACTGCTCGAATGGCTGGATTTAGGCCGGGAACGTCTCCACCACCTGTTAAAATACCTATTGTTTTCGGAGTACTTTTAATGAGTGTCATGTTGTAAGGTTTTAAATTGCAGTATTTTCGGATTATTTACTTACAGCTTTTTTGTTCATTACTGGTGATATTACCAAATTTAATAAATATAAATGATAATGGACAGGTTTTAAGGTTATTCACTTAAATGAGCGTGAGTTAATGTTAAATAGAGGGCGGTAAATATTATCTATCTAACGATAATTGGTTTAAATAAGTTAATGATTGTAAATTGTATGGCCCTTTTATTTCTATTTTGAAAAAATATCAGCAAATTTGCAAAACTTTATAAAAGCACTTATTTATCATTGTAAAGTGCCAATATGTTATTTATTAATCGAACGATAAAATGATTAAGAGTCCACTTCAGATTGCACGTGAGAATTACGCTCCAAAATTGCCAAAGTCTTTGCAAGGTAGCGTTAAAATTGTTGAAGGAAAAAATACTGAGTCAGTAGCTGATCAGGCTGAAATAGAGAAGATATTTCCGAATACATATGGAATGCCATTGTTGAGTTTTGAACCAGGTGAAGTAAAAGTATCTTCAGCAAGAAATGTTGGTGTAATTCTTTCAGGTGGTCAAGCACCGGGTGGTCACAATGTAATTTCAGGAATATACGATGGATTAAAGAAGCTAAATTCAGATAATAAATTGTTTGGTTTTCTTGGAGGACCAGGTGGTTTGGTTGATAATCAGTATATCGAGTTAACCGAAGATGTAGTTAATCACTATCGTAATACAGGTGGTTTTGATATTATTGGTTCGGGTCGTACAAAACTTGAAGAGGAAGCACAGTATGAGCAGGCTCTATTGAATTGTAGAGAGTTGGACATTACTGCCTTAGTCATTATTGGTGGTGACGATTCAAATACCAATGCTTGTGTTTTAGCAGAGTATTACAAAGCCAAAGGAGCAGGTATCCAAGTTATTGGTGTTCCAAAAACAATTGATGGCGACCTTAAAAACGAGATGGTTGAAACTTCATTTGGTTTTGATACTGCTTGTAAAGTATATAGCGAGCTGATTGGTAACATTCAGCGTGATGCTAATTCAGCTAAAAAATATTGGCACTTTATTAAATTAATGGGGCGTTCAGCTTCGCATATTGGTTTAGAGTGTGCTTTACAAACACAACCTAATATTTGTATTATTTCTGAAGAGGTTGAGGCTAAGCAGTTGACTTTGGATGATGTAGTAACTGATATTGCTAATATTGTAGCTAAGCGCGCTGCTAATGGAGATAACTTCGGTACTGCTCTTATTCCTGAAGGCTTGGTTGAGTTTATACCAGCCATGAAGAAATTAATTGCTGAGTTGAACGACTTTTTAGCACATAACGAAGCTGAAGTAAATGCATTTGAAGGAAATAAAGAGAAACGTGAATTTGTTGCTGAGCGTATTTCAAAAGAATCACGTGAAGTGTTTGTTTCTCTTCCTAATTCAATTGCAAACCAATTAATGTTAGATCGTGATCCACATGGTAACGTTCAGGTTTCGTTAATTGAAACGGAGAAGATGTTGATTGATATGGTGAAAGCCAAATTGAAGAAAATGAAGAAAGCTGGTGAATTTAAAGGTAAATTCAAAGGACAGCCTCATTTCTTTGGTTACGAAGGGCGTTGTGCCGCACCATCTAATTTTGATGCTGATTATTGTTACTCTTTGGGATGTACTGCATCGGTATTAATCGCTGAGGGTAAAACAGGATATATGGCATCTGTACGTAACTTAATTGCGCCATCTGAAGAGTGGATTGCAGGCGGTGTGCCAGTAACGATGATGATGAACATGGAAAAGCGTCATGGAGAAATGAAGCCTGTTATTCAAAAGGCATTGGTTCGTTTGGATGGTGCTCCTTATAAAAAGTTTGTTGAACAACGTGAAGATTGGGCAGGAAATACGAAATATGTTTACCCTGGTCCAATTCAATACTTTGGTCCAACTGAGGTATGTGATTTAACTACAAAGACATTAAAATACGAGCAAGAGTAATTCTTTTGCTAATAAAATTAGCCCGTAACTTAATTGTTGCGGGTTTTTTTATATTTTAGCCTTTTTAAACCATTTAAGTATTGAATAACCTGAAAATAGTATTATGTCAAAAATAGTTACCCTCTCCGAAGCGGCATCCATAGCTTTGCATGCTATGGTATTGATTGCACGAAGTGAAAAGAAACTGAATGTGAACCAGATTTCAGAAGCCATTGAAAGTTCGAAACATCATGTTGCTAAGGTAATGCAACGATTAGCTAAGGAGGATTTTGTAGCTTCAAACAGAGGGCCTAGTGGTGGGTTTGTTATTAAAATTGATCCGGCTAAGTTATCATTATTGGCTATTTATGAGGCAATAGAAGGTAAGGTCACTATTCAGTCGTGCCCAGGCGATAAAAGATCGTGTATTATTGGAACTTGTATGTTAGGTGATTTATCTAAGAATATGACACGTGAATTTAAGGAATACATGGAAAGTCATTTTCTAACCGAGTATATGTAGGCATATTCTTAAGTGACATATTACTTTGATAATTAAATAATTATCACTATTTTAATGATATAATAAAACCCCGAAAACAGGCACTTTTGCCA
>JAFMVD010000036.1 GCA_025499625.1 Carboxylicivirga fragile | reverse complement strand
TGGTGAGAATTGTCCATGGATTCTACCTGATGTTGGAATGTCTCGCATTAACTAAAATTATTGAGCATTCATGACGTATGAGCCCGAATGCTTACTTACAATGTCGTTTAATCCAAACTGATTTTGAATGGATTTATTTTCAGGAAAAGCTTTTTGAGCAAAAAAGCTTATGGTCCGGTAACACTTATTACATGCAGAAAGGGCGTCATTCACATTTTTTGTTAGTTCAGCCATCTCATCAATCACCACCTGATCAGTGGGAAAGGCCTTAAATTCACTAATGGCAGTCCTTATCGAAGGCGGATAACTTTCATTAATCGTTCTGTCGAAGTTATTTAATTCCGCTATGTCCTCGGGCAGCTTGGCTGCAACCATTTCACCGAATTCAATTAAATTGGCATCGGGGATGTTAAATAATCGATTTGTATTAGACATCATAAATAGTTTTTGGTTTTACTTCAGATATCATCTATATTTAATTTTACTTCCAAATCGCCTATTGTCAGTGCTTAAGCATGTAAGAATGGTGTTTGGTCATTATCATTTGAAATCTTATTTAAGTCAGTTAAAGCATTATGGATGTTAGTTGTAACTTTTGTGTGATTTTATAGCAAGGCAAGTACAATGTTGGTAACTAGTTGGCCTTTAGAGGTGCATTTAAATATAGTGTGTGCCTTGTAAAGTCTTGTTTCTATTGTCTAATTCTCTAACAGTCTTTAAAATTATGGCACGATACAATATTAACGATGGTTCATCAGGCAAAATAGGTAGTGTAGTCACCTATCAAATGTATGGTAAGAGTTATGTGAGGTCGTTGCCAAGTCAATATAAGGACAAGAAATCAGTGAAACAATTGGCACAGCGACAAAAGATGAGTTTGGTTAACGAATTTTTAAGTCCATATAAGGATGTATTGAAAATTTGTTTTCAGCAAGTAGCAAGCGGATGTTCTGCATATGCAGCAGCAAAGTCTTATAATCTTTTAAATTCAATTTATGGAGAATTCCCAAATCAGTACATTGATTTTACTAAAGCATTGGTAAGTATGGGATCTGTTCCGTTGCCAACTAATACAAGTATTGAAAGAACGCATGAAGGTTTGTTATTACAGTGGTCAAAAGAAGATAGCGGAAGTGCTTTAGATACTTTATTTATGATCGCCAATGTACGAGGTCAATATATCATAGAGTATAAACAAACGGAGGCACGACGCAGAGATTGTTCATATTTATGGAAGATTGATTCTTTTGGAAATGAAAAGTATGATATATGGTTGGTGTTTCGTGATTATAAAGAGCGTGGTTTTTCTAATAGCAAGTACTTGGGAACGATATAGCTTAGATATGATAAATCAGGGAAGTTGCTTTTGTGATCGGTATAAGCCACATATGTGGGTGTGTTTTCGTGCTGCTAGATAAACAATATAATTTTAATCCGATAAAAACACAAGCACAGTAATGAATTAACCCGATAAAAACACAACTACAGTAGTGAATTAACCCGATGAAAACACATATGGACTTGTAATGCTTTTAGTTATTTTGTATGTTTGATTCTGATTTATAATGGAATAAGCTGTGATAAGACGACTTGAAAAACATAAGATTGAATCTTTTCTATACTTAAAGGAGGTTATTGTTATCATTGGGGCGCGACAAGTTGGAAAAACTACAGTCATGTATCAGGTGATGGATGAACTTGTTAAGATTGGAGAGCGTGTGTTGTTTATGAATCTGGATATTGAAGAAGATACTCAATATTTTGCTTCACAACAGGTGCTTCTTGATCGTATCCGATTGGAATTTGGCAACAATAAAGGTTTTGTGTTTATTGATGAGATACAGCAGAAAGAAGATGTAGGTCGTTTTTTGAAAGGGATATACGACATGAATCTGCCCTATAAGTTCGTGGTAAGTGGGTCGGGCAGTCTTGAGTTAAAAGAACATATAGCTGAGGCTTTAACAGGTCGTAAGCAGACTGTTGAAATGTATCCGGTTACTTTTAGCGAGTTTATTGATTTTAAATCGGATTATAAATACAGCGATCGTCTTGAGCAATTTTGTAATATTCAAGGGACTAAATTGCAACAGTACCTTGATGAGTATCTTCGCTTTGGTGGTTATCCAAAGTTGGTAATGGCCGAAAGTGAGCAGCGAAAATCGGAGGTGATGAATGAAATTTATACATCTTATATCACACGAGATATTGCCTATTTATTAGGCGTTCGTGAACCTGATAAATTTACCAAATTGATTCAGCTTTTGGCTGTGCAGGCCGGAGGCTTGATTAATTATTCAACACTTGCTTGCGAAGTTGGAGTATCGGTGGATACAATTAAGAGGTATCTGTGGTATGCCGAAAAAACCTTCGTGGTTGATGTTGTGAAGCCGTACTTTACTAATCTCAAAAAGGAGTTGATTAAGTCGCCAACTGTGTATTTCAACGATTTGGGAATGTGCCATTTTGGGCGTAGGCGTTTTGGTCAGGCAAATAATGCACATGATGGATTTATATTTCAAAACTTTGTGTACCTGTTACTGCGTAATAAATTTCATAGCCCAACTACTCCTATTCATTATTGGCGAACCAAAGATAAGGCTGAAGTAGATTTTATTGTGAATGAAAAAGGGAGCATGGTGCCGGTTGAAGTAAAATTTTCAAACTTAAAGCGAGGAGCAGTAAGTCGCTCGTATCGTAGTTTTTTGACAGCTTATAAACCAATGTATGGTTATGTTATTAATTTGTCGCTAGACGATATAATTATTGTGGGAGAAACCGAAGTGCGTTTTATTCCATATTGGAAATTAATGTTCTTGTAAATGCAAATGATTATACTTATATAATTATTTTACTTTTGTGCACCTTAAATAGATAGTAATGAAACGACTTGTCTTTGCTGGTATTATTGTATTTGGAATCATCACAGCCTTAAAAGCACAAGTGGATACCTTGTCGATAAAGTTGGCCACTTATGGCACTCTTTCTTCACACGAACTAAACCCACTTTGGTCGCATGCCAATAACTGGGGATTATTCGATCAATACGGGAAGAGCAATGCTCTGGTATATGGAGGAATCAAACATACTTTTATTAATAAATCGAATTTCACGCTGAGCACTGGTTTTGGCGGAGTAATGAATGCTGATATTAAAAGAAGCTTTTTACACGAATTATATGTTAAAGGAGAAGTTTGGGAAATTGACTATTCCATGGGAATGGAAGCCTATAGTCCCATTACTTATGATGAAAAACTAACATCTGGTTTTTTTCTGATGAGCTCCAATGTGCGACCAATACCTCGAATTACCTTCGGCTTTAATGATTATATACCCTTGGGTTTTACCAAGAACTGGTTAGAGATTAAAGGAGGCATATCTCAAGGTGTATTAAATGATGACAGAGGAGAGAAAAGTAATAGTGCCAGTAATGTACTCTTGCACGAGAAGTGGGCCTATGCCCGATTGGGAAATGTAAAGTTGCAGCCCTATGCAGGAATCGTGCATTCGGCCTTATTTGGAGGTACTCGTCCTGATGGTACAAAGATACCTATTGATTTTTGGGCCACTTTTATGGCTAAAGGTTCAGCTAAGCTTGGTGGAGGTGAAGAGACTAATGCTGCCGGGGCTCATATGGGCCTATGGGATTTTGGCTTGTATTATAAACACGAGCTGTTAGATTTGCAATTTTATTGGCAGAAACCCTTTGCCGATGCCTCTGGTATGAAATTATGGAATGGTGAGAATAAGGATTATACCATTGGAATATTAGTTTATCCCAAAGAAATGTCATGGTTGAAGGGTATCTCAGTAGAAGTTATTAAACATGATGTGCAATCCGATTATGGCATACCTGATCCTTTGTATCCTGTGGATTATAATGGACACAAGGAAGGATCAATCATATGGAAAGATGATATAGAAGGTGATTTTGATAACTTTATGTACGAGGTATTTGGAGAAACAAGAACAGGATGGACCTGGCCTGAGGTAGATCGTTATATGCAAGTAGCCATGAATGAAGGTTATAAGTTTGGAGGCCGCGACGATTACATGAATAATGGGTCTTATTACACTGGGTGGACTTATTATGGTCAGTCCATGGGTACATCCTTGTACCATACAATCGAAACAGCCGATAAGTACAATTCTGGGAAAATTAATAAACATGGCAAATTCATCAACAATCGAGTTAATGCCATTCATTTAGGTGCGGAAGGTAGCATAACGAGTAGTTTGTCCTATTTATTCAAAGCAAGTTACACCATCAATAAGGGGAGTTATGCCGAAGAATTTGCCTATCGTTATAGTTGGGAACGAACTCCCAATTATTTTTATGAAGACAGTAAAAAACAATATTATACGATGTTTGGTGCTGTTTGGAAACTAGAAGCTGTTCCGGGATTGGCAGTTAATGGAACACTAGCCTATGATTTTGGGGATTTGTATGAATCGTTTGGATTTCGATTGGGTATAGTTTATCGACCAAAATTTAATTTATAGGTTTAATCCGCAGCGATGATGCTTTAAAACATGTATTGGTAATCAGGGTTTAGCGGAGCGATACAGGACAAAGACGATGTTTGCTTTGTTAAACAAATCTTAATTTCTATTTTTACACTGGAAACAAAACACACGCAATGCTGAGAGAAAAAGAGAAGGTTGTTCATAATGCTTTAGCAGCTTTAGACGTACTTATCGCCTGGATTTCATTTGAAATTGCATTGTGGTTTCATTTTGAGCAGTTGGCTTTCATTCGTAATAAGGACTCAGTCATTCTGCATTTACTTATTCTGGTTATTTGGTTAGTGCTTTCAAAGGGCCTGCGCTTGAATGAGTTATACCGTTCTCGCCCATATTCGGTGGTGCTCTTTAATGTGATAGTGATGTCTATACTAGGCTCTGGACTCTTGGCCTTATCAGTATTCGTGTTTAATCTCTTCTACATTGGCTTAGTTCCAATATTGTATTTTGGAGGCATAGTTACTTTGCTTACTTTTATTGAGAAAGTGCTGATATATCAGTATTTGAAAGGTGCACGAAAGCGAGGACTTAATTATCGAAATATATTAATTGTAGGAGATAAGTCAGCATCCACTTTCATCAATCAGATATTAAATAATCCCGAATGGGGTTATCGTATTGTAGGAATCATTGGTACAGATGAGTTAAAAGCGACACATCATGATGTGGCTCCATTTTTAGGTTCGGATGCCAATGTTGATCAGATATTAGCAGAAAGAACCATCGACGAATTAATATATTGCCAGGAGAAGGCAAGAATGGAGGAAATCATGTCTCACCTAACTTCATGTAATGAGGTAGGAGTGGTATTTCGCATGTCCTCACCCTTCTTTAATATGCTGACCAATAAAACACATTTACATTACTTCGATACTACACCAGTACTAACCATCTCGAATACACCAATGGATTATTTATCCTTAAAGTTTAAGGCTATTTATGACTTTGTAGTGTCGTTCATGGTGATTACTGTTTTTTCTCCGATATATATTGGTTTAGCTATTGCGATTAAATTAACATCCAAAGGACCAGTCTTCTTTAAGCAAAAGCGGGTAGGTATCCGTGGGCGTAAGTTTTGGGTGTATAAGTTTCGCACCATGGTTACCAATGCGGAAGATTTGAAGAAGGATTTAATGGATCAGAATGAAATGGATGGTCCAGCATTTAAAATGGAAAGAGATCCTCGCATTACAGGTGTTGGGCATTTTTTACGTAAGACTAGTTTGGATGAGTTGCCTCAGTTTTTTAATGTTTTATTAGGAGACATGTCAATTGTTGGACCACGCCCTCCAGTACCTTCTGAAGTTAAAGAATACGAACGTTGGCAATTGCGTCGTTTGTCGATGAAGCCCGGTATTACATGTATATGGCAGGTGAGTGCTTCGCGAAATGATATCTCGTTTGAAGAATGGATGCGCATGGATCTGGAATACATTGACAGTTGGTCTTTGAAGTTAGATTTTGTGATTATCCTTAAAACGGTTCGTACTATGTTGCGGGCGGATGGCAAGTAGAGTTATCTATGAAACGGTGGTTTCAAAATATTTTTTGATTTGCTTTTTCAAAATTAATGGTTGGTAATATTGCAATAGATGAACATTCAACCCATTTCAGGGTTGTGTTAGACTGTATTGGCATCCTCTGGGTTTCACCCAGGGTTATTAACGTTAAACCACTTCGTGGTTATAATACCAATTTAACTAATCGGTATAGAAGAATAATCCTGAAAGGATTGAACATTTATAGCCACGGATGAACATCGTGGTGTAAATAACAAAAACTCCACAACCCAGAATGGGTTGAATCAACCAACCTTTAAATATGATAGAGCCTTTTGTTTATTATCAAATCCTTGGTGTTTCTCATTTTTTAGTACTTTTGGTAAGCAAAAATTACCGAAATGATAAAATACCTCGTACTTAGTTTATTTGTTGTTTTAGTTTCCTGTTCTGATTATGAAGGAAAGGCTGACTTTATCCCTGATGAGGATGATATGGCTCTGTTGTTAGCTGACGTTTATGAAGTGGAAGCTGCCATATCCCAAGCAGGACGTTCAATCAACAAGGAGGATTCCAGTTTTGTCGGCTATTATCGTCAGGTTTTAAATGGGCATGGTTTGACTAAGCTAGAATTTGATTCGGCTGTAAGTTGGTATTCGGCAAACCCTTTAATTTTTGCAGATGTTTACGATGAAGTTATTTCTATATTAAGCGAAAGAGATGCGTTCTTGAAACAAGAAATGAGTAAAGAACGTGATCAAAAGTCGGATGAAATGGCTTTGATGCGTGATGTTGAGGATTTGTGGAAGGGAAAGCGGAAGTATAAGTTGCCATTTGATGAAGGCGATTCTACAGATGTTTTCTTACCATTTGAATTTGAGCTTGATTCATTGAAAAATGGAATTTTGCGCTTACATGCACGATATAAGTTTGGTAAAGCAAACGAACTGGATAGTGCCAGTATGAAGATGATTACCTTATTTGCTGATAGTACACGTGATACCTTAGTGTATCATATTCCCAAATCATTTAAAAGTGCAGCAGGCAGCCTCGCATTGCCTCTGAAGGATCAAAGGTCGTTAATAAGTATAGAGGGGCTTTTGTTTGAGCATGATACTGCAAAGGTATCGGATGTGGAAATTAATGAGGTGAAGTTGACTTTTATACCTACTGTTTTTAAAGGCCCTGATATAAAATTTAATGAGGAAATTTAGTTCGCATTATGCTTTAAGTGATGATGGAACGTGGATGAAAAGACCCATTATCGAAGTTGATGATGAGGGTTGTATCTTATCCATTAGGGAAACCGGTAATGCCTTTAAAGAAGAACCGGGCCTGGAATATTTCCCAGGTGTTATTATACCAGCCTTTGTTCGCTTTGTGAAAAAAGAAGATTTTTCGGAAACAAAACTCAAGCGGTTTATTATTGCTGGTGTTCGGCGTTTGGTATTCGATAATAAACCTCAGTTTATTATTCCTCCTAGTGTTAGTTGGGAAATAAAGCAGTTTAAGGAAGAAGTCGTTTTAAGTGATCCCTGGGAGAATATTAATGCTAATACAAAAGAAGGTCTATCATTGGCAGAAGCTCTATTGAAGGAAAGTAAGGAGCTTGCTCAAAGTGTTAACGTGTTTCCTGAATGGGGAAGTATTAATGTGGGGGCAAAGCCTGGTTTGTTGCTTTTGAAAGGAGTTGATTTAAAAACTTTCACCTTAACGGATAAGTTATCTATTCGTGTTTTAGTGGATTAATAAAAGAAAGAACTATGCATCAAAGTACAATGTTGGCCTTAAAGGCAGCTATTGCTGGAGGACAAGCAACCATGATGGTTTATAATCGTGGTGAAGTTAAAGTGATGCTAAAAAATGATCAGTCACCCCTAACGGAAGCTGATATTGAAAGTAATTTAGTCATTGAGCGATTGCTGCAAACGTCTAATTTACCTGTTTTAAGTGAAGAAGGTAAGCTGTTAAGTTATGAAGAAAGAAAGGGCTGGCATACGTTATGGATCGTTGATCCCATTGATGGCACCAAAGAGTTTGTGAAACGTAGCGGTGAGTTCACAGTTAACATTGCCTTGGTAGAGGATGGTAAGCCAATATTGGGCGTAATTGTTGCGCCGGCTTTAAATACTGTTTATTGGGGGGACGAATCAGGAGCCTACAAATCGATGCTTCATAAAAATTGGCTCAAGAAAACGGCAATGGATGTGGTTACTGATCTTTCACCAATAAAACTTCCATGTAAGACTACCGATCAATTTACTGTGGTTAGAAGTGTAAGCCATTATTCGGATGAAACAAAGGAATACATGCAGATGCTTGATGAGGAAATTCCTAATTCGGCAAGCTTAAGTATTGGCAGTTCTTTAAAGATGTGTGTATTGGCTGAGGGAGGTGCTCATTTATATCCGCGGCTTGGCCCAACTATGGAATGGGATACGGCTGCCGGCCAAGCTATATTGGAGGCATCGGGTGGACAATTGTTTGATTGGACAACTAAAGAGTCACTAAGGTATAACCGAGAAGAATTACTAAATCCCTGGTTTATTGCAACAGCTGTAAATCATAAGCCACTCGATTATTGGTTTAGTAAGGAGGAGGAAGAGTCCGAAGATTAATGTGTTTGGCAGCTTGTGGCTTATCACTTTTTGTTTTATGATTACAGTATTTCTTCCAGTTCGTAAAATAGATGTTAATATTCCTTATAAAATGACATTTCATCGGGTCATTTAGCTACTGCTTCGTTTATATTTTTGTATCTTCGCGACTCATTGTTGAATAATTAAATACATATCAAATGGCTGCAATAGACAGTTTTAACTTCGCAGGAAAAAAGGCTATCATTCGCGTTGATTTCAATGTGCCTTTAAATGATAAATTTGAAATTACCGATGATACGCGTATTCGCGCGGCGGTACCAACTATCAAAAAAGTATTGGCCGATGGCGGTGCTGTTATATTAATGTCTCACCTTGGTCGTCCTAAGGGAGAAGCTAAACCAGAATTTTCTTTAAAGCATATTGTAGCTCATTTATCTTCAACATTGGGAGTTGATGTTAAGTTTGCGCCTGATTGTGTTGGTGAAGAGGTGAAAGCTTTGGCCAGTGAATTAAAGGGTGGCGAAGTAATGTTACTTGAAAACCTACGTTTCCACAATGAAGAAACAAAAGGTGATGAAGGTTTTGCAAAGCAATTAGCTGAATTGGCTGATGTATATGTGAACGATGCCTTTGGTACTGCTCACCGTGCACATGCTTCTACAACTATCATTGCTCAGTTTATGGAGCAAAAGATGGCTGGTTACTTATTGGACAAAGAGATTAAATTCTTAGGTGATACTGTTGAGAATGCAGAAAAGCCATTTGTTGCCATTGTAGGTGGTGCTAAGGTTTCTGGTAAACTAGAAGTGCTTAAAACATTAATCAAGAAAGTCGATACAATCTTGATTGGTGGTGGTATGGCTTATACTTTCTTAAAAGCCCAAGGCCATAATATTGGAAACTCTTTGGTTGAAGACGATTTGGTTGATACAGCTAAGCAGATTCTAATTGATGCTAAAGCTAATGGTGTAAACTTCATGTTGCCGACTGATAATTTAGCTGCTGACAATTTTGCAAACGATGCTGATATTGTAACTGTAGGATGTGATATTCCTGAAGGTCGTATGGCTTTGGATGTTGGCCCTGAAACGGCTAAGGCTTATGCTGCTGAGATTGCAAGTGCTAAAACAGTTGTTTGGAACGGCCCAATGGGATGTTTCGAAATGCCTAACTTCTCAAATGGGACATTTACTGTATGTCAAGCTGTAGCTGATTCTTCTGCTGTTTCTATCATTGGTGGTGGTGATTCTGTTGCTGCAGTTAATCAAAGTGGTTTAGCTGATAAGATGAGTCACATCTCAACAGGAGGTGGTGCATCGCTTGAATTCCTTGAAGGAAAAGAATTACCAGGAGTAAAAGCCATTCGTGGTTAATACTTGTAGATAATATAACCAAGTTAGCTTGGTGAAAATGGCCTGTTACAATTTGTAGCAGGCTTTTTTTATGAAAGGATGACATCTTTATGCAAATAAATAATGAAAGATGTCATCCATACTTTTATTAGTCCTTGTATCTTTGAGGTCTAAAACAGAATAGATGACATTTTTGTATAATATAGGTATCGCTTTATATTCTTTTTTAATAACATTGGTTTCGCCATTTAACCAAAAGGCAAAATTGTTGCGTGCTGGACGAAAGGATACCTGGAGACGTTTAAAGGACTTATCTCTTGATGGACATGTGGTGTGGATTCATGCAGCTAGTTTGGGAGAGTTTGAGCAGGGGCGTCCGGTAATTGAGGCCATTAAGAAAAAGCATCCAGATTATAAAGTGGTGTTGACCTTCTTTTCGCCATCGGGTTTCGAGGTTCGTAAGAATTATGATTTAGCGGATCATGTTTTTTATCTGCCTGCTGATACAAAAAGTAATGCTAAGCGTTTTATTGACGCCATTAAACCAAAACAAGTATTCTTTATCAAGTATGAATTCTGGTATCATTACCTAGCGGCATTGAAGTCAAATGAAATCCCTGTTTATGGCGTTTCAATGATTTTTCGTGAGCAGCAAGCCTTCTTTAAGTCTTATGGAGCTTGGTTTCGACGCATGTTGAATGTATTTACAAAGTTTTATGTGCAAGATGAAACGTCGGGGAGTTTATTAGAGGATATTGAAGTTACTAACTACAGTGTTGTGGGCGATACGCGTTTTGATCGGGTTAGGGATATTGCACGTGCTTCGGAAGAGGTAGAGTTGGTCAATCGTTTTGTTGGCGATTCAAACAAGGTGATTGTAGCGGGAAGTACCTGGGCACCCGATGAGGATATTCTAATTGACTATATTCAGACTATTGGCAAGGATGTTAAATTGATTATAGCGCCGCACGAGATTCATGAGGAACACATACGTCAGATTGAATCTAAGTTAAAAGTGTCTTCGTTTCGGTATACACAAGCTCCTGATAATCCTAGTGACCATCAGGTAATGATAGTGGATACAATCGGAATGTTGTCAAGTATCTATAAATATGGCCAAGTTGCCTACATCGGTGGAGGCTTTGGTAAGGGCATTCATAATACGCTTGAAGCGGCCACCTATAATATGCCTGTGTTTTTTGGGCCAAACCATAAGCGATTTAAGGAGGCTTGTGATTTAATTGAAGTTGGAGCTGGATTTGTTGTTAATAATGCAATGGGATTTAATAATAAGCTTGAGGGCCTTTGGGATGATGATAATGAATTGCATAAGGTGTCGGATTTGGCGGGTAAGTACGTTAATAAAATGTGTGGCGCTACAAAAGTTATAATGGAGGAGATTTTCGTTTAAAACTTCTCTTCAAAAATAAAATATGTTGACCGAGTTAGGATTTCTGACTCGGTTTTTCTTTGACATTATTTTGTGTTGTTAATAAGTTTCCAAAAAATGGATAAGCTTTGTTTAATTTCAACATTATTTCGGTATTCTTTTGCGCCAAAAGTGACTGAACTGTGTGAGAATAAGGGCTGGAAATATATCCAATAGTTTAACTATTTTTATTTCTGGTTGTTTATAAAAATATCGTTTTGGGAAACTTTTAGGGTTTTGAAAAATCATAATCAAATCAAGATCAACACTTAAGGGTTTAAAAACGGACAACTTTTGCATGTTGTTGATAAGTATTGTTTGCCGAAAAGGTACACCTTTTCTATCTTGCAGTCACACAAAAAGAACAATCCTTTACTAGTAATATACAATTTATCAACGTCTTAAATTTTTGAGGAAGCATGGCAGTGAAAGAGATCGACCCGAAAACCGAAGTTATGAGAAAAACCTACACAAACGACGAAG
The DNA here is from genome assembly GCA_025499625.1 of Carboxylicivirga fragile. Taxonomy (GTDB): domain Bacteria; phylum Bacteroidota; class Bacteroidia; order Bacteroidales; family Marinilabiliaceae; genus Carboxylicivirga; species Carboxylicivirga fragile. The sequence goes on along the minus strand of JAFMVD010000036.1, from coordinate 48,357 downwards.
CATTTAATTCATCATTGGAGTATTTTCAAGGAGATGAATTGGCAGCGCGCGTTTGGGTTAATAAATATGGATTGAAAGATTCAGATGGACATTTATACGAACTGAATCCGGATGAAATGCATTGGCGTTTGGCCAGAGAGATCTCTCGTATTGAAGAGAAATATCCAAATCCCATGTCTGCTGATAAAATTTATGGCTTATTAAAGAATTTTAAATACATCGTTCCTCAGGGAGGTCCAATGTCTGGTATTGGAAATGATTTTCAGGTTGCTTCCTTATCTAACTGTTTTGTGATTGGCGATGATGGGCCATCTGATTCTTATGGTGGTATCATGAAGGTAGATCAGGAGCAAGTGCAATTGATGAAGCGTCGTGGTGGTGTTGGTCATGATTTATCACACATACGCCCTAAGGGATCACCGGTTAAGAATTCAGCATTAACTTCTACGGGTATTGTTCCGTTTATGGAGCGTTTCAGTAATTCAACTCGCGAAGTAGCCCAGGATGGTCGACGTGGCGCTTTAATGTTGAGTGTTTCTGTTAAGCATCCCGATTCAGAGTCGTTTATTGATGCCAAGATGGAGCAGGGTAAAGTGACTGGTGCTAATGTATCGGTTAAGATGGACGATGCGTTTATGCAATCTGTGGTGGATGGTGAAAAGTACACACAGTACTATCCAGTAGATTCAAAAAAACCTACCTATACTAAAGATATTGATGCAACTGCCCTATGGCAAAAGGTTGTTCATAATGCCTGGAAATCTGCTGAGCCAGGTATCTTGTTTTGGGATACTATTATTCGTGAGTCGGTACCTGATTGTTATGCCGACTTAGGTTATCGTACTGTATCAACTAATCCGTGTGGTGAGATTCCATTATGTCCTTACGATAGCTGTCGTTTGATTGCCGTTAACTTATATTCATATGTTGAGAATCCATTTACCGATAAGGCAAAATTCAATTTCGACTTATTTAAGGAGCACGTAGGTTATGCTCAGCGCATGATGGATGATATTATTGATCTTGAATTAGAAAAGATTGATGGCATCTTAAATAAAATAAAGTCAGACCCTGAAAGCCAAACGGTAAAACGTGTTGAGCGTGAATTATGGGAGAATATCCGCCAAAAAGCTAATGAAGGCCGACGCACAGGTGTTGGTATTACAGCTGAGGGTGATATGTTAGCCGCTCTTAATTTGCAATATGGTTGTGATGCTGCCGTTGATTTCTCTATAGAAGTGCATAAGTCTTTGGCCTTAGCTGCCTATCGTTCATCGGTTGATATGGCTAAGGATAGAGGAGCGTTCCCAATCTTTGATTTTGAGAAAGAGAAAAACAATCCTTTTGTTAATCGTTTATTTGCAGAAGACAAAGCGCTTGAGGCGGATATGAAGCAGTATGGTCGTCGTAATATTGCGGCTTTGACCATTGCACCAACCGGAACAACCAGTTTAATGACGCAGACAACTTCGGGTATTGAGCCAGTGTTTATGCCGGTATATAAGCGTCGTCGTAAAGTTAATCCTAACGATCCTGAGATACGCGTTGATTTTATTGATGAGGTAGGTGATAGTTGGGAAGAGTATGTTGTTTTCCATCACAAATTTGTGACCTGGATGCAAGTGAAAGGTTATGATGTAACTAAAAATTATACACAGGAAGAGTTAGATGTATTGGTTGCTGAATCACCATATTACAAAGCAACATCAAACGATGTAAATTGGTTGAATAAAGTACGTATGCAAGGTGAGGTGCAGAAATGGGTTGATCACTCAATTAGTGTAACCATTAACTTGCCTGCAGATGCTACTGAAGAGTTGGTTGGTAAATTATACGTTGAAGCTTGGAAGAGTGGATGTAAAGGTGTAACTGTTTATCGCGATGGTAGTCGTGCCGGTGTATTAATTTCTAATTCAGAGAAAAAAGAAGAAAGTACTGGTAAGTTTCCTAAAAAACGTCCGACAGAATTGGATGCTGATGTGGTACGTTTTCAAAATAACAAGGAGAAGTGGATTGCCTTTGTCGGTTTAATTGATGGAAAACCGTACGAGGTATTTACAGGATTAGCCGATGATGAGGATGGTATATTATTGCCAAAATCTATTCAGTCAGGTAAGATTATTAAAAATCGTGATGAGGACGGAACATCGAGGTATGATTTCCAATTCAGTAATAAACGTGGCTATAAAACCACCATTGAAGGACTGTCGCATAAGTTTGATAAGGAATATTGGAACTATGCCAAGTTGATTTCTGGTGTATTACGCCATAGTATGCCTATCGATGATATCTTGGATCTTGTAGCGGGCTTACAATTAGATAGCGAGTCTATCAATACCTGGAAAAATGGTGTTGAACGAGCTCTTAAGAAATATATTCCGGACGGAACTGTTGCTAAAAAAGGAAAATGTGAAAACTGTAACTCTGATGAGCTAACCTATCAAGAAGGTTGCTTAATCTGTAAGAGTTGTGGTTCATCAAAATGTGGTTAATTATCTGCCAAATATTTTAACTAATAAAAAGAGGTATCCGATGGGTGCCTCTTTTTTCTTTATATGCGGATGACATCTTTCTATTGATTATTAATGAAAGATGTCATCCGTATTTTATATACAGGCATTTACTATATTTGCAAAAAAAACACGATATGACAGCTCGAAAAGTAAGGGTGCGCTTTGCACCAAGTCCTACCGGACCGTTGCACATTGGTGGTGTACGTACAGCCTTGTTTAATTACCTCTTTGCCAAGAAGCATGGTGGTGATTTTATTTTACGAATTGAAGATACCGATTCTACGCGTTTTGTAGAAGGAGCCGAAGAGTATGTGAACGATAGTTTGGCTTGGCTGGGAATGGCCGTTGATGAGGGTGTGAAAGAAGGTGGTGAGTTTGGTCCTTACAAGCAAAGTGAGCGAAAAGATATTTATAAGAAGTATGCCGATGAGTTAATTGAAAGCGGATGGGCTTATTATGCCTTTGATACTCCAGCAGAACTGGATGCTTTGCGTGCCACGGCTGAGGCTGAAAAACGCAACTTTGCCTATGATATGCATAACCGCATGCAACTGAAAAATTCATTGTCGTTAAGCGATGATGAGGTGAAGCAGCGAATGGATGCTGGCGAACCTTGGGTAATTCGTTTTAAAATGCCTGAGAATACGGATGTTCAAACCAATGACATGGTGCGCGGATCTGTTACTTTTAATACCAATACGCTTGATGATAAGGTGATTTTTAAAAGTGCGGATCAATTACCGACTTACCACTTGGCCAATATTGTTGATGACCACTTGATGGAAATTAGTCATGTGATTCGTGGTGAAGAGTGGTTGCCATCGGTACCTTTACACATCATGCTATACAAGGCATTGAAGTGGGAAGATACCATGCCGACATTTGCCCATTTACCTCTAATATTAAAGCCAACCGGAAAAGGAAAACTTTCGAAGCGTGATGGAGATAAAGGTGGTTTCCCTGTGTTTCCATTGAACTGGCAACTGGAAGATGGTGTAGCTGCAGGTTATAAAGAAAGTGGATACTTCCCCGAAGCGGTGAATAATCTACTAGCTCTGTTGGGCTGGAATCCTGGTACCGAACAAGAGTTGTTTTCAATCGATGAATTGGTTGAGAGTTTCAGTATAGAACGCGTGAATAAGTCAGGTGCTCGTTTTGATCCGGATAAGGCCAAGTGGTTTAATCAGCAGCATTTAATGCGTAAGGACAATGAAGAATTATCCTTATTATTTAACGATGAGTTGAACGAGCGTGGTGTTGTTGCTGATATTAGCTTTGTAGAGCAGATTGTTGCGATGGTTAAGGAGCGTGTTAATTTCGTGTCGGAACTATGGGAGCAGTCATTTTTCTTCTTTGAAGCACCAAGTGAGTATGATCCTAAGGTGGTTAAGAAACGTTGGAAGGGCGATGTTCCTGCTTTTATGGGTGATTTGGTGACTGAACTTGAAAAAGTGGACAACTGGGTGGCTGATGATATTAAGGCTGTTATTGCGGCTCAAATCGAAGCAAAAGGTTTAGGCTTCGGTTTGGTGATGAATGCATTTCGTTTAGCTCTTGTGGGAGGTGGTTTTGGTCCTGATTTAATGGTAATAGCCGAAATGCTAGGTAAAGATGAAACTATTTCGAGAGTAAAAGCAGCTGTAGAGAATATTGGATAGATTAAAAATGATAAGGAACGGTTCTTTATAGCAAGTCGTTTATAGAGAACCGTTCCCTTGCAAATAAAAAATAATCCCGCTCCAAGTTTTTTGGTAGCGGGATTATTTTTTCAATTAACAATTAACAATTAATCATTGATAATTAACCATTAGCTATTATTTTTTCTTCTTGCTCCAACTGTCTTTAAGAGTTACCGTGCGGTTGAAAATCACATCATCTTCTTTGGAGGCCTTATCGATGCAGAAATAACCCAAGCGTTGGAATTGGAATCGTTGTATACCATCCGCAAATTTTGAGTTGGCATCCATGTAATTCGGCTCAATAAAACAGGTATTAACAACTGATAAAGAATCAGGATTTAATAACTCAAGAAAATCTTTTTCCTTATTAGCATCAGGCGCCTCATCCATGAATAGGCGATCGTATTGTTTCACCTGAACCTGTTTGCTGTGTTCGATGCTTACCCAATGCAAGGTGCCTTTTACCTTACGCTTACTGCCTTCCATACCACTCTTTGTATCAGGATCGTAAGTGCAGTAAATTTCAGTTATTTCACCGTTTTCATCCTTTTTGATGTCTTCGCATTTTACGATGTAAGCGTTCTTTAGGCGCACTTCTCGACCAACATCCATGCGGAAAAACTTGCGAGGTGCATTTTCCATGAAGTCATCACGCTCAATGTAAATCTCACGGCTAAATGGCAAAGTGCGCGATCCCATTGTTTCATCTTCCGGATTATTGATGGCTTCCATCCATTCTACTTCACCTTCTGGGAAGTTGGTGATTATAACCTTAACCGGATTAAGAACCGCATAAACACGCGGTGCACGTTTGTTAAGGTCTTCGCGAATGCAATGCTCCAAAAGAGCAACGTCTATAATGTTTTCACGTTTGGCAATACCTATTTCATCTGCAAAGCGACGAATAGATTCGGGCGTATATCCTCTACGGCGTAAGCCAGAAACCGTTGGCATGCGTGGATCATCCCAGCCAGCAACGTAATTTTCATTCACCAATTGAAGCAGCTTACGCTTACTCATAACGGTGTAGTTAAGGTTTAAGCGTGCGAATTCAATCTGACGAGGTGTCGCAACCGGACGCTCCGGTAATTCATCAAGAATAGCGTTTAAGAACCATTCGTATAATGGACGATGAACTTCAAATTCCAAGGTGCATATCGAATGTGTAATGCCTTCAATAAAGTCCCCTTGTCCGTGCGCATAGTCATACATAGGGTAGATACACCAATCGTTGCCCGTACGGTGATGATTTGCATGAATAATACGGTACATTAGCGGATCGCGCATGTGCATGTTGGATGAGGCCATATCGATTTTGGCACGTAATACACATTCACCATTCTGAAATTCACCCTTGCGCATACGCTCGAACAAATCCAGGTTTTCTTCAACACTTCTGTTTCTAAATGGGCTTTCTGTGCCAGGAACAGTTGGAGTTCCTTTTTGTGAAGCAATTATTTCAGCACTCTGATCATCAACATAGGCTTTACCTTTTTTAATCAAGATAACAGCCCAGTCGTATAATTGCTCGAAATAATCAGATGTAAATTTTGGCTCATCATTCCATTCAAAACCTAACCAATTAACATCTTCCTTAATTGAATCTACATATTCAGTATCTTCTTTGGTAGGGTTGGTGTCATCAAAACGAAGGTTAGTACCTCCTTTATAATATTTTCCCAAACCAAAATTCAGACATATCGATTTGGCGTGTCCGATATGCAAATAGCCATTTGGCTCTGGCGGAAAACGCGTAAGTACAGCGCCTCCATTTTTATTTTCGTTTAAGTCGCTATCAATTTCCTGATGAATAAAATTTGTCTTGATCGTATCGTTCGGCTCCATCTGTATAATATTCAAGTATGTTCAATTTGAGAGTGCTGTCTGCAAGCACGAAGCACAAAAGTAATTGTTTTTAAGCTTAAATTTCTGCTCAATTGCGTATAAAAGATTATTTTCGGCAAAAAATTAAGCATATGAAGGAAGAAAAGTTACTTGGACTGATCGAATTGGAGGAGATGGAGTTTTATGCTTACCACGGATGTTTTGAAGAGGAGCAGGTGGTTGGTAACCGTTTTTTGGTAAATGTGAGTCTCGAAACAGAGTGTGCTAAGGCTACTCAAACAGACGATATACAGGATGCTTTGAATTATGTGGCTGTTTATGAATTGGTGAAAGAGCAGATAATGCAGAATTCGCACTTATTGGAACATTTAACAAAGCGGATGATTGATAGTATTATGGCTAAATTTCCGTATATCATTAAGCTTAAGGTGAAGGTATCGAAGATGAATCCTCCAATGGGCGGGCAAATGCGCTGTGTTAGTGTTACTTTAACTAATTAAGATGGGAAAGTCTGGGGTTAAAGATAAAGTCTGTCCCAAGTGTCAGGCTAAGTTTCAATGTTATGCTAACACTGATCAAGCTTGTTGGTGCTACAGTTTTGAAGTAAGTAAAGAAACCTTTAAGTTATTGTCTGATAAATACAAGGATTGCTTGTGTCCTTCCTGTCTGCCAAAATACGCTAAAAAGAAAGATTAAAAGTTGTAGGGGAATAAAATTATTACTTATATTTGCACCCCGAAAACAATGGTTCCTTGGCCGAGTGGCTAGGCACTGGTCTGCAAAACCAGGTACGGCGGTTCGAGTCCGCCAGGAACCTCTGCTTTAAATGGTAAAAGGATGATTTTCAGTAAGATGGAAATCATCCTTTTTATGTAGGGACACATATGTGATACGTTTGGTTAAAGTGTTGTTGTGGTTAAGTAAGGTTGGGAAACAATTTGTATAGTATAGACATGGACGGGAGAGAAAGAAAAAACATTAAGAAAGGAACTAAGGTAGCTATTCTTCAGAAGCAAGATGAGCGCTCAGGAACTTTAACTCATGGGGTTGTTCTTGACGTATTAGAGGATGTTGCATTTCAACTTAAAGGGATTGAGTGTCGATTGAAGACCGGACAAGTGGGAAGAGTGAAGATGATTAAGCTGTAATAGTTTAAAAGGAAATTTATTGGCTCCTAATCTCTATTGTTGAGGTTAGGAGCTTTTTTTTAGATTATTCGTTACTGTTTAGAAATTGACAACTTATTCATTCAGAATTGTGTTTAGTAACATTTTTAAACCTGACATTGATCAATTTATGAGCTAGAATTAAGCAATATTTTTGCAGCAAAATATTGAAAGAATAGTTCAGCTTAAATTATGTTGCAAAATACAGGCTCAGCTCTCAGCAATAACAGAAAGGTGCATGCCATCTTTTTTAGTCCGGCTCGCTCAACAAAGAAGATTGTTGAAGCAATTGCAAGTGGTATCTCTGATGAGTTTATTATTCATGATATTACACAAGGATTACATAAAACCATTGAGCTGAAGGCAGATGATATAGCTGTAGTTGGGGTGCCTGCATTCTCGGGTAAAGTGCCTCCTATTGCCGCTCAGTTAATTTCTAAAATAAAAGGTCAGGGAGCGCGAGCGATAGTGGCTTGCGCTTACGGTAACTGCCATTACGAAGATACCTTAAGTGAGCTAAGTAATATCTGTGTTAAAGCAGGATTTGTGCCCATTAGTTCAGGAGCTTTTGTATCGCGTCATTCCATGTTTCCAGAGTTAGGAAAGGGACGTCCTGATGAAAATGATTTGGCCAAGGCAAGAACGTTTGGCAAACAGAGTGTAAAGCATTCACGCATTACCTTAAAAGGTGAGCTAGACACTGATATCATTCCCTCCAATCGCCCTAAAGGTGTGGTGCCAGCCGTTGTTAAGTCTACATCTGATTGTAATTTCTGCAATATTTGTACGCGCTCGTGCCCAACAGGGGCCATTAGTCGTGATAACCCAAAGAAAACGGATAAGAAGAAATGCATTGCATGTGCCCGCTGCATAGAAATGTGTCCTTATGAAGCCCGTAAGTTTAAAGGTTTGATGTATCAGATTACCAAGAAACGTTTTGTTGAAAAACATCAATCGCGTAAGGAAAATGAGATTAATTTACCTTTGTAAATGCTGTTTTTTTAAAGTTTCTAATCAGGGCAGAGACCTTGTCGGCTAAGATTTAACGATTGCGAATTCTATCGCGATTCGCGCTTAATAAAAGGTTTACAAAAAGAGTTGAAAATATATCATCCATTGAAATAATGTGCTTTGATATAGAAAAAAGTTAACTTTGTACAATGACAAGGATGATGCAAGACATATTAAAACTCAGTGTTTCAGAACGTATATTAATGGTAGAAGCCATTTGGGATAGTATTGCAGAAGACGATGAAAAGCTTGAATTATCTGATGAAGTAACAGAGCTTCTAGATACTCGAATAGAAGCACATAAAAATAATCCAAGTGAAGGATCCAGTTGGGCCGATGTAAAAGCGAGAGTTAAAAAGCAGTTCTAATGTATGAGCTCATCATCAAGCCATTTGCTGAAGAAGATATAAAAGATGCAGCAAATTGGTACAATGGAAAAAGAGAAGGATTAGGGAATGAGTTTTTACTTGCATTGGAGGCCACTATAAATGCAATACAGCGAAATCCAAATAATTATCAGGTTGTTTATAAAGGTTTGAAGAGAGCTTTAACGGTTCGTTTTCCTTATGGAATATTTTTCACGGTGGAAAAAGATACCATATATGTTTTGGCAATCATGCATACAAGTCGGAGTCCAAAAATCTGGAAGAAAAGGAAATAACACCGCTTGGTGAAGGTGGGCAACTTCGTCGTTTGTAAAAGGTGGCCTAAAACGTAGCGACTGCGATTGCTATCACGTGCTAGGCTTAACGGGTTTTATAGTTAAAACTCTGATTTACAACTGAAGCTCATTTCAGCTAATGTTTCAGGATGAATAAAACTTATTTCTTCGGCATGCAATAGCAATCGTTCTGCTTTAAGTCCATATAATTCGTCACCAACAATAGGCGTGTTTAGTCCGAGCGGGTGAGCCGCATGTACACGCAATTGGTGAGTGCGGCCTGTGATGGGATAGAAGTGCACTAAAGTTTGTGTTTTAGTTCGCTCAATCACTTCCCACTTGGTGAGGGCCGGTTTGCCATATTCCCTACAAACTAATTGGCGTGGTCGATCATTTAAATCAACACGAAGCGGCAATTCAATAGTTCCTGAATTTTCTTTAATTAACCCATCTAATAGTGCCACATATCTTTTCTGGATGGTTTTATCAAGAAACTGTTTCTGTAGGTTTTCATGTGCAGCTTTTGTTTTGGCAAGAATCATTATGCCCGAAGTAGCCATGTCGAGACGGTGTACAACAAGTGGACCAGTGGCTTTAGGATAAAGCGCTTTTGCTTGTGTGAATACCGACTCAGCTTCTTCTTTGCCTGGAATGGATAATAAGCCGGCTGGTTTGTTGATGATGGCAATGGCATCATCTTCATAGAGTATTTCTATGGATAAAGTTTTGCCTTTTTGTTTTGAAGTTTCAATGTTCAATCCCGTTAGCATATGGCCGAGTATGGGTTCGCACTTACTTTTGCAGGCAGGATAGAAATAAGCATGTTTCCGAATTTCTTTTTTGGGAGATGGTCCCCACCAAAATTCTGCCATGGCCAATGGCTTCAGTTGATGTTGAAAGGCATATTGTAATAATTTAGGAGCACAGCAGTCGCCTGCTCCAGCTGGAGGTACATTCGCATCTGTCTGGCTAAAGATAGTACTGGCACTTTTTACATCTCCCTCACGGTTTAAAAAAAGGTAACTGTCGAATAGGCGCTTTTGAAGCTGAGCTGATTTTGTTTTGCGTAAACTTTTTAATTCACTTATTTTCCGAACATATGCGTGCAACTTATATTGTTTCTCTTCGATGTTCTTTTTGTGTTCTTTTTTAAGCTTATTAAAATTACTTTTCTCGGTCTGACTTTCTTTGATGAGTTGATTCAGGAGCTCTTCTTGATCTGCTTCTTTTTCGATCTCGATTCGTTTTATCTGTCTTTTCTTTTTTGAAGTGGCAAGGGCTATTTTACTTGTTTTAATCGCATCATCAGCTTTGTCTTTTGCAGTGTTTAATTCACAAATGAGTTGTTGCAACAAGGGAGAGTTTTCAGCTTCGAAAATTAAGTGATTAATCTTATTTAATTCAGCTTCTCCTTTCCGGAAAAACCCATCGGGATTTGTAATTTCAAACACTTGAGGAACAAAAGGAATGCTTGTGCATGAGTTTTGCTCATTGCCCGAATAGGCGGCAAGAAAGCCTATTTTGCCATCGTTATCTTCAATAATTAAAACGCCATACATCTTTCCTTTGATGTGGGAATCCTGAATCAGGAGATCTGATTGTATTTGTTTAGCTGCAAGTACGCACAGCGGATGAGGTGTGTAATTGAATGGGTTGGTAAAGTGCTCAGGTAGGATTACCGAGTCTATATTATTCTTAAATTCAATTAAACATTGCATTTTAATAAATTACAATAGATGCTTTGAATTGAAATTAGCTATTTCAATTCAAAGCTTGTAGTACCAATATTAAAACCATCGGCAAATAAATCGGCTTCATAGGTTCCAGATAGCAATTCGCCTTCCTCGGCATTATAGAATACACAAACATCTAATTCTTCACCGCCATATTCAATTACGCGACTGGCAGAAAAGTTGATCTCTTCACCTTCGTACTCGAATAAATCACTAATTGATTGTACCAATAAGGTATTGTCAGGTCGCATTAAGCGTAGGTAAATATTTTTCTCGCCAATGGAGGATGTAATGTTTTTTTGAATGGTGAAGCAAACTTTTATTTTGGAAACATTGCGAGCCTTCTTGGTTGCCCGGTTCTTCTTATTGAGCCCCTCAACCTCGTAGTTCATAGTTTCGAGCTGTGAGGCAATTTCAATTTTTTCTACCAATTGTTCCTTCTGCTTTTCCAGCTCTTTAAATGAGTCTTGAATATTGTCGTAGCGTTTGCGGTATTTTTTATTCTCGGCAGTTAATTCTTGGTTACGTTGGTTTAGCGAATCAATCTGCACAACAAAATTGCGCATCACATTACGAAGCGAACTAAGTTCTTTTTTGTACTCCCTAATTTTAGATGAATTGGTTGCCTTAACTGTTTTTATTTCTTCGATCAGATGCGAAATCTTTTCACGCTCTTGCTCAAGCATTAAGTTAAGCGTATCGTTCGATGAATTTAATGAGTCATAATCCAAGGCAAGTATTTGAAACTCCTCTGTTAGTAATACTTTCTCCTCATTTAATTCTTCAACCACAGCTTGGTATTCACTGCGATTACTAAAATACATATAAGTGATGGCTGCAATTATTACAATGGCAATACCAGATATGATGTAAACAAGTTTACTGTTTGATGACTTGCTTGTTGCTTCTTCCATAATAAAGTTAAAGTAGGTGTTTTATCTACGAACGCAAAGTTATCATTTTTTAGTTTGCTTACAATTGGAAAATTTACCAGATATTTCACTTTAAACTTTCACTTCTTGATGCTGAAAAGAAGTGTGCTATGTATATTTAGGGTCTTAAATTTTATTCTTTTAAATTTGCCAAAAATAAACGGATCGGTTTTGAAAAATAAATTATATCAAATAGGTGTCTTTGTTGGGATTTTTCTCATGATGTATTCGTGTGCCAATGTTGGAATGCCTACCGGTGGTGAAAAAGATGAGTTGCCGCCTGTGGTTGTTAAATCAACGCCTCGCGCTAATGCTTTGAATTATCAGAAAAACGAAGTTAGTATTGAATTTGATGAGCTGATAAAGCTTAATAATGTTCGGGAGAAGTTTGTTGTTTCGCCGCCCATGAATGAAGCGCCAACTGTTGAAGCCAGAGGAAATCGTTTGGAGGTAATCTTTAACGAAGACCTTCAGCCCAATGCAACCTATACACTTGATTTTGCCGATGCTATTGAGGACAATAATGAAAGTAATGTTTTGGAATCGTATAGTTTCTCCTTTTCAACCGGCGAATTCATTGATTCTTTACAAATATCTGGTAATGTATGGGAAGCTATGGATTTGGCTCCTTCCGAAGGGGTGTTTGTTCTTCTACATGAAAACTTAAATGATACTGCTGTTCAAACCTTGGTACCTATCCGTTTGGCAAAAACAAATTCGGTGGGCCAATTTACGCTCAAAAATATTCGTCCTGGTCAATACCGATTGTATGCGCTGGATGATGCCAATCGTAATTATAAGTTTGACCAGCCTGGCGAAATTATGGGATGGTCTGATATTGTTGTTGAGCCATCGTATGAGTACCGCGAATTTGTTGATACCATTCACATTGATTCGCTCGAAACGGATTCTTTACATTATCGTACTGAATTGGTTTATATTCCAGATAGTGTTGAGTTGTTTGTATTTCAGCATGATTATAAGAACCAGTACCTGCTAAGTGAGGAGCGAAAAGAAGCAGCAAAATTAACTTACTTCTTTAATCGACCTTTGGAAGAAGACGCTAAAATAAGTTTCACCGGGCAAGATGAGCTGGAAGATGTTTTTATGGTGGAGCGTTCTCTTAATAACGATACGGTTACCTATTGGTTAACCGATAGTACTATTTATAAGCAAGATTCTTTATCGATTAATTTGAGCTATATCATGCGCGATTCTATGGATGTAGCTTTCGAAAAGATTGACACCATTGCCATGTATCATTTTAAGGTGGGTGAGGATGAAAAGAAGAAGAAAAAGAAGAAGAAAAAGGATGACGAACCGGAGCCAATAAAATTGCTTAAGCTAAAGGATGTGAAAAGCAAGATTGATGTTTTTGGGACATTCAATTTTTATTTAGAATCACCGGCGATTAGCTTTGATAAAAATGCTATTCAGTTTTTTAAATATAATGATACAATTCCGGAGCCGATAGATCTTGAATTGGTGCAGGATACCATGCGCATTCGCCATTATAGTGTAGATCACAGATGGGAGCCCGGAGCTAAGTATGAAATGCAAATTGATTCTGCATCTATCGTTGATATTTATGGCTTGCATAATGGGCCTGTAAATGCAACTTTTACAATTAAGTCGCTTGAGGATTATAGTACTGTTTACGTTGATGTAATAGAGCCAGCCGATAATTGGCTATTACAAGTGGTGAATAAAAATGAGCTTGTTGTGCAACAGTTGGAAATACCAAAATCAGGGAAGTTAGGTTTTCGATATTTAAATCCTGGCGATTACATGTTGCGCATTGTAGTTGATGAGAACAGAAATGGTCAATGGGATAGTGGGAATTATTATGAGGGGATTCAACCCGAGTCGATCATTTATTATCATGATAAAATTAGTTTGCGCGCCAATTGGCAGCAGGAAATTCCTGGTTGGAATCCGCATAAATTCAGTGTCGATCAGTTTTCACGTCAGTATCGTAAACCAAAGAAAAAAGAATAAGTTATGTCTGTACTGCTTAATTTTGCTATGTTTCCAACCGATAAGGGAGACAGTGTTAGTCAATATGTTAGTCAATTAATTAAGAATATTGATCAGAGTGGAGTTACCTATAAATTGAATCCTATGGGAACTACTATCGAGACTGCTACCATGGCCGAAGCACTGGCCATTGTTCAGCAAAGCTATGATATTTTAGAGCCAATATCCGATCGGGTTTATTGTTCCATTAACATTGATGCTCAAAAGAACAAAGTTGGTCGCATAACTGGAAAGATTGCTTCTATTGAGAAGAAAATTGGAACTGTAAAAAAATAAGGCCTGATTATTGCTTTAGTGGCAATGTCAAATCAAATTCTCGGAATGTTAAATCGTTTGCTAAAAATAGTTTTTAGCGCATTACTGTTGTGTGCTTCTCTTTTATCAGGCCAGGCTCAGTGTGAGGATGTTAATGAGGCTTTTCAGCATGGGGAAGTTGTTAATTATCACGCCTATTATAATTGGGGCTTCATTTGGTTGAATGCTGGTCATGTTTCTTTTACAGTTGATTCAACCAGGTACGAAGGTAAGCCGGCTTACCAGATGAAAGCACACGGAGCAACTTATAAATCATACGATAAGCTTTATCGGGTTCGCGATACTTTCGAGGTTTATACTGATACTTTATTTATTGAGCCCTTTGCTTTTAAACGCATAACAAATGAGGGGAGCAAGCATGCCAGCTACCTTTATAGATTTGATCACGAAAAGCGATTCATTTCCGCTAAGATTCAGAAAGAGGATGAGGAATTAAAGAATTTAACATTCCCCTGGAAAGCTTGTTCCTTCGACATTCTAACCATGGTTTATAAGGCACGTAACATTGATTTCTCTCTTTATTCACCCGATGAGAAAATACCAATCAGTATGGTTGTGGATGGCGAAATTCATGATATTTATATTCGTTATCTGGGAAAAGAAGTGATAAAAAATAGAGACGGGCGTAGGTTTAATTGTTTAAAATTTTCACCCTTATTAGTTGAGGGAACCATTTTTGAAAGTGGTGAGGATATGACCGTTTGGGTAACGGATGATCAAAATAGAATTCCCATAATTGTTGAAGCAAAAATACTAATTGGCTCGGTTAAGGCTGTTTTTGTGGGAGCAGAAGGTTTGCGCCATACAATGACTGCTGAAATTGAAAAGAAGTAAAGTTGTATTATTTCTTATGGAATCGTTTGTACCAATCTGCCAAAGGCGCCTCAGATATCTCAACCAAGTTTTCAAATTGCACTTTTAAATCCACTGGAGCGTTAGCAACAATAAATGATGATTGGTAATGATGTAGCATGTCAATATCATTGTAATCATTACCAATTACACTCACATCTGTATCTTCTACATTAAGCTTTTTACAAAGTTGTTTAATGCCTTCAGCCTTTGAAACCTCAGAATTAAAAAACTCCATCCATATGCTTTTACCATCGATGGGCGAAGTGGCTCTAATAATTTTAATGCCGTCCAATTTTGATTCAATGGATTTAAATTGATCCATGTCTTTTACAAAAGCTAAAGTTTGTGAGTAATCGAGCTGAGGTAGTTTTGAATTCTCAGCTTCGGCATGCGACTTATTAAAATCAATGTAGCGTTCAAAGTCAGGATGCGGATTATTATTGGTTGAATGAAAAAATAAATGATTGTCAGGTATGGGGTGGTGAATGGTGTATTCTACTTCTAGTTGGTTGAGTATATTGCTAACCTTTTGAGTTTGCTCATAACCAAGGTTTGTGCTTTGAAGTAGTTTTTGAGTTTTCCAATTGTAAATACCAGCGCCAGACGAAAATACCAAATAATCAATCGGAAAATCCTTGTCAATTACAGATAGTGCAGATTGAAATGTTCGTCCGGTTGCAATGACACGGATGGTACCTTCTTGCCCAATCTTCTTCAGAACATCAATGTCAGCATCATTAAAACCATTCTGGCGATTGTAAATGGTGCCATCCAAGTCGCAGGCAAGAAGTTGTGTCATATTCTATTTTATTTCATCAATTTGGAATGGCGTTGCCTGGTAAACATAGTGGTTCAACCAATTTGAATACAGCAAACTTGCATGACTTCGCCATAAAACCATTGGATCTTTATCCGGGTCATTGTCTGGATAATAATTGTGTGGAACAGCCATGTCGAGCCCTTTAGCTAAGTCACGTTGGTACTCTTCGTTTAAAGTTTGCGCGTCATATTCTGAGTGACCAGTAACAAATATCTGGCGCCGATCCTTTGACATCACCATGTAAACGCCAGCTTTTTCCGAAGTTGAAAGAACAACCAAGCGATCATCCTTAACTAAATCATCTAATTTAATCTCTGTGTAACGCGAGTGAGGGGCATGAAACTGATCGTTAAAACCTCTCATAAGGGGCTCATCAGGTACAGATACAGTGTGTTTAAATACACCAAACATCTTTTTATAGAGCTTGTATTTTTTGATGCCAAAGTGGTGGTACAAACCGGCTTGAGCTCCCCAGCAAATATGAAAAGTACTGGTCACATTGGTTTTGCTCCAATCCATAATCTCCGTCAGCTCATCCCAGTAATTCACTGCTTCAAAATCCAAGAGCTCTACCGGAGCACCGGTAATTATTAAGCCATCGTACTTGTTTTGTCTGACCTCACTAAATACTTTATAAAATGATATGAGGTGCTCACGAGGTGTATTTTTCGACACATGACTTGAGGTCATCAAAAAATCAACTTCTACCTGTAAAGGACTGTTTGACAAGGAGCGTAGTAGGTGAGATTCCGTAGCAATTTTCAAAGGCATCAGGTTTAATATCAATATTTTTAATGGTCTGATATCCTGGTGAACAGCTTTGGATTCTCCAATTACAAATACATTCTCCTTTTCAAGTACATCGCGAGCAGGCAATGCATCGGGAATTTTAATTGGCATGTGGTTATTTTATTCTGGTGGTTAATGTTTTGCTTTGTTATCGTTTTATTAATCCATAAAACAGGATGTTCAGAATGTTTTCTATCTGAACCTTAAAGTCATCGAAGTTATTCTGTGATTTGAATAGAGGCACTTCTAAGCCTTTTAATGCGGTTGCAAACGCTACAGCTGCCATTGGTACATTTTTAACCTGAAAAGTGTTATCAGCAGTTCCTTCCTCAAGTATTTGAATAAGTAACTTGGCTTCCTCTTTTTCTCCTTTGGTTTTTAATCTTCCAAAAAATTCATAACCTCCAAGCATGTCATCTTTAAGCGCTTTCAAATAGTTCTCAAGCTGATGTATTGTTTCCATGCGTGTGATGATGTATTCACGGAGTTTACTTTTGGCATCATTTTCTGAATCCACTACTTTATGAAGTTTTGAGAACAATAGTTCTTCCTCCATTTCTATGACGGCCTGAAATATCTCTTCCTTATTTTTGAAATAATAATAAAGTGAGCTTTTACCCTTTCGAAGCGCTTGAGCTATATCTTCCATCGTGGTTTTCTTGTAACCAAATTTGGCAAAAAGCTCTCTTGCAGCTTCAATTATCGTATTGCGCATTCCATCATTTTGTGCACCAGAAGGATATGTGTCAGTCATAATCAGTTTATTCAGTTTTATAGCTGTGCTAAAATAGGAATAGTTTTCACGAAATAAAAACGCCAAATTAAATGTTCAATATTTAACTTGGCGTTTATCGCATGTAATCAGATTGTTATGTTTTTGTCGACTTTTTTGGTCGAAACATGTTATTTCTCATCTGCCAGGGCAAAATCCAGTTGTTTACGTTCTAAGTTGGCATTGGCAATAACTATCCTCAAATTTTCACCCAACTGATAACGACGGTTGTATTTACGTCCGATCAGGCAATATTCTTTTTCATCGAAATGGTAATAGTCATCATCCAAATCACGAATAGGAATCATTCCTTCGCATTTGTTTTCAAGTATTTCAACATAAAGACCCCATTCGGTTACGCCTGAAACCACTCCATCAAATTCCTGCCCCACTTTGTCTTTCATAAACTCAACTTGCTTGTACTTAATGGATGAACGTTCGGCATTGGCTGCGCGTTGTTCCATGTCGGAGCAATGTTCGCACATTTCTTCGTATTCATCTTCGTTAACCGAACCGCCACCTTTTAAATAGCGATCGAGCAAACGGTGCACCATCATATCAGGATAACGGCGAATTGGTGAGGTAAAGTGGCTGTAGTGTTTGAAAGATAAACCATAGTGACCAATGTTATGTGTGGAATAAATGGCTTTTGCCATGGTTCGTACTGCTAAAGTTTCCACCATGTTTTGCTCACCTTTGCCTTGCACTTCTTTTAGTAAGCGGTTTAAGGAAGCATTTACAGATTCTTCACCCTTAGGCAAAGCCTCGTAACCAAAACGACGAACAAATGAAGCAAAGGCCTCGTATTTGTCAGGGTTGGGCACATCATGAATTCGATAGACAAAGGTTTTAGCTTTGGAGCGACCTCCTTTATTCATTTCTTTCTTGCCAACAAGTTCGGCTACTCGTCTGTTAGCAGATAGCATAAACTCTTCTATCAGTTTATTGGCATCTTTCGATTCTTTAAAGTAGACACCCAAAGGTTTCCCGGTTTCGTCGATGTTGAATTTCACTTCAATGCGCTCAAAACCAATGGCACCATCTCTAAAGCGCTTATCCCGAAGAAGCTTAGCAAGTCTGTCAAGCGTTAGTATCTCTTTATTTAAATCACCTTCCCCGGTTTCAATTACCTGTTGTGCTTCCTCGTATGTGAAACGTCGATCAGAATAAATTACAGTTCGGCCAACCCAACTATCGAGTATTTCGGCCTGATCGCTTATTTCAAATACAACTGAAAAACATAACTTTTCTTCGTGTGGGCGCAGCGAGCAAATGCCGTTACTTAAATGTTCGGGTAGCATAGGAACAACCCTGTCGACCAGGTAAACAGAAGTCGCTCGGTCAAAAGCTTCTTTTTCGAGTATGCTATCTTCGGTAACGTAATGCGTCACATCGGCAATGTGAACACCAACTTCCCAATTACCATTATCTAACTTTTGGATGGACAAGGCGTCGTCAAAATCTTTAGCATCGGCAGGGTCAATGGTAAAAGTGGTTACTTCCCTAAAATCGCGTCGTTTTTTGATTTCTTCGGGTGTAATGCCCGCATCCATCTTTTCAGCTGCCGCATTTACGTTTTGTGGATATTTGTAAGGCAAGTTAAATTCAGCTAAAATTGCATGCATCTCGGTTTGGTTGTCTCCAACATCACCCAGTACATCAACAATTTCACCAATTGGGTTTTTTGCTCTTTTGGGCCATTCAACAATACGTGCTATTGCCTTTTGCCCACCCTGAGCATCATTTAATTTATTTGATGGTATGAAAATGTCGTGTTGCATGACACGATCATCAACCACTAAGAATGCTAAACCTCTTGAGATTTGCATAATTCCCACGAAGGTCTCTCGTTTGCGCTTCAATATTTCAATGACTTCACCTTCTGGCTGTTTATTTCGCCTTCGTGCATTCTGAAACACCTTAACGCGATCGCCGTTGAGGGCTTTATTCATGTTGTTGCGTGGAATAAATACATCTTCTTCACTACCATCATCAGGTACCACAAAGGCTGAGCCTGAAGCAGTCATGTCAATGACACCAGTAACGGTTGAACCGCGACTCAGTAGTTTGTATTTTCCAGCAATAACTTCGGTGAGGTAACCTGACTCATGTAATTCAGTCAGTATAATTTGAACCATTTGTCGGCCACTTTTCTTTTTTACTTCGAGAAGGGCTGAAACTTGTTTGTAGTTAAAAGTACGTTTGGGCTGGTTAAAAAATAAGCCTTGTATTAATTGACGTAATTCTGTTTTTCTTGATGGATTTTTCTTTTTCTTCTTTTGTCCCATGTTCTAAATTATTTCTTGGGGTATATATGATAATATTGACAATATAAGTTTAATTGTGCTGAGTTGTGTCTGAAATTATTCTAAAAAAGCTAAAATAATCTTGATAAGTTGGTGATTTAAATGGTAAGCATAGTTTGCGTGAGGGCATAAAAAGTGAGATTTAATTACAACCTTTTAACAGTAAAAGCCGTATCATTTCATGATTTCGAATTAATTATTTCTGGTCAATGACCCTAAATAACCTGAACTTGAATGGTTAATGATATGAGATTAGTATTTGCAAGTATATTATTCCTAATGTTTTTTTCTCTTGAGGGACAGAGTTATCGTGTCTATGAAGGAGATACAATTAATGTGACGGATGCCCGAAAATTGAAGCAGGGTTTATGGATCAGTTTCGATAATGTTGGTGAAAGAATTACCGAAAAAGGAACATATCTAAACAATCGAAAGCATGGTGTTTGGGAGGCCTTTTACCCATCGGGTGCAAAAAAGCATGAAATTTCTTATAAAAAAGGCGCGGCCATTGGGCCTTCTCGTTTTTTTCAAGAAAACGGTAAAGTGTCGGAAGAAGGCTATTGGAACGTTGATCACTGGGAAGGGCCTTATAAGTTTTACCATAAGTCGGGTAAATTAGCTTACGATTGGAACTACAACGAAAAAGGAACCCGTAGTGGCGAGCAGAAATACTATCATGAAAATGGTGCTTTAAAATATAAAGGTGAGTGGGATAGTGGAAAGACGGTTGGTTCGTTAAAGATATTTAATCAGGAAGGCCAGCTCATTACCGAGCGCATATACGACGATGGTAAGTTTGCTGATAATGTGGTTCACGAACCAGTCAAGGAAGAAGCGCCTGCCAAGGAAATATCTTCATTCAATGGTACAGGCATGAGCATCGTGTACAATCTGCAAGGAAAACCTGAGCGAAAAGGATTTTTTGTAAGGGGTAAACTTTTTAATGGACAGTACTACCAGTATGATGAAAAAGGCGAACTTGTTTCGACTCAGCATTATGAGAATGGTGAACTAAAAAGAACAGAGACCGCAAAAAAATCACAATAATTTGTAATTTAGCAGCTTGTTAAAAGAGAGCTAGATTGACGAGCATGGAAAACAAATTATTTATTTACAATACTCTTTCGCGTAAAAAAGAAGAATTTCAACCGCTTAATGAAAAGCATGTTGGATTGTATGTTTGTGGGCCAACGGTATATGGTGATCCGCACTTAGGGCATACGCGTCCGGCAATTACCTTCGATATATTATTCCGTTATTTAACGCACATCGGCTATAAAGTACGATATGTGCGTAATATTACCGATGTTGGTCATCTTGAAAGTGATGGTGATGTTGGTGAAGATAAAATAGCCAAGAAGGCTCGATTGGAAGAATTGGAGCCAATGGAAGTGGTGCAGTTTTATACTGATCGTTACCACCAGTACATGGATCAGCTAAACGTTCGTAAACCTAGTATTGAGCCACGTGCCTCAGGGCATATTATTGAGCAATTACAAATTGTTGAGGATATATTGGCAAAAGGATTAGCCTACGAAAGTAATGGTTCAGTGTATTTCGATGTTGAGAAATATAACAAGGATCATAACTATGGTAGATTATCGGGGAGAAATATTGAGGATCTTTTGAGCACTACCCGCGAATTGGATGGTCAGAGTGAGAAAAAGCAAAGTTACGACTTCGCTTTGTGGAAGAAGGCTTCACCAGAACACATAATGCGATGGCCTTCGCGCTTTAGCGATGGATTTCCTGGTTGGCATTTGGAGTGTTCGGCCATGAGTGCACGTTACCTGGGAACCGAATTTGATATCCATGGTGGAGGAATGGATTTGTTATTTCCGCATCACGAGTGTGAGATTGCTCAGAGCACGGTTGCTAACGGTCACACGCCGGCACGCTACTGGATGCACAACAACATGATTACCATTAATGGACAGAAAATGGGTAAATCATTGGGTAACTTCATCAATCTGGAGCAGTTTTTTGACGGCAAGCATGAACTGTTGGAACAGGCATACAGCCCGATGACCATACGTTTCTTTATCATGCAAGCTCATTATCGCAGTACGCTTGATTTCTCTAATGAGGCTTTAAAAGCAGCTCAAAAGGGAATGGAACGCTTGCTGGAAGGATATTCAAAATTGGATAAGCTAGCTGCCGGAGAAACATCTTCCTTTGATTTACAAGAATTAAAAGAGAAGTGTTATGCTGCCATTAGTGATGATTTAAATACGCCGATATTAATTGCTCATTTATTTGAGGCTGTTAAGCAGATCAATAATATGTTGTCAGGATCAGCTTCGTTATCTGCTGATGAACTGGATCAGTTCAAAACTTTCATGAAAAATATGGTGGTTGATATACTCGGATTGCAAATGGAAAGTCAGTCGCAAGAATCGGGTAATGATGAGGTGTTGAGCCAGACAATAGAGTTGTTGCTAAATTTACGAATAGAAGCTAAGACGAATAAAGACTGGGCTACTGCTGATCGAATTCGAAACGAATTACAAGCTATGGGTGTTGTTGTGAAGGATACCAAGGATGGCTTTGAATGGGGTTTAAAATAAATCGTTTACATGCTAATGATAAAAAATATAATTAAAGATGCAGGTTTAACTTTTATGCTAGGCCTGCTTTTTTTTGCTTGTTCATCTCCGGGTAAAAAAGACGAAAAGAGTTCTGGTCAATTAGAACAAAAAGCACAAGTTAAAACGCCAGTTTTTAATGCCGATTCAGCCTATCATTACATTGATAAGCAAGTGGGGTTTGGGCCGCGTGTGCCAAATACTGAAACACATGCGCAATGTGCTTTATATCTGGAAAGTAAAATGAAACGTTTTGGTGCTGAGGTGATTGTTCAGGAAGCTGATGTAGTTGCTTTTGATAATACTGTTTTGAAAGCTAAAAACATTATTGCACAATTCAATCCTGATAAAAACGATCGTTTGCTCTTATTCGCCCATTGGGACTCGCGACCATTTGCTGATCATGATGCAGATGCAAGTAAGCACAATAGTCCTATTGATGGAGCTAACGATGGTGCAAGTGGAGTAGGAGTTTTAATGGAGATAGGGCGTCAGATAGGTAAGGCAGGTATTGATATGGGTATTGATATCATCTTTTTCGATGCTGAAGATTATGGACAGCCCGATCATCTTGATTTACCCTATAAAGAGCATACCTGGTGTTTGGGTTCGCAGTATTGGGGAAAGAATCCACATCGCGATGGCTACTATGCCCGTTATGGTATTTTATTAGATATGGTTGGTGCTGAAAATGCCCTGTTTTTCCAGGAACTACATTCCTTACAATATGCACCCGAATTGAATCAGCATGTATGGAACATTGCATCTGACATTGGTTATGGGAATCATTTTGTTTTTGAAAAAGGCGGCATGATAACGGATGATCATGTGTATGTGAACAAGTATCGCAACATTCCTTGCGTTAATATTATTCAATTTAATGCTTCGTCAGAAAGTAGTTTTGGAGATTTCTGGCATACGCACGATGATAACATGAGTAATATTAATAGAGCTACTTTAAAAGCCGTTGGACAAACAGTGCTTGAAACCATTTATAGAGAGAGGTAGGGATGTGAGATGTTGGTATGTACGATGTAGTAATATGACACAGTTAACTTGCTTTATCAATTTGTTAATTTGAAGATGAATCAATTTGAAAATGTGTTGTAGTGATCTTATTTACGGACTTCGGACTTCTAACTAAAAGCTTTTTAAAATGTTACTTCCTTATCTAAATGAGAATCTAATTGAAGCTGGTTGCGATGAGGCCGGACGAGGTTGTTTGGCGGGCCCAGTGGTAGCAGCTGCAGTAGTATTACCCAAAGACTTTCGACATGAGTTATTAAATGATTCAAAGAAGTTAAGTGAGAAACAGCGAGATAAATTACGACCAATCGTTGAGAAGGAGGCCTTGGCATGGGGTGTTGGCTTTGTTGATTTTGATGAAATTGATAAGATTAATATTCTGAATGCTTCTTTCCTTGCCATGCATCGCGCCATAGAGCAGCTTAAAGTGCTACCCGCACACTTATTAATTGATGGTAATCGATTTAAACCATATGAAGGTATAGATCACACTTGTGTGATAAAAGGAGATGGTAAATATTTATCCATTGCCGCAGCAAGTATTTTGGCAAAAACCCATCGTGATGAATACATGCAGAAAATGCATGAACAGTATCCTGTATATGCCTGGGATAAAAATAAGGGTTATCCAACTAAAGCACATCGGCATGCTATAAAAGCACATGGTCCAACACCTATTCATCGCATGAGCTTTCGCTTGTTGGATGAACAATTGAGTTTGGATTTGTAGCACAAAAAAAACCGGCACTAGGCCGGTTTAAATATTGTTTAGTTTGGCTTAGAAAGCGTAACTAGCTGTAATTTGGAAACCTTTAGATTTTGCACTCCCATCTTCCTCAGTATTCTTGTTTAACTCGGATAAACCTAAAATGTAACGAGCTTCAATACCTAAGCCATTTTCTAAATCATAACCTAAGCCTACGGCTAAACCAAAGTCTATTCCTTTCAGACTATCCTTAAAATCGTAGGATTCAGATGTAATGTGTCCATCAATTGAGCTATCATAACTTGTTTTGGCAGATAAAAGAAAGTCCATTTGAGGACCTGCTTGTAAATTAAAACCAGAAGAAAGGTAGTATTTGGCAATGATTGGTATTGATAAATAGTTGGTTTTAATTGAGCCTTTATTATAGTCATTACCTTCACTGTAATTAATTTTTGCGCCTTTCATGGAATACAATAATTCAGGTTGAATCGCAAATTTTTCTGAAACCGAATATTTGGCAAATGCACCAATTGTTAACCCCACTTTGTATTCCAAACCAGGATCATAATCTACCTCAGTAATTTTCAGGTTTGCAATGTTAATACCAGCCTTAGCTCCAAATTTAACTTGTGCAAACGAGCTTGATGCGATTGCCAATAAGGCAACAAGAACTAATAATTTTTTCATAATTGTTTGATTAGGTTTATGATTAAAAGTATATATAATATAGTTTGATATTTAGATCAATAAGATTGTTTAAAAAGCATAACCTGCGGTAAATTGTACAACACCATGTTTACCATCAGTATCAATTTCATTTGAGTCTACAATATCGGTTAAGCCAAGATTATATCTTAAGTCAAATCCGAGCCCCATGTCTAGATCGTATCCAACTCCAAAGTTAATGCCAAAATCGAGGTTTTTGAATTGATCTTTAACATCAACATCAACCTTTCGGCCTAGAAATTCCATTTTTACTTTTGATGATATAAGGTATCCAACTTGAGGTCCAAACTGGAAGTTTAAACCTTTGTCAAGATAATATTTGAGCATTAAAGGGAAGTTGAGGTAATCAAATGTAGTTGTCACATCAATATTAATGCCTTCTTCAACGGCAGTTTCTTTTGAACCTTGAGGAGAATAAATAACTTCAGGTTGAAACACAAGTCTTTCCGCCATTGGAACACGAACAAAACCACCAAAAGCAGGTGCAATTCTGTTGTCAGTGTCCTTAAAGCCTTCTCCAGATCCGTTGGCAAGATTAACGCCGAGTTTTAAACCATATTTAGTTTGAGCTAAAGAGCTTGTTGTTATCGCAATTACTGCAATAATTAAAATTAGTTTCTTCATAAGTAAAAAGGATTAGGTTATAATATTTACCACTGGTGAAGATAATAATTTTTAATTGAGAATTACATCGATTGTATTTTTTTTGATGTTTTGAGCAATTCTTGATTGTGTTAAATGAGAATTTTAGGCATAAAAAAACCGGCACAAGGCCGGTTTAAATATTGTTTAGTTTGGCTTAGAAAGCATAACTAGCTGTAATTTGGAATACTCCATTTTTTCCGTCAGCCTCATCATAATCGGCAACATTAGTTAAACCTAAGTTATAACGAACATCAAATCCAAGACCAAAATCAAGCTCATAACCAGCTCCAAAATTTAATCCAAAGTCAACACCTTTCATTTGATCCTTAATATCTTCTTCTTCCTCTTGACCATTAGCTTCCATTTTGAATTTAGCTGATAATAAAAATCCAACTTGAGGACCAGCTTGTAAACTAAATCCTTCAGTAACATAGTACTTTGCCATTAATGGAATGTTTAAGTAATCCGTTTTCATAGTTACATCAACATTTACACCTTCATAGCTTTCTGACCCAGCAGCACCTTGCATCGAATACAATAATTCTGGTTGAAATGCAAATTTCTCTGACAACTCAAATTTCGCAAAACCACCAAATACAAATGAAGTTCTTGAATCTAAACCTTCTCCGTCATCACCAGTAATACTTGCGATGTTTGTACCTGCTTTAACACCAAATTTAACTTGTGCAAACGAACTTGCCGAAATTGCCAATACGGCAACAATAACTAATAACTTTTTCATGATTGTTTGATTAGATTTAATTTTTATTAAACGGTAGCGAATGTAGAAGTATTTTTTATAATAACAAACAGTTTTGAGTAGCATTTTATTTGTTCGATATCAATTGCAGCTTAGCTTGTGGCGTATTTAGGAATTGTTTTAGTGGTGTTGGTGTAAGAAATGTTGCCGTTCGTCAATTGTTGATAAATACAAGTGATTATAGTCTTAAACATGTAAATTTACTAGGACAGAGTTCTTTGATAGAGGTGGCACTCATACAGTAATTCGTAATACTAGATTTTTATACCTAAATTTGGAAACATTAACATTAATGCTTGCTGCTCTTGAAAAAAGTTTTGTTACACAGTGTATTTTTTTTCCTTTTCATTGGAGTTTTGCTTCCAAATCAAATTTTGGCTGCTGGTTCTACAGATTCCTTATTGATTGCCAAAGCACGTAAGGCCATTGAAATTTCTGCTACAAATCCGGATAGTACCAAGCTTCTTGTTGAGCGTATTTTTAGTGATTATTCCAAAACTGATACTACGGTATTGGCATATGCCAATAAGGCCTTGGGAGAGTATTATTATTACACTCAAAATTTTGATTCGGCTAAAATTGTCTATAAAAAGGCTTTGGATGCTTTTATGTGTGTGAAGGATACGATATACATTGCAACAGTATACAACGATTTAGGTTTGATAGATTATTATCAAGGAGCATATGACCATGCATTGTTTTATTTTTCGGAATCGTTAAAACAAGAAAAGTTATTAGATAATGAATTGGGTATTGCCAGTTCGCACCACAACATTGGTATGGTATATGGGCGTTGGGAAAGATACGACCAGCTATTTGAACATTATAATAAGGCACTTTTGATTTATGAAAGACTGGATGAAAAAGAAAGCATAGCCGGCCTGACCAATAATATGGGTGTAACATATGCTTCAATGGAGTTGTATGAGGAGGCCTTGAAGTGTTATAAAAAATCGTACATGGCATTTAAAGAGATGGGCGATAAGGCTGGGGTGGCAACTATTTCAAGTAATTTGGGGTGTCTGTTTGTTTATTTAAAACAAAACCAAAGGGCACTTGCCTACTTTAACGAAGCTTTGGATTATTTTAAAGACTCGGGAGATCAGCGAAACCTAATAGCAACATACTCTAGTACCGGTGATGCATTTATGGCAGTGAATAATAAAAAAGAGGCCATGAAGTATTATTTGTTAGCTGAAGAAGAAAATAAAAATCTGGGATTAAAGGCTCTTAAAAAAGATAATTATTACGCCCTGTATAAAGCTTACAAAGAGATGGGGCAATATGAGAATGCTCTAAGTGTATATGAACAATATAATGCTATTAAAGATTCCATTTTTACAACAGCTAAATATGAGCGTCTGATAGAGTTAGAAAAAAAATACCATGTTGAGAAAAGTGAGAAAGAGCTGATTGAATTGCGTTCCAAAGAAGATAAGATTGAATTGTATCTCTGGATGTTATCTATTTTTGTTGTTCTTTCGGTTGTAATTGTGAGCATTGGACTTTATGCCATGAAAATGAAAGAGCGTCAGCGCCGTTTAATGATGGAGCAAAAAGTGCTGCGTAATCAAATGAATCCGCATTTTATCTTTAATGCACTTTCGGCCTTACAATGTGTTATTCTGGAGGAGGATAAAGATGAAGCAATCAGTTTTATTTCAGATTTTTCATCACTTATGCGTTTGGTGCTGCAGTATGCCAAGGAAGAGAGTATTAGCCTTGAGAAAGAGCGCGAGATTTTGCAGCGTTATATGAGTTTGCAAAACAGACGTTTCGATAAGAAAATTAATTACCAAGTGGAGGTTGATCCAGAAATCACAGTTAATAAAACCATGATACCACCTATGCTTACTCAGCCGTTTTTGGAGAATGCGCTGGAACATGGCGAGTTGAGCTTGTGTGAAAATGCAACTGTTAAGGTTAAGTTTGAGCGTAAAGACAAAACTTTGGTTTGTTCCATAGAGGATAATGGAGTTGGCATTAAAGCTTCAAAGGCCAGTAAGAGAAAGAGCTTGCATAAATCTGTTGCCATGGATTTAACAAAAGAGCGCATTGCTTTGCTTTATGGAAACCTAAACAAAAGTCAAGTAGAGATGCAAGTAGATGATTTGTCTGACTTTGGCTCAAAAGGTACGCGAATCACTTTTGTTATACCCTTTCAGGAGATGAATTAAAAAACGTCCTGTGATACAATAGAAATACACAGGAGGTTTTTTGAAAATGCACAGGAGGCTTTTTCTTTTGTATCAAAAGGAGCATTTCTCTATAATAAAACAGTAATTGAAGAGTCTCCCGTTAAAAGTTTTTAGAACTATTACTTTCTTCCAAAATCAGCAGGTATTTCGCCCCAGTTTTTTGTGTCCCATTTTAATATGGGAGTGGTGTAAGTGTTTGTTTTAAGCCATTGCTCAGCACGTTTTACCAGGGCAAAAAGTTCTTTGGTATCTGCATTTACTTCTAGTTTTGTCTTACACTTTTTATTTTTCACCCAGCCAATAGCAATCTTTGAATCGGAATAAACCGGAACGGGTGAATTGTGTTTTTTTAAAAACGATAGTCCATGAACCAGAGCAAGAAACTCACCAATATTATTAGTTCCAAGGTCAAACTTGAGGTGGAAGAGCTGTTCTTTAGTTTTTGTGTTGACACCTTGGTATTCCATTACTCCAGGGTTACCACTACAAGCGGCATCTACCGAGATGCTATTGTAATAGATGTTTTGTTTCGAATTAATGGCATTAGATGTTTTTGCTTTATTGCTAAAGTTGGCATATTGGCCATAGGTACCTTTCATGGCTTTTTCTGCTTCGACTAATGTGGCAAATCCTTTGTATTGAGCTCCGTTAAAGCCTTTTATCTGAGCTTGACATTCGGGCCACGAAGAATAGATGCCTGGTTTGGCACCCTTCCACACCACATAGTATTTATTCTTTTTTGCCATACTTTCTTAATAATGCCCTGCAAAGCTAGTTTTTTAGCATTGTATATACAACAAAGCCATCAGCAATAAACCGATGGCTTTGAATAATATTGTTGACGGTTAATTATTTAACCAAAGTCATTTCATCAATAAGGTTAGTCGCACCTGCATACTTGTCGATAATGAAAAGTACATAACGGATGTCAACATTGATACACTTCTGAAGTTCTGTTTCAAAAGCAATATCACCACTCATAGCTTCCCAGTTGCCATCAAAAGCTAATCCGAATAAGTGACCTTCGGCATTAATTACCGGGCTACCACTGTTACCACCCGTAATGTCGTTGTTTGAAGTAAAACAAACTGGCATGTAACCTGCAGCATCAGCATACTGGCCATAGTCTTTGTTCTTCCAAAGCTCTTTTAGTTTAGCTGGAACTTCAAACTCAAAGTTATCAGGATCTTCTTTTTCCATGATACCTTCGATGGTTGTGAAATGCTTGTATTTTACACCATCTTTA
This sequence comes from Carboxylicivirga fragile, assembly GCA_025499625.1. GTDB lineage: Bacteria > Bacteroidota > Bacteroidia > Bacteroidales > Marinilabiliaceae > Carboxylicivirga > Carboxylicivirga fragile. The sequence goes on along the minus strand of JAFMVD010000036.1, from coordinate 19,031 downwards.
GGTTCGTAATCGCCAACTGAACCATAAGATAAACGCATTGTGAAGTTAGCATCCGGATAGAATACTTTGTCTGGTTGCATTTCAAATAAGCCAGCAGTAAATAAGCGGTTGTTTTTATCAATAGCAATGGCGCTCTCAGCTTCCATTCCTTTTATCTCGCGGTATTTTTCAATTGAAGAAACACCACCAATAAATGCATAATCCTTTTGGAGAACTTTCAAAGATGGTTTTTCAAGGAAAGCTTTGAAGCGAGCTTCGTTCATGAAAACTGATTTGTTATAAACGTAATCAGCAAATTTCTGGAAGTCACCTTTGAATTTTTTGTTAATGGTAGCATAAAATGATGGATGGTATTTAGCTTCAATGTCGTCGTTGTACATTTTAAGTAAAGCACCAATTACTTTACGATCCGTTTCAGGGTTGTAATCTTTGAAGAATCCTTCGCCTGCTTTTTTAAGGCCTGCAACAGCTTTATCAATATCTTCTTGATTTTCTTCTTCTAATGCTTTTTCAAGACCAGTAGCTCGGTAGGCAAAGTATAAAACTTCGGCACCACGTATTTGACACTCAGCTAAAAATGATGTTGCTTTTACAAATGAAGCGCGGTTAGCATATGATTTTTCTAATTCGGCTAATACATTTTCGTACTTAGCTTTTCTGTCGGCGTCAGCATTTACCCAGTTTGTAAATTCAGTTTCTAACTCACGTTTCTGTCCCAGTACATTTAGTTTCTCCAATCCGCGGTTCATACCAATACTGTTTTTCCAGTAGTTAGCACTCCCTGCAAACTTTGAGGCATATTGAATGTTTACTTTTTCGTCAGCACGCATGTCTTTTAACCAGATGTCTTGTTTTACGCCACGAGGCTTGATACGAGCTTCGTTAACAATTTGCATGCGCTCTTCAATACCCCATGATGTAAGGTAACGTTGAGTGCTTCCTGGGAAACCAACAGTCATTGCAAAGTCGTCCATCTGCACACCTTTTAACGAAACCGGAAGGTGATGAGCTGGTTTGTATGGTTTGTTGTCTTTCGAATATTCGGCTGGTTTGCCATCAGGGCCACAATAAACACGGAACATGCTGAAGTCACCAGTGTGACGCGGCCACATCCAGTTGTCGGTATCAAAACCGAATTTACCAATTGATGATGGAGGAGCACCAACAAAACGCACGTCGTTGAATTTTTCGTAAGCAATTAAGAAAAACTGGTTGCCTTCGAAATAATCTTGTACTCTTATTTGATATTCGTTTCCTTCTTGTGCTTCTTTAACGAGTTCTGCCGATACTTCTTTAATTTTTGCTGCGCGATCAGCTTCGCTCATATCATCGTTCAATTCAGCATTTACCTTTTCAGTTACATCGGTCATGTATTTTAAAAAGGTTACTGATAAACCCGGAGCAGGTAATTCTTCGTCGAAACTCTTTGCCCAAAAACCATCCTTTAAATAGTTGTGATCAACTGAGCTTAGTTCTTGAATGTTACCATATCCACAGTGGTGGTTGGTTAAGATTAGTCCTTGATCAGAAATCATCTCTCCAGTACAGCCACGTCCAAAAATAACGATGGCATCTTTAAGGCTTGAATTGTTAACGCTATAAATATCTTCTGCAGAAAGTTTCATTCCCATTTCCTGCATTTTATTCATATTTAGCTTACTCACAAGTGGTAATAACCACATTCCTTCGTCAGCCTTTGCCATTTGGCTAAAGCTAATTATACCTGTTAAAAACAGTATTGCTATTCGTTTCATAAAAGTGTTTTAATTCGCCCGACTTACAGTATTAGACTCTTCTAATGTTTTTGAAAACAGTAGATTAGGAGTATTGTGTTGTGAGCGACCATTTATTTACTATCTATTTATTATCAAAGTTGCGGTGGCAAAGATAAAATTTTTCGTTAAACCTAGAAGTGAAAGTGTTTTGGAGGACTTAAAATTTTAATACAAAAAAACCGGATAATAAATTATCCGGTTCGCTTTCCCGACAGCAGTATTGTTTTCCCGCTTGTCCCTGACAAATTTGAATTGACCTTAGGCCAATTGTCTTTTATTAAAAAATACACCCTTTGGCTCACTCGTTAGGTATGCATTGTTTTTACCGTTGCTTAACCTTGTTGATTCCGGATAGTTTAAAAATGTTTCGTAAAACTTAACCTGCTCAAAGTAGTTTAGTTTTAGCTTTGTCGGACTCATAAGGTACTTACGTGTCCAAAAATTCACCGGATCGTAAAAATTAACTACTTGAAGACCTTTGATTTTTAAGAAGTAGTCAAGTAATTCTTCTTCTGAATATTTCTCATTGGTCATTTCATGCATCGAAGAAATTATTCCCTTCTTTTGATGATTTCCCTCACTAAACAGCATTGATTCCAAATTACCAATGGCATTTTTCTCAGCCAAGAGAATGATTCCTTTTTTCCAGAACCAAATTCCGAATGCGCTTAGTGCTATTAATGTTATTATTACAGAAGTGATCATTATAGTTGCTCTTTGGTTTAATTATCTATCTCCACAAAAATCGTTCACAATACCTTCTACTTAAATTTTTCAATATTGTTGCGTTTTTGTTGTCAATGGATAATACTTTCGTAGTTAATATTAGTTAATCATTGTTGATGAAATGATGAATTATTCTGACCAAAGTGCAGTAGTGAATGTTGAAAAAATAAACCTTTATTTTTTAATGTCGGTAAAATAAGGTAAGTGGCAACTTTTAAAGTTGTTGAGAAGTTTAATTCTGGTATTTAACTGCTTAAATTCTGTTTCTGGTAATAAATGAATTTGACTTTGCGATATGCTTTTAAAACCAAAAAAATCATTTAGGCGATCTGCCAAATATTCTTGTTCGTATTGACCAGGCGTAGGAATCAATATGGCTCTTCGATTCATAACAAATAAATCCATCAAGGTAGAGTAACCTGATCGACAGATAATAGTTTTACTCGCCTTAAGTAGCTGCTTTAATTGAAAGCTCTGACAATTGGCCATGAATGATACTGATCCAATAGCTGGCTTTTGATTTTTTTGCCCAGGAAGCCCTTGTAGTATTAATGTGCTAAGGTTTGATTCTGAGAATTTGTCGATGAGTAATTGTTCAAGTATGCTGCGTTGAGGTTCAGGTCCCGAAAGAATAACTAAACGATCAGGTGCGAGCTTAGTTGATTTTTCGGTATTTTCATTTGTAACTGATAGGCGAGATAAAAGACCGATATAATTGGTGGGTATCTTTGTCTTAGCACTTGAAAGCCTACCGGATAAGTTTGTCGATGTTTGACTATCCGGAATCCATAAGGCATCAAATTGATTAATTAATGTGGTAATAATCTTTGTGCTTGTCCAATTAATCCATTTAAATTTTGGACCTGTTTCAGGCGATGTTTGATGAGAAATGATAATTGAAGGAATGGCTGAATTGCGAAAGCCATAGCGGTTATCGGATATTATAATGTCGATGTTATTCTTCGCAATTATTTTTTCTACCTGATTTTTATCCTTATAAATAGAGCTAATAAAAGAGGGTAGTTGAAATAATAGTTTTAGCCATTGTTGCGAGCCCTTCGAAAATTTCACCCTAAACCCTTTAGTATATATGTATTCAAGTTCAGGAAAAGTTTCTTTTAGAATGTCAATGGATGGCGATTCTCCTGAGATTATACATGTGTGCCCATCATTTCTTAATTTATGAATGATAGGAATTAAACGCGTTGCATGACCTAAGCCCCAGTTTAATGGACTGATTAAGATGATTTTGCTTGGTTCACGTTTAGGCTCCATTTATGAATTATCCTGATACCGATACTATATGGCCTCTTTTTTCTGCTTTATTCGCAATCGCTTTGAGCGTATCTAAGGGTACCTTTTTTAAAGAATTATAAGGCGTATCACGCTCAATGGTATATATCATCACCTTTTCAGGTTTAATAATATCTAAAGCGTCAAGCCACGAATTGATATCTGCATCAGACAGGTTACTGATGTCTTTACCCTCTAACTCCCCTGCAACAAACATGGTTTGAATTATGAGTTGACCTTTAAAATCAACCAATTGAGCAATGGTTTTTTCTAAATCGAATGCGTAATTCGGCTGGTCCAGTCGAAGAATGGTTTCCTTTAATCCTGAATCAAGCTTTTGTATGTTGTCATCAATTTTAAGCAATGCTTCAACAACCTCTTTTTTATGCAAACGCGATGCATTTGATAAAACCGCAATTCTAGCCTCGGGGCAATGTGCATTACGCAACTCAATGGTATCGTTAATAATAGCAGAAAACTCAGGGTGCAATGTAGGCTCACCATTTCCTGCAAAGGTTATTACATCAGGTTTTAAGCCTTCTTTTTGCATGTCGATAAGTTTGGCCGCTAGCCGTTCTTTTACTTCCATTCGAGTGGGCATCACATCCTTATTATCTCCTAACTCACCATTTAATCCGCACTCGCAATAAATACAATCAAAGGAGCAGACTTTACGATTGTTTGGTAGTAAATTCATACCTAAGGAAACGCCAAGACGGCGACTCATTACAGGGCCAAAAACGGTTTTGTCAAATAAAAATGTCGACATGCTTTTTTTTGCAAAGGTAGTATTTTGTGTGGTATCGAAAAGGCTTAGTTTAGCTTGTTTTGTAACGCTAAAACTCGTTTTTCGCAACCAACTAAATTATTATCTTTGGGGATTGTTTTTACAGCTAGTACATGAAGTTTAAAGAGGTAATAGGGCACGATATAATTAAGCAACATATGATTAGGATGGTCAATGAAGGCCGTGTTAGTCATGCTCAGATGTTGGCGGGTCCCGAAGGGATTGGGAAACTAAATTTGGCACTTGCTTTTGCTCAATACCTGAATTGTAGCGATCGGCAAGAAGACGACTCTTGTGGTGTATGTTCGTCATGTACTAAGTACGAAAAGTTAGTACACCCCGATCTGCATTTTGTATTTCCTGTTGTAAAAAGCCCAAAGCATAAGAATCCGGTGAGTGATTCTTATATCGCTGAATGGCGGCAATTTGTGCGCGAAAAAAAGTATTTCAACCTAAGGCAATGGTATGGTAAGTTGGAATCTGACAAACAAGGTTTGATCTATAGTCAGGAGAGCCAGGAGATTATTAAAAAGCTAAGCTTAAAGACTTTTGAAGCTGAGTTTAAGGTCATGATTATTTGGTTGCCTGAAAAAATGCATGTGTCGGCAGCAAATAAGTTGTTGAAATTGCTAGAGGAACCACCTCAGGGTACCGTGTTTTTATTGGTGTCTGACGATCCATCTTCGGTATTAGGAACCATTCAGAGCCGTTCACAACTCTTAAAAATTCCAAGAATTGATGGTGCTGCCATAAGCAAAGCTTTGGTTGATGAGTACAGTATAGATGCTACAGAAGCTGAACGTTTTGCAAAGTTGGCATCAGGCAGTTTTGTTGCCGCTCAGGAAATTGTTGATCAAAGTGATGAAAGAGCATTCTTTTTCGACCGTTTTGTGAATCTAATGCGTCAGGCCTACGCACGTAAATTATTCGATTTAATTGACTGGTGCGACGAAATGAATTCGCAACCCAAAGAACGACTTAAAAACTTCCTGGAATTTTCACTACGTCTGGTACGTGAAAATTTCATGATGAATATTCAAGAAGAGGAATTGTTGTATCTTACACCGGAAGAAGAAAATTTTTCAACGCGATTTTCACCCTTTATTAATGACAATAACGTGTTGGAATTGAGTGAAGAATTTAGTTTAGCACATTCTCATCTTGAACAAAATGGGAACGCACGTATTATATTAATGGATTTGTGTTTGAAGGTGATCATATTATTAAAGCAATAATAGAGACCTGGCAAATTCTCAAGGCTTAAATTTGAGTCTTTTATTTTTTGATATTATGGAAGAAGAGGTACTACAAGATAAAGAAAAGAAGGGATGTTCTGGCTGTACAAGTCGGTGTGGCAAATTAGATGTTTTTGATTGGCTGGATGATTTGCCAGATAGCATTAATAGCACCGATGTAATAGAAGTACAGTTTAAGAACACACGTAAGGGATATTTTAGAAATAGTAATGGTTTAAAATTAGCGAAGGGCGATGTTATTGCCGTTGAAGCCTCGCCGGGTCACGATATTGGTACGGTTACTTTAACCGGAGAGTTGGTTTTACTTCAGATGAAGAAAAACAATATTTCGGCCAGTACCTTCGAATTTAAGCGGGTGTATCGTAAAGCCAAACCTGCTGATATTGAAAAGTGGGAAGAAGCTAAGAACCTTGAGCATGAAACCATGCTTGAATCACGCCGATTAGCTGAGCGCTTGAACTTACATATGAAAATTGGTGATGTAGAGTACCAAGGTGATCGTACTAAAGCTATCTTCTATTATATTGCTGATGAACGTGTTGATTTTCGTGAGTTAATTAAGGTCTTAGCCGAACGTTTCCGTGTACGTATTGAAATGCGTCAGATTGGGGCTCGTCAAGAGGCGGGTAGAATTGGCGGAATTGGTCCTTGTGGTCGTGAGTTGTGTTGTTCTACTTGGATGACTAATTTTGTTTCGGTAACAACCAATGCAGCGCGTTATCAGGAGATTTCATTAAATCCTCAGAAATTGGCCGGGCAGTGTGGTAAGCTTAAATGCTGTTTAAATTATGAGTTGGATGCTTATTTGGATGCGCAGGCTGATTTTCCAAGAATAACAACAGTATTAGAAACCGAAGAAGGACCATACTATCATTTCAAAACAGATATTTTCCGCAGAGTAATGTGGTATAGTACCGAGAAAGATTTCCCTGCAGGAGTTGTTGAGGTGCCAGTTGACAGAGTGAAAGAGGTTATTGTAAATAATAGACGTGGGAAGAAGGTTGATAAATTAGTGAAGGAAGACTTCAGTAAATTGGCGGCAGCGGAACCTAGTTATCAGAATGTTATTGGACAAGAAAGCTTAACGCGTTTTGATGAGAATAAGAAAAAGAAACGTCGACCAAATAATCAAAAAGGGAAATCAAAAAGACGATTTAAACCAAAACCACGTAAAGATGGCGGCAAGGATAAAAAATAGTGTTGTTGCAATATTGCTTGTGCTCGCATTTTCTTCTTGTGGAGATAATGCAATATTCGATCAATATGTAACAATCCCTGATAATGGTTGGCACCAGGATTCAATGGCTGTGTTTAAGGTAGACATTGAAAATGCTCAAAACACATATGATGTAATTATAAATGTGCGTAATCGATCGCATTATCCGAATAGTAACTTGTGGTTATTTGTTGATGTCATAAGTCCGAGTGGAAAGGTAATGCAACAAAAGGTAGATTGCATATTGGCTGACGACAATGGCCGTTGGTTAGGGTCGGGTTGGGGCGATTTATTTCATGTTGAGGTGCCTTATCAAAAGGGCGTTAAATTTGCTGAAACAGGTTCGTATACATTTAGAATTGTACAAGGGATGCGAACTGAAGATTTGAGTGGTATTTATAACATTGGCTTACGTATTGAAGAAGCTGAAGGGTTAGAAACAAAATAGAATAGCAGAAGGTGGGAAAGAATAAGCTGAAGAAGTTTGCCGAGATGGCAACTTACGACCATGTTTTTCAGGCGGATTATAGCGATTTAAAAAATGAATCATTTGCCTTAAAAGGTAAGTGGGGAACAGAGTTTTTTAAGAATGATAAACCCATTGTATTAGAATTGGGCTGTGGCAAAGGTGAGTACACAGTAGGATTAGCCGAACTTTTTCCCGACAAAAACTTTATTGGTATCGATATTAAAGGGGCGCGTATGCACCGTGGTGCAACTGATGCTAAGGAAAAAAACTTAAGCAATGTTGCTTTTTTGCGCACCCGAATTGAGTTGATCACAGCTTTTTTTGATACCGGTGAGGTGGACGAAATATGGTTAACTTTTCCCGACCCACAGATGAAAAAGGTGAATAAACGTTTGTCATCGACTCGCTTTCTTAAATTATATACCCAGTTTCTAAAGCCGGATGGCTTGGTTCATCTTAAAACAGATTCGAATTTCTTGTATACTTACACCAGTGCTTTGGTTAAGGAAAATAAGTTTGAAGTTGAAGTGAATGAAACCGATTTATACAGCTCTAGCTATCAGGGGCCAATTTTATCCATTCAAACATTTTACGAGGCCAAATGGATTAACCATGGTTTGAGCATTAAATATTTGCAGTATCGTTTGCAAGAAAGAAATGAATGGATGGAGCCGGATATTGAAATTGATTTTGATGATTACCATAGTGCAGGTCGTGGCGTCAAAATCAAGGAATCCATTAAGATTCAACCACAAGCCCGAACCAAAGGTAATTAGTAACTTCGCAGTACGTAATGGCTAAATCAAGCGACTTCTTCGAACGCGTTTATCAGGTGGCAGAATTGGTGCCCCATGGTCGAGTTACATCTTATGGTGCTATAGCACGTTATATTGGCAGTGCTCGAGGCGCTCGTATGGTTGGTTGGGCTATGAATAAGTGTTCGGGTTGGCATCGCTTTGTGCCAGCTCATCGGGTTGTAAATAGTAAAGGACTTCTGACAGGTAAGCACCATTTTTCTGGTGGTGAAACCATGAAAGAACTTTTGCAAAACGAAGGTATTGAAGTCGTAGAGAATCAGATTATCAATTTCGAAAAGGTATTTTGGGATCCTACAAAGGAATTAGAAATTTAAATGGATTAAGTTTGCCCTATAGGTATGCAGAAATAAAATGTTGACCCTACGCCCTCTTCACTTTCAAGCCAAATTTTACCATTTAACATTTCAACATAGGCTTTGCAAATAGCTAAGCCAAGCCCTACACCTTCTTTTTTCTGTATTAAATCACTACTGCTGGTTTGTACGAATCGATTAAATATTATTTTTTGGTGTTCAGGAGTGATACCTATTCCAGTGTCTTTCACATGGAAATGTACCATGTTGAATTCAATTGTAATTCCTAGCTCAATTATTCCTTCATTACTGTATTTTATGGCATTATTAACAAGGTTGCTGAGTATGGCAATTAATTTTTCCTTGTCAGAAGTGACGATCTGTCTTTTCCTTGATTCGGTCAATTGCAGATTTAATTGCATACCTTTGTTTTCGACTTCGGTTTTGAAAAAGTTATAAATATATTTCGATACTTCTCCAATGCTAAATTCGGAGATGCTTACCTCCATCTGACCGGCTTCAATTTTAGATAAATCAACAAGGTCGTTAATAATGCTTAGCATGCGCTTGCCGCTATTTTCAATTATCTCTATGTATGAGCTTTGTTCGGCACTTTCTAATAGTGGTTGCTTCAAAAGTTGAGCAAAGCCAAGTATGCCATTCATGGGTGTTCTGATTTCGTGGCTCATGTTAGCTAAGAAAGCCGATTTTAAGCGATCACTTTCCTGCGCCTTTTCCTTTTCTTTAATAAGTTCTATTTCTGCATTTTTTCGTTTCGTAATGACTTGCGATATTCCTAGTAATTCCTTTGGTTCACCAGCTGCATTTCTCGATATTATTTTACCTCGTCCATCCACCCAAACCCAATTGCCATGCTTTGATCGTATTCGAAATTCGCAGTAATATTCAGCTACATTTCCCATTACATGTTCGTTGAAAGCTTCCATAACATTTGGAAGGTCATCGGGATAAATCATATTGGTAGCTGCCTCAATGGTGTTTGGTAATTCATCTTTATTGTATCCCAAGTAGTAATAAAGGTGAGGTGTACTCTTAACTGTTCTAGTTTCAAAATCATTCTTAAAAACGGATGCATGATTGATTTCGAGTGATAATGTTTGTGCTTTTTGACTTTCAATTAAGGATGTCTCTGATTCAATGGCTTGCACATCGTCACAAGCAAGCATTAGTAATTTTCCATGAATGCTGGCAATGGGTCGAAGTGTATCTACGGTATCCAAACTTAGGCTTGTCTTTGTTCCTAGTATTAACTGACCATAATCACTGAGGTTAAGCTTGTAAAAGTAGGCGCCATCATATTTATAAACTGTATTATTAGTCGAAAAGTGGTTTATTATTATTTCCCACTTAAGATTTGTATTTGAATGAAAAGTCTCTACGTCTGTTACTTCCCCGCCATAATTTTTTAGTATTTTAAGTGAAGTGCAATTTAATAGTTTGGAGTATAGAGGAACACATTTTTTGATGATGCCTGCTTCACAAGTTTCATCGTAAGCACAAGTAGCTAGATTTAATAGTGACTCATTATCTAAAACAACTTTTGGCATAAGTTTCTATTTTGAAGCGATGGAATCTAAATATGATATTAGCAATTGGGCTTTTTCTTCTCATAGAGAATTGTGTATAAAACTCATCTATGTGTTTCAATAACCATTAATGTACTTAAATATATAAAAATAAACCTTTGCGTTTATAAAAGCAGCTATTTGATTGCTATAAAATGTGGGTGTTTATAATGGTTAGTAATAACTCTTTCTTCATAGTTCAGATTTTCTAAAATTATTCACTATTTTTACAAGGTTTAAATAAAGATAAGCATGGAATACTATCCGAACTTAATATTAGATGCCTTAAAGCATGTTGTTCATCCTGGTAAAGGAAAAGACATTATCTCACTTGGAATGGTTGAGGATGACCTGCGTATAGATGGGAAACGCATTAGTTTTAGTCTTTTGTTTGATCGTGCCAACGATCCTTTGGTTGGGTCATTAAAAAAAGCTTGTGTCAAAGCCATTCATTCTTATGTTGATGAAGAGGCCGAGATTGAAGGTAATATATACGTTAAGGTAAAGCCAAAAACGAAACCTATCGTAGCTAAACCACTGGAAGGTGTTAAAAATGTAATTGCTATTGCATCGGGTAAAGGTGGTGTTGGTAAATCAACAGTAACGTCTAATCTTGCAGTGGCTCTTGCTAAAGCAGGTTATTCGGTTGGTTTGTTAGATGCTGATATTTTTGGGCCTTCTGTACCAATCATGTTTCAAACAGAGGATGAACGTCCAGTACTTGAAAAAATTGATGGGAAAGATCGTATTTTGCCTGTTGAAAAGTACGGTGTTAAAATGTTGAGCATTGGTTACTTTGTTAACCCTGAAGATGCTTTGGTTTGGCGTGGCTCAATGGCAACCAATGCGCTTAAACAGCTAATTAACGACGGTAAATGGGGAGAGTTGGATTACTTATTGTTGGATTTGCCTCCAGGAACAAGTGATATTCATCTAACCTTGGTTCAAACCATAAGCATTACTGGTGCTGTTGTGGTTACTACGCCACAAAACGTAGCCTTGGCTGATGCCGTTAAAGGTATTAGCATGTTTAAGAGTAAAAATATAAATGTGCCGGTGCTTGGTTTGGTTGAGAATATGGCCTGGTTTACGCCTGAAGAGCTACCACAAAACAAATATTACATTTTTGGTAAAGATGGTGGTAAAACCTTAGCTGCTAAACTTGAGATACCGATGCTTGGGCAAATACCAATCGTTCAGAGTATACGAGAAGGTGGTGATAAAGGAGAACCGGTCGCATTAAACGAATCATCGATGACAGCTATGGCCTTTGCTGATTTAGCTCAAAAGGTAGTTGAGCGTGTTGAGCATCGTAATGCTGCTATGCCACAAACCAAGATTGTAGAAATTAAAAAATAAACTGATGGGAGAAGATAAAGCAAAACTCTTGAATGAGGTTGAAGAAGCGCTTGAGTCAATTCGCCCCTATTTGCAAGGCGATGGCGGTAATATTACCCTTATTGATATTACTGACGAATATGTAGTTAAAGTTCGTTTGGAAGGATCGTGTCAGGGCTGTCCATTGAGCATGCAAACCCTAAAGGGAGGTGTTGAAATGGTTGTGAAGAAATCAGTGCCGCAAATAACTGAGGTTATAGCAGTGGAGGATGGTGTTTAGAATTGCTTACTGATTAAAGACCTAAAATTTTATTGACCCCGCATTTGCCTTTCTGGCTAGTGCGGGGTCAAATATTTTTATCTTATTAATGATTCATTTTTTTAGCATTAATCTTTTAACAAGTAGATAACTTAAAGTTGCTGTTTAAGTTCTTATTTTTGTGGAGTATGTTAATGAAAGTTCGACATATTATACGACAAGTTCTGATGCTTGTTATGGTGGGTCTATTTTTACTTACGACTAGTGGCTTCAGATTGCATAGCCATTATTGTAGTCATAAGGGTGAAACAAGCTACTCCATTCTAATTCCTGTTGAACAATGCAGTTGTCAGGAAATGCAACAATCTTCATGTTGTAGCCTATCTATTGAGGAAAAACATGCTGACTGTAATGAAGGTTGTTGTTCTGATGTACAATCCTTTTCCTTATTAAAATTAGATGGTTTACATCATGCCCAGATAAGTTCACTGCCTCTGATTACTTGTCTTAACTTTTTAAAGTTCTCTATATTAATTGGTGATTTCTCTAAGGATGGGAGGGATGCTATTCTTGTGCATTTGCCTAATGAGACTGTTCCACCGTTGCCTAGGCAACAATTTCTTTCTAGAATTCAAGTGTATTTAATTTGATACCCACTTCTGTGTCTATGATTAAAACTGTGCATTTGCCCGGTTTTGAATTGTAGTAGTTTCAATTTTAAATACAAATACGATGAAAATTAGTATAAAGAATCTGCTTTTTGCAGTATTCACTCTGTACTTATCTTTTGGCATACAAGCCCAAGAGGTGAGTGGTGTGGTTGTGGGTTTTGATGATAATATGCCCTTGGTGGGTGTTAATGTTTATTGGCAAGGCACAAGCGAAGGCACCATCACTGATGCAGATGGTAAATATCAAATAAAACGCTCAAATCAATCTTCATTTCTCGTTTTTAGCTATGTTGGGTACGAAGATGAAGTACATGAGGTCAGTAGTATTGGAAAAATTAATGTGTCCTTGAAGTCCGGGGCAAACATTGATGAAGTAACCGTTGAGCATCGGGTTAGAAGCTCCAGTGTATCAAAGCTAAACCCAATTTTCACAGTTAATATTTCGGATAAAGAGCTGTCAAAATTCGCCTGTTGTAATCTCTCTGAAAGTTTTGAAACTAATGCCTCTGTTGATGTGTCCTTTGCCGATGCGGTATCGGGGATTAAACAAATAAAAATGTTGGGTTTATCAGGCCGTTATTCCCAGTTGATGATGGAGAATATACCTATTATCAGAGGAGGAGAAGTGGCCTTTGGACTCAATTACATACCCGGTACCTGGATGGAAAGTATTCAAGTTTCTAAAGGAACTTCTGCTGTAAAGAATGGTTACGAGAGTATGACAGGCCAGATTAATGTTCAATATAAAAATCCGGCTGGTAAAGAAAAAATGCATTTCAACCTATATGGTAATCAGGATGGTAAAGTTGAGGCTAATGCTGGTGTTGATTTTAAGGTGACTGATAAGTGGAGTAGTAATGTTTTACTGCATGGTAGTTCTAATATTCGGGAGTTGGATATGAATAAGGATGGTTTTTTGGATAAGCCCTTATCTTCAACAATAATTGGTATGAATAGATGGAACTACCTTAGCGATAAAATGACCGCCAAATTAGGCTTGTCTGTATTATCAGAATCGCGAGAAGGAGGGCAATTACTTTATGATCACAATCAGTCGCAAAAAGAACAGGATGCTTATGGAATAGGCATTGATGTTAAGCGCTTGAATGCCTTTTCTAAGTTGGGCTTTGTTTTTGATCGACCAGCAACAAGTTTAGGATGGATTACTTCAGCCAACCTCTTTCAACGATCATCGTTTTATGGGAATAATGATTTGGATGTGGATCAGTTAAATTTATATACAAACCTTATTTATCAGTCGTATGTAAATAATACGCAACATACCTATAATGCTGGGCTTAGCTTAGTTTTTGACGATAACCAAGAGGAGTTGAATAATATAAATACTGGTTTTAAGGAGTTTGTTGCAGGTGGATTTATTGAGTATAATTATATTCCTTCAGAACGTTTTTCTGTACTGCTTGGCTTGCGAAATGATTATAGTAGTTTGCATGGTAATTTCATCACGCCCCGTTTTCATACCAAGTATTCCATCAGTGAAAAACTTATATTGAGGGCATCAGCAGGAAAAGGTTATCGTACACCTTCAATAGTAAGTGAAAATACCCAGTTCTTGGCAAGTTCAAAACAATTTATAATACATGATAAGGTAGTTCAGGAGGAAGCATGGAATTACGGACTTAGCCTGAGCAAGGATTTGACAATTAATAAGCGTGAAGCGACTTTTTCAGTGGAATTTTTCCGTACCGATTTTCAGAATCAATTAATTGTTGATTTAGATCAGAATCAACAGGAGGTGCATTTTTATAATTTAGATGGAAAGTCATATGCCAATAGTATACAGATTGAGGCTTTCTATGAGTTGTTTAAGCGCTTTGAGTTAACAGCAGGTTATCGCTATAATGAGGTTAAGGCTACGTATAATGGCCAATTGAATCGAGCGCCTTTTGTGAGTCGTTACAAAGCAATGTTATCGGGTCAATATCGCACAAATATGGATAAGTGGCAATTTGATATGACTATGCAAATGCATGGTGATCAGCGTTTGCCATCGGCTTCATACAATGGTGAGGACTTGCCAACAATATCAGATGAATACATAAATTTAATTGCTCAGGTAACCAAGAACTATCGGAATTGGAGTTTTTACGTGGGTGCCGAAAATTTAACAGCCTATACCCAGGATAATGCCATTGTAGATCCGGAAAATCCTTTTGGAAGTAGTTTTGACGCAAGTCGTATATGGGGGCCAATTTATGGGCGTATGTTTTATTTTGGTATTAAATACAAATTAGATCGTTAATCATGAAAAAAGGAAAAATATGAAACGAATAATAGCATTATGCATTGTAGCAATTTCATTAATTGCCAATGCGCAGGATAAAAAGAGTACAAACTCAACAGTTTTTAAAACGGACATTACATGTCAGAATTGTGAAGCGAAAATAATGAAACAGTTGCCCTATGAAAAAGGGGTGAAGGAGGTTGTGGTTGACGTTGAGCGTAAGTTGGTGACGGTGACGTATAAGCAATCTAAAAACACAGATGAGCAATTAGGGAAAGCTATTGAGAAATTGGGTTATCAGGCCACTTTCTTAGGGCATCCAAACTATGTTAGTGTTAAAGGTAATTGCGATATGTGTAAGGCACGAATTGAGGAAGCGGCTATGAATGTTATGGGTGTTAGTATGGCTGTTTGGAATGTGAATAATCAGGAGCTTAATGTCATTTTTGATGAGTCGCAGCTTGATTTAAAGGCAATTGAATCGGCCATTGCCAAAGCCGGGCATGATACTCAAAACATTGCAGCAAAGGATGAAAGTTATAAAAGCTTGCCTGATTGTTGTAAGTACAGGAAGTAATGCATGTTTCCGCTTACTTATTTCACCTTAAATGAAGCCAAGGTTTTGCTATTTTACGATTGACAGTACAATTTATTTTCTAACTTTGCACACCTTATTGGCTTCGTAGTTCAATGGATAGAATGTAGGATTCCGGTTCCTATGATGCGGGTTCGATTCCCGCCGAGGTCACAATTAAGATCTTTAAATGATATCAAAAGCCTGCAAATCGATTGATTTTCAGGTTTTTTCATTTTTACACAAATCGAAGTAATCTAAAATAATCCATCCAAATACCTATTTTTTGTGACCTATTCCGTGACCTCTAGTTCTATTTAACAGGTGAGGTCACAGATTTTTGTTATATTAGTGGTAGCAAAGGCTTCAAAGGAAGTTGAAAATAATTATAGATGATTGATTTTGGTTCTGTTTGACAATTTTCTGTGACCTCAAAGGAGGTTTTTTGAAATCAAACACAAATAATACACACCAAAATCAAAAATGATGAACAACACGCAATCATTCGGCCTGCAGTTTATTGTACGCCACAAAAGCAAATTATCCGAGATGGCAGGGATTTATATAAGGATAACTGTCAACCGAAGGAAAACAGAAGTTTCTACAAAGTTATTTTGTCCTAATGACCTTTGGGATAAAAAGAAGGAGAAGGTAATGGGTGGTACAAATTTTAATCACCACCATATTAATAAGCTACTGGAAGAAAACAGAGCAAAGATTCAGAGTATCTATCATGACTTGAGGATTAAAGAACAGCTTATAACACCTCAGATAATTAAAAATTATTTTCTGGGCATTAAAGAGGAGGGGAGAACGCTTTTGCGTTTAGTCGATTATCATTACTCCACGCAAAAATCCATTCTTCGTGCCAGCACGATACGGCATTATAAAGTAACCTATAAGTATATAAAGGCTTTTTTGAAGAAAAAATTAAAAACGTCAGATATCTATTTACGTCAAATTGATTACCGTTTTATTGTTGATTACGAAGTCTTTCTCAATGAATATAAAATGCTTGAAAATTACAAAGGCTTATCACAGAATTCAGTAATGAAGCACCTGGCTTGGCTTCGTTGTATACTAAATTTAGCCGTTCGCTTGAAGTGGATGATGAATAATCCATTTGATACTTACAAATTAAGATACAAAAAATCAGAAAGAGGCTTCTTGAGTCAGGAAGAATTAACGATGATAGAGGAGAAGGAGATAGATATCCATCGCCTGGAATTGACAAAAGACCTTTTTATTTTCTCTTGTTATACCGGTTTGGCTTATATGGATATGCAGAGTCTTACCGATGAAAATATCCACATAGGCATTGATGGTTATAAGTGGATTATTACCAAGCGCCTGAAGACAGATATACCTGTCAGGATACCCTTGCTGGCAAAGGCTGAAGAATTAATTATGAGATATAAAGAACACCCCAAAGCAGTTAATAAAGGCACTATTTTTCCACCGATTACCAATCAACGGCTCAATGGCTATTTAAAAGAAGTGGCAGATATATCCGGTGTAAAAAAGCACTTAACCTTCCACATGGCTCGTCACACATTCGCAACCACTGTTACATTATCTAATGGAGTGCCCATCGAAACAGTTAGTAAGATATTGGGTCACACCAAAATTGCCACCACTCAAATATATGCCAAGGTTTTAGAGAACAAAATAAGCGAAGATATAAATATGCTACGCGATAAATTAGAAACGAACTCAAATGATCATAAAAATAGATCATCCGTTTAAGTTATATTTGTCAATATTCGACTAAAATTAATTGCGATTGGTCAAATTTAGCTTTGTTTTAGTGTGTCTGGTGTATAATTTAGCATTAGCAGTTCCGAATTGTTTGGAACTGCTTTTTACACCATAACCTAAATTAGTCGCCAATGACCTATTTTCTTCACCACATGGAAAAATTGGTTTCCAACATCAGCAATGCAGAGAGTTGCCTATTAAAACAAAGTAAAGAAACAAGCTTATCAATCTCAGATGAGATAGAGGATATTCCATTATCCATCAAGAACAAGCTACTCCATAAATCAGCTCAGCAGCTATCAAAGAAGAAACTATCAAACGTCATCTGTTTTTACCAATCAAATCTTATACGATTGATTGATGAGCTATCCAAAAAGGAATGTTCTTGTCCAGATAAAGCTACCTGTCTTGAAACCAACCTTCAACCATTAATTCAGAAACTGGCCAACGTTCTTATATTCATAAATAATCAATTCAAAAATTACATTGACTTTAGTGCAACCCTACCTTTAATTTGTGAAACAAATCACCGCTCAATCATTAAAGAGCGCTATCTCAGGCTTATAAATAACCTCATTAGCCATAGTTTTTCTTCGGAGATGATTTTTATTATGGCTCATCCAATAAGCGATTTCATAAATAAACATAAGAGTAGCTACACCTACCACGACAAATTCTTCTTATACGCTTGGCTTGAAAGATTGGAATTGGTACTTCTTGAAATAACCATAAACACTGAGCACAATGATTTGCTTTGTAAATTAATGATAGCCAATAATCTCAATTCCGATGAATGCATTGACTACTTCATACGTTTCATCACAGATAAATATAATGCAGAGGCTACTAAAACAGATCAACTACAAGTATTGGGCTATTTCTTAAAGTGCATTAAACAAACCGTTATTTTCAGAAAGTCTGGCTATATCTTAGGTAAGACATCGCTGCAAGAAACTTTGGTCAATTGGCTCTCTCTCGAAATTGAATACATTAAGAATAGCTGCCACATTAACGAGCAAAAAATCAATCCCTTATTGACAGATCGTACGCACAAAGTAATAACCAATCTCTCAGTTGCTCAATTGGGATGTTTCATTAGACTATGTGTTGAGTCAGGTATTTTTCCAAAACGCAATAAGAAACAGCTCATTACCTACTTTGCTAAGCACATATCTACTTCTAACCAAAACAACATATCTTATAATAGTTTAAAAAATCAGTTTTATGATCCTGACAAAAGCTCAATTGATGAATTAAAAACCATCGTCTTAAAACAGCTCAAATTATTTCAAGAAAATAAATTTTAATTTTTTTTCAAAAACACAAACAACACACTATCAATTTATTAACGAGGGGTGACACAGGGGTGATGTCACCCCGTGTCACTGTTTTCGTATTGAGCTATTTCTTTCCTTTGTTCTCGTTCAAAATCAATCATCTATTATCAAGTCATTTACGAGTACAAAAACGACTATTATGAGAACAGAAAAAGCAAAGATGTACCTCGAGCAACTACTAACAACAGAGGATCTATCAGAATTTAAAAAAGTCCTTCTCAAGGATATCGAGAAACTCATTAAGGAAACGGTCAAACCAACACCCAAAACATGGCTCAAGTCCAACGAGGTTAAAGAGCTACTGGAAGTTTCCAATGGCACATTGCAAAATCTTCGTAACAACGGCGCACTTCCCTTTACCAAAATAGGTGGTGTCATCTACTACAACCGCGACGACATCCAAAAGATGCTTATCCAGCACAAACAGTCATTCTAGTTTCTAACAGGCGAAGCCGTTCTATCAGAAGCGAAGCTTCGTTCTATCATCTAAAGCGCAGCGAAATTTAACCAAGTGGCAAATCACTTCGGACTACTAACTACTGACTAAAAAATGAACTACATCAAGCACCTAAACAACACTTTTGCCATGATGGACCAAGTGCAAACCTTCAAACCCTATCACATAAGTCT
>JAFMVD010000035.1 GCA_025499625.1 Carboxylicivirga fragile | reverse complement strand
CTCTACCCTCACTTCTTCACAAATTGTTTCCTGATTTGTTCGGCGCTCGGCATAGCTCAAGCAAGCTTGGCTCTACCCTCACTTCTTCACAAATTCAACGCGACGGTTATTTGCTTTGCCTTCGGGAGTGGTATTATTATCAAGTGGCATACTTTCTCCAAAACCTTTATAACTTAATCTATCAGCCGAAATCCCCAT
Organism: Carboxylicivirga fragile; assembly: GCA_025499625.1. Taxonomy (GTDB): domain Bacteria; phylum Bacteroidota; class Bacteroidia; order Bacteroidales; family Marinilabiliaceae; genus Carboxylicivirga; species Carboxylicivirga fragile. The sequence goes on along the minus strand of JAFMVD010000035.1, from coordinate 62,696 downwards.
ACTGCATAACTGATTCATCACTTTTTTAGCCCTTTGCTCCGATAGGGTCTGATTTTTGGCATCATCACCATCTGCATCCGTATGCCCTTCAACACTAAAGTTTAGGTCAGGTTGCTTATGCATTAATTCGTAAATTTTATTTATTGGCCCCATACTTTCGCGCTTCAAAGTTGCCTTATTAACATCGAAACGTATGCCATTACAAATTATCTTTCCATCACTCAATATCCTATCGTAATATTTCACACCACCTTTTGCAATGCGTACATTTTTCATATACCACAACTTATCACCTTCTGCTTCGGCCCAATACGCTTGAAAAGATAGACCTGAAGGATTAGGTTCGTAACGTGGTATATTAATTAATCGGTTTTCATCAAGATAAACCTTCAATTTCCCTTTTGTATATGCAACAGATACATGTATCCAATTACCTTGTTCATTGGATTTACCGGAATCATATTCACTGGTAATATCTGCAATATCAGCTCTATTCAAATTTATTTCTAATTCGCCTTTATCTAGAGGTATCTGGTTTTTACGATCGTACAAATACAAACTAAATCGATTACCGTATGCTGGTCGGTAAATATCAAACTCCACGGTAAATACCTCCGGTAAATAATCTTCTTTTGAATTCTTTAAATAAGGAATTATTTCAGGACTACCATCAACAAAGCCAATTACATTCTCCTCATTCACCATCATTATTTCAACCTGGCCTTGACTTAGATCCCAACGACTCGGAAACTCACCATTTTCCTCCATAAGGTTGGGGGCATCCTCAAAAATAACCTCATCTCCAGGTACAAAATCAAATTTACTCCATTTGACATTGTGCTCAATAAGAGGTGAGTTATTGTCATCCGTGACATCTGGCGAAACATCTGAAGAAGAGTTATTAACTGATGTACTCTCCTCTTCTAAAACTTTATTATTCTTTTTTTTCTTTTTACCAAATAATGAACCTATACCTTCTTCGAGCTTATCAAAGGTTTTATCAATTGCTTCGTCTGTTTTTTGATTGGCTTTCTGATTAGTTTTTTTCTCTACTTTATTGCCAACATCAACCTGCACCTGTGCTTGCATGTGCCAAGTCAATAACAAAAAACCAATTATAATTATTGTTTTCATAACTTAGATTTAAAACAGTTGTTAAGTGATTGCTTATATGTGCGGAATAATGAGTTTGAGGCAACCTTTAAACGAGTCGATAAGGAATATCATATAACCACTACTCCACTAAAGATCACCTCAAATCGTTCATTAACCACATATACAATGAACTGTGTATAAAATTATTTTATACGAATTTAACATTCAAGGGTATAAAAACACTAAACGCAAACTAGAACATTTAGAACCAATTTTATCATCATCTAAAACTAGAAATGATACAATATGCCGGTTCCAATATTAAAGTAATCTGCGCCTCCAACAGTGTATTTTACTTCACCCATTAAGTATAATTGCTCTGATAAGGCAAATCGCCCGCCTATTCCTAAATTCACACCTACTTCACTGCCACTGTCCTCAATATCTCCCGCAAGGGTATTAACCATGTCAGCATATGGATCGTACTCATCGTAGTACTCACCACCATCATAACCACCATATCCATCTCCGCCCATATTGTAGCCTGAAAGAGGATTTTCTATCTTAAATTTATAAAAGGTCATGTTTAGGCCAGCCAGGGCGTAGAAACTCATTTTATCATCAGCACTAAAAACATAGTGTGCATTAAAATTAAGAGCCGACCAGGTTGTATAATCCTTTTTGAAGTAATAAGTAAAACCAGCATCGGCCTCCCAAGTATCATTAATCAGATATAGGCCATTTAGGTGAATACCGAAGTTTTTAATTTCACTCGCATAATCCAAGCCGGCTCCTGCCATAATTTTTGAGTCTTGAGCACTTGCAGTTAATCCAGTAGCTAGCACCACTGCCATCAAAAGTAGAATCTTAGTTTTTTTCATTTTATTAGGTTTTAATTTTTAATTACAACCTAAAAGTAATACCGGCTTCTACCTTAAATATGCATCAACTTGAATTTGCAGCTTCTCAGTTTGAAACTGCAATCATTTCTTTTGAATTTGTTTTTGAGATTAAAACAATACTTAAGTTTTTTACAACTGATCAAGGAGTTGCAACAGGCTTTGTTTGCGACGCGACGATACGGGAATCTCTTTACCATTATTTAAAATAATAAATCCACCATCCGACTTATCGATACGTTGGATATAATCGAGGCTAACCAAATAAGATTGATGTGGTCGAATGAACCGGTACTCTTCAAGAAGCTCAGCATATTCTTTTATTCCTTTCGAAACTACAATTTCCTTTTGATCTTTAATGTAGAAAGTTGTGTAGCTATTATCACTTTTACAATACATTATATCATTTATCTCAATTATATGCATCGAATCTGAGGTACGTAAAACCATTTTCTTACGCTGTTCATCCTTGCCATAGTGAGCAATAAAATTATCCACCTGAGCTTCGTCATTTGCTTCGTCAATACGTTTGAGCGCGTTGCTAATGGCTTCAACAAATTCAAACTCATTCACAGGTTTCAAAATATAATCGAGTGCACTGAACTTGATGGCCTTAATTGCAAATTGATTAAACGCTGTAATAAATATTAGCTTGAAAGAATAAGGTCGAAGCCGCTGAAGCACATGAAAACCAGTCCCCCCCTTTATTTCAATATCTAACAGAACAATATCAGGCTGTGTCAGCTCTATTACCTTAACCGCATCATCCACGCAATCAGCTTCACCAACCACATCAACGTCAGTAAAGTTATCCAATAACAAATGGCGATTCAGCTCCCTTATATTAGCTTCATCATCAATAATTACAACCTTCTTCTTTTCCATCATTAGTTCAAACTATTAAATTAGGCATCCTCTATGCTACACAGCTATCATTTATCGTAATTAGAAAGCTATTCGTGACTTGACAATTCCATAATTGGTAAGAAAATATCGATTTGAGTTCCACTTGTACCTGCCCCTGAAATATCCTGAATAAGGGGTGCAGGCACATTGGGATAATTCTTCTGTATTATTTTTATTCGCTGATTAAAAATAGCTGTAGCCATTGAGCGGTGACTTTTATTTGCAGCATTTATTGACTTTTTTAAACCTATTCCATTATCCACAACAACCACGTGTAACAACTCTCCTTCTTCCTTAAATGAAATACTGATCATTCCACCCTCCGACATATCCTTTACGCCGTGCTTTATTGCATTCTCTACAAAAGGCTGAACCATCATTGGAGGCACATCCACAAACTCTATATCTAAAGTATCGGGCAACTCAATTTTATAATCGAAAGAATTTTGCATTCGCATTTTTTCCAACTCCAAATAGTTACGCAATGTACTTAATTCCTCTTCAAGCGATACTTGTTCAACATTTGAGTTATTCAAAATAGATCTTGTAAGGGCAGCAAAATTACCCATATAACGTGCTGCATTTTTCACATCGTTTTTGTACATATAACTTTGTATACTGCCCAAAGCATTGAATAAAAAATGAGGATTCATTTGCGAGCGTAATAATTGTTGCTTAAGCTTGTCACGTTCAAGCACTCCTCTTTTACGTCTGGCTGATTGAACATACACACCAAGTGCTATACTCAACAATAAAAGCACAATAATAGCAATACCAAGTTGAATACCTTGATTCTTAAGATCATTTTCGGCAGACAATAAATCGATTTGATGTTGACGTTTTTCGGTTTGATATTCGATCTCAAGTGTTTGAATTGCCTTGTTTTTTTTCAAGTTAAATACGCTATCGCGAATGGTTTGGTTCTCGTTTAACACTTCAATGGCCAATGGCCAGTCCTCACGTTTCTGATATAATTCAATTAATGATTTATTAATTGACATCAAGTATTCAAACTTATGCACTTTTTCAGCGATAACCTTTGCTTTATCTAGATAATAGGCTGCACTATCCATTTTATTCTCGACCAACATGATCTTACCCATAAAATCGTAACACAAGGCAGCGTATCTTGTATTCCTGTTCTTTATGTGCGAACTTAAGGCGGTTTGAAAAGATGCAGAAGCCTCCTCCATATTGCCAGCAGCATACCAAGCTTGCCCAATTAAATGCTGCGCTACAGCTAAGCCTTTCTTGTCACCAATTTCTAGCTTTATATTTTTGGCCTCATTAAAATAGTACATGGCCGAATCTACCTGATCTTGCAATAAATAAACCTCCCCAATAGCACCATAATTATACGACATGGTTCGTTTATCCCCAACATTACTGGCAGATTCTAAGGACTGGTTAAAGTAATATAACGCTTTTGGGTAATCCTCCTGAACAACGTATGCAGCCCCTAGCGTATTCTGCGTATAAGCAGCTCCTTTGGTATTTCCAATGGCTTCCTGTATGGCCAAAGCTTTATGGAAATTAGCAATTGCCAAACTACTCATATCCTGAAGACGATAAACTTGTCCGAGATTATTGTAATTATACGACAACTGCAAACTATCGCCCTGTTGTAATGCCAAAACCAGAGATTGATTATGATAATACACAGCCGAATCAAAACGTCCCGCAAAGCGCTCATTAACTCCCATACGATCTAACATCAACATTTCACCGCGTTCAAATCCCTCATCAGAACAATGCCTAATATAAGTGTGTAATACTGCCTTGTAAGAATCCTTTAAGGTTCGTCTACGGCGTCTGATTCGCTTAAATACCGCCTCTAACTGCAATGAGTCACTACCTGCATTTGATAATTCAGATAAAATACTGTCCCGAACACTAATGCTCAAAGGAATAACTTCTGCCTTTTCAATTTGGGCAAATATAAACTGAGATGACAATAAAATAAGGCATCCACTACAAAAGCAAATTTTAAAAAAATGGGTCATTGGTTAAAATTGGTTTGGCACAACTTAACGAGCATGATAATTTTTAGGTGTCGAACAAAAATAGAAATAATTCTATTGAGAATTATAATAAATTATAAACACGAAATTAACAGATCGAATAAGGCAACTTTTACCCAAAACTAAAATCAAAAAAAATTCATTTCATAAACCACTGTATTTATGAACCATAGAAAAGCATCTCAAAAAAAGTTTACTTTTTGTCTTAAAAATGTTTTGCAGTTAAAGAAAATACTCTACTTTTGCATCCGTTATCGAAAGAGATACACACTGAAACACTAACGACCACAAGGGTTTCGGACAAGATATTAAAGTATTGGAGAGATGGCAGAGTGGTCGAATGCGGTGGTCTTGAAAACCATTGTACCGCGAGGTACCGGGGGTTCGAATCCCTCTCTCTCCGCTGATTAGTATGTCAATAGAAGACATGAAAATGACAAAACCTACAACTTCAACGAGTTGTAGGTTTTTTTTATGTTTTTTTGTACAGTTTGTCTTTCTTATTATGCCTGAAAACGACATAAAATCGTAACTAAATCGTAACCTATTTTGAAAAGTCAAAAAAAGGTTACGATTTGTCCAGAATTGTCTAGGTTTTGTCCAACATTGTCTCCCCTACAAGTATTTCATTTTGTGATTAATAACATAGTTTTACAAATCAAAAAATGAAGTTTATGAGAAGCACATTTAATGTTCTTTTTTTCGTTAAAAAGAATGCAGAAAAGAAAGACGGAACTGCACCTATTGTTGCAAGAATTACGATTAATGGAAAGAAAACACATTTCAACACCAAACAATTTATTAAACCAGATGACTGGAGTGTTGAATTGAATAAGGCCAAAGGAAGAAATGCCGAAGCAAGAACTTTAAATACCGTATTGGACGAAATTAAAAACTCGCTTTATAATGTATATAACGACCTTACTAAAATAGATATCCAGATAACTGCAGAAAAAGTTAAGAATACCTTCTTAGGCATTGGATTGGAGCAATTCTTATTAATGGAACTTTTTGAAGAATCAAACGATAGCTTAAAAAAACAAATTGGCATTAATAAATCTAAGGCTACATACCAAAAAGCTGAAGTTTGCAAACGCCATTTATCAAATTACCTGAAAGTAGAATATAAGCGAACAGATATTGACCTAAGAGAAATCAATTACTCCTTTATTGTTGGATTTGAAACGTACTTAAACGTGCAGTGCCGTTGTAATGCAAATACAACGGCTAAATTCATTCAAAAATTTAAAAGCATTATCCTTATAGCTCAAAAGAACGGATGGATACAAACTGATCCATTTGCCAATTACAGGATTACTATAAAGAAAGTTGATAGAGGCTACCTAAATGATGACGAACTGAAACGCATCATGCAAAAAAGTTTCAGTAGTGAACGACTGGAACGCATACGTGATATTTTTATCTTCTCTTGTTACACTGGCTTGGCATATATCGATATCAAAAACCTTAGACAGGAGCACATAACTAAAGGTTTTGACGGTAATTTATGGATAAACACCAAACGACAAAAAACCTCTATCAAAACTGTAGTGCCATTACTGGATATAGCCCAGTTAATCTTAGATAAATACAAAGGTCTTCCAAACGGTGTTCTTTTACCAATTCCAACGAATCAAAAAACGAATGCGTACCTGAAAGAAATAGCTGATATTTGTGAGATAACTAAAAACCTGACCTTTCACCTGGCACGGCATACTTTTGCCACCACCGTAACACTTTCAAAGGGTGTACCAATCGAATCGGTAAGCAAAATGCTTGGTCATACCAATATTAAAACAACACAGATTTACGCTCGTATTACTAATGAGAAGATAAGCTCAGACATGCAGTTATTATCAGAGAAGTTAAAGTGTTCTGAGATGAGTTTGGCTTGATTTAAGAATAATCTTATAAACCTTATTAAAACATCTCCCGATTAATTATTTCAGTCGGGAGTTTTTTTTATTCTATAGAGAGCTCTGATAAAGCCTCCAAAAACCCAGTAAAATCAATGGGCTTAGCTAGGATCCTGTTTTTTTCATCTAAAAGAAACATAGTAGGTGTAGCATACAAATTATAATCTGTTGTTACCTTACCACCCCATTTATTTGGTTCATTTAAATTTATCCAGGGAAAATCATAGTTTAATATAAAATCCTGCCATGCAGCCCTATCTTCATCAATTGAAATCGCAAAAACTTCCACATCAATATCCTTTCCATAGTACCAGCTTTTTAATTGGGGAAGGATTTCTTTGCACATTGGACAAGAAGTTTCCCAAAACAAAATCAGTTTGTACTTACAATTAGTTTGGTATAGGTTAACTAATCCTCCATTAATTTCTGATAGATTAAAACCTGAAACTCGATTGCCAATTTTCATTTGTTGAAATGCCAAACGCCTTTTCAAGGTATTATTTTCACCTGAACAACCAGGTGGAACCATATAGTTTTCTGAAATATGCGTCTGCAAATGATCTAACCCTAGCCTTTCAAAACCTCTTAACAGATAATCCACCACAAAAGCTGATACATCGGGGTTGTTGCTTGTTTTTACAAAAACACATCAATGGCTTTTTTAAATTCTTCTTCCTGCTTTTCTCTGGATAACCCTTTTTGTGCATAGAGCATAAAGTATTGAAAAACTATATCTGTATAAGCAGAAGAGTTAATTAAAGATTCATCCGAAAAGTCAACACCATCAAAAAAATGCGTTTTCTGCACTATTCTTCTTTGCTTTTCTGAAGTATTTCCATCTAAGAATGGTTCACGTTTTAGCCGGATTAATTTTGTGGCATAAAGCTTTGGATGTTCCTTTTGGATAGATATAATTAAAGCTTCTTTTTCCTTTTGAAGTTTATTGTATTGGGTTATTATTTCAGTCTGTTTGCTATTGGTATAATATACATCATCAGTTTTATTCTGAAAATAGTTGATTTGCATCACCAGCTCTTTTAGTTGCTTTTGATATATTTTTTCTTTCTTCAAAAAATCAAACCAAACCAGGTTTTCTTCCGAGCTTATTACATTTACACTATCCAAAGTGGCGTTAAAATCAGTTTCTATCTCAATATCCTTTCCATTGAAAATAAAATCTAATTGCTGAGGCGGTTCATTCAATACTTTTGCCATGAGAGTTTGACCTATAACAACCCGATAAATGAGAAAAGTATTATTATCAGATAATTTAAATTTGATATGGCCATCATTTGAGATAAGGCTGTCAATTGGAGTGAATTGATCTCCATTAATAGAGCCTAAAACAATGGGGAAATTTGACTGGTTGTGAATATGTAGTTTTAGATGACAGGTTTGGGATGACAAATAACTGGTATGAAATAATAGTATTAGCAAAAAAAGGATTATATGGTATTTCATGTTATTACGATTTATTCGGGGAGCAACTTTTCACATTTCACATGTAGTCACTCCCCAAATAACTTTAAATGTCTTTATAATTCGTTAATTTGTATTCAAAATGTAAAATAGGCTAAAACTGACTATCCTCAATAAGTATATGGATTTCTTAGGTTATAACAAAATCCGTGAAAAAGCCAATTTATTATTATATTCTAACTTCTAACAGCCGATTCTGATTAAGAATTATGCGTTATATCTTTTTCAAGAATTAAATAATAACCAGGTTCAATAGTGTATAGAAACAATGTGATAACTAGCAATATTATTCTCAATAAACTATATAATAAACTCCCACTTGATGCAGGAAGAACTTGTTTTACATTCCACCCATGTTTATTAGCAGCTTCAATCTCGATTGACAATCTCGATTTTGGCGAACTGCCAATGGTTCCTAATAACCCACCACTGAGAGGGACATTTACAACTTTATTAGCTATTTTCATTGGTTTACAATTTAGAGGTTTGAATATTTCTTATGAAGTCTTGTATTTATCTGAGTTGATTCTTCGTTTGCATTAATTTGATAATTAGTACTTGAACTATATCGTTTATACTTTTTCTTAACTAGCAATATAAAAGTTATAAACAAAATGAGTTCGGCAATTAAGTATAAATAAATTGAAAAAACACCTAAGTTGTCAAACCATGAAAAATGGTGGTATGAATAATTAGGAATAATGTATATTTTTAAATTAGGTAGGCTGTGAGCTATCTTAAGTAAAAAGCTTAAATGAATTATGTAATAAATCATAAATATCACATTGGAGTATCTGATATTTTTATAAATTAATTTTATTACTAAAGTAGAAGTAATTGCAAATGCTATTATTATAAATACACCTTTCAAGTTATGGAGCTGAATTCCTACATTGATTTGTCCAAAGATCAACATTCTAAAATGCGAGATAAAATGTATATGTGAATGCCAGATTATTTGATTAAATGTTTGAGAGTGGAACAAGCTTACAATTAATGTATTTACTATAATGATAACTGTAGCTGCCATAAAAAGTTTTGATGCAACAATATGCCTATGTATCACATCTGCTTCCACCTGCTCAGTGTATTTAAATCCGTAATCCTTTTTTTTGTATAAGGGCTTAATTAAATTTTTGAACTGCATTATATTGTAGCCATAAAAGAAAACTAAATATAAACTTACTATCAAGGAAATATTTGCAATTATTACTATGTATGTTTTACCGTAAATTTCTGGGGATAAAAATACAAGGGAATTACTTGTTACAATAAATATTACATAAATAGAATATACAATTTTGCTCAAAAATTTTTCCTTAAGGAGATATATGCATATCAAAATCGTAATAAGAATTTCAAAATATAATACAATGTTATCAATTTCCCAATCCATATATAGATAGTTGCTGTTATAGGCTAAACGATAAGCTAAAAACAGAAAATATGGAATCATACAAAGTCCAATAGTTATATTTTTTCTACTTGTTTTCATCATATTGTAAAACATTAGTATATAGACTAATAGAAAGACTAGTGTTTAGTCTTTAACGCAACGCACAGAGAAGCCGGGCGACTTATTGTAGTAGCTGCTGCGGTACAGGTCAGGGTAGCTGTAGTGCAGGATCCGGTAGTAGGCGGTGCTACTACGGTTCTCCGTACTACTCCACCAGGCACCGAGGCTGCCCGCATAGCTGAACGAGCCATCGTAGTAGTAACGGTAGCCACCCGGAAGGGCAGTAAACCCGGTGCTGTTATTTGTGCTTGGGTTATTGCCAATATCCCCAACATTACTGCTGCTTTCCCAACCAGATTTAGAAGCTAATGATTTTCCAATTTTATTATCAATAGTTGTTCCATCATAATTATACCCATTGGCTATTAAATAATTCTCCAATTGAGTCCACTCAGCGTCGCTGGGCAGATGCCAACCACTAGGGCAAACACCCTGCACATTATTTGTGCCATCATGAGGTGTTCCATTTACCGCTGCCGCATACGTATATAATGCACCATAGCCCAAACTCTCATCATTATTATAGAAGCAATAGGCTTTATCGGTATTATTATCGCCAAGATTAGCCCATGCTGTATTATCGCTTATATGAGGAATAGAGGTGCCATTGGCATATTTGGTGGTTTTAAGATTCTCAACCATCCAAACCTGATCACCTATTTTTACTGTATTGTAAATATTACCATCTATATCTGTTACTGTACCTGTTTCAGTATCCTCAGAAATTGTTATGTAATCTGTTTTTATTTCAGTATCAATACCTGCTTCATTTGTGACTGTTAATAAAACTGTATAAATCCCCGCTGAAGAATATAAATGACTAGGATTCTGTTCACTACTAGAATTACCATCCCCGAAATTCCAGCTCCAACTTGTAGGACTGTTAGATGATTGATCTGTAAAACTTACAACATCACCTATTGATGCAACTGTATTATTAGCGACAAAATCAGCTTCAGGTATAATACCTGTGTTATTATCTTTAACACAGCGGATACTAAAACCAATTGATTTACTATCTGCTGTTCTGGCGATATAAGGATTATGATATGGTATATATCGTATAATAGCAGCTGAGTTATCGTTTTCTCTACTACTCCACCAATGACCATACCCTCCTACTAAGCTAAAAGGTCTTTGGCCCCCAGGAAGAGCAGCAAATCCATAATCATCGGTCCCATTACCGTTATTATTCCAACCACTTGTTGATTTCAATGCGGTTCCCTCTGTTCCCGAATGCCCGTCATTTGTAATATAAGTTTTTAATTCAGCCCATTCTGTATCACTTGGCAAGTGCCATCCTTGCGGACATGCTCCCTGAACATCACTTGGATTAGAGTTACTACTAATTGCACCATTCATTGCTGCTGCCCAGGTATATAAAGCACCGTAACCCAAGCTTTCGTCATTATTATAAAAACAGTAGGCTTTGTCAGTACTATTATTACCCAAATTAGCCCACTCAGTATCATCAGTTATGTGCGGTATGGAAGTTCCATCAGCATATTTGGTAGTTTTAAGATTTTCCGCCATCCACCATTGATTACCTATTTTAACAGTTTTGTATTCGTTGCCATCAATATCTGTTACAGTGCCGGTTTCAGTATTGTCCAATAAGCTTTCATTTATAGCCAATATTTTCCGGGTTCCAGACCATGAGCCTAAACTCACCAAGTAATTATCAATATTTTCATGTGCTAAATAGTTGGACGGTAAGTTATGCTCGTGCCGTGAAATAAAATAAAATCTAGTGTCAGAATAAGTAGGGTCTCCATTTAATGTAACAGAACCTCCATTCCCATATTCCGTTAATCCTAATCCATCTAATAGTTCTAATAAATCTCCACCGTTTGAATGATAGTTTACTAAGTCGCTCCAATCCAATACCCGGTATTCATTTCCAAAAATAGTATGAACAATTTGAGTCCAGTCAGATGCATCAGTATAGGTTAGTTCAGTAATAGCAAAAGCACCATGTTTTCTGCCATTGTCAACATTTATATAATCCGTTTTTGTTTCAGTATCGGATCCATTTTCATTAGCTACTGTAAGTGTGACTGTATATTTTCCAGTTGCTGTATATGCATGTGTTGGGTTTTGCTGAGTACTAGTATTGCCATCGCCAAAGTCCCAGTTCCAACTTGTTGGGGAATTAGTTGATTGGTCTGTAAAATTAATAACATCATTTATTGATATAATAGCTTTTTCAATTGTGAAATTTGCAACTGGAAGAAGGTTTGCAGTGGTGTTATCCATAATGCACCTAACCGATAATCCAATTGACTTACTATAGTATTCGTAGTACAAATATTCAACTGACTTCCCAATACCACGGAGGTTTGCCTCACTAGAATTATATTCTGAGCTACTAAACCAACGACTACTGCTACCTGAGTAGTAGAACGTACCATTACTGAAGTAGCGGTATCCGCTTGGTAAAGCAGTGAAGCCGGTGCTGTTATTAGTATTTTGAAGATTACCTACATCCCCTGTACCGCTACTGGGTTTCCAACCATATGAAGAAGCTAAAGATTTACCAACTTTATTGCTTTCTGTAGTTCCATCATAATTATAACCATTGGCTATTAAATAGTTTTCCAGGTCCGTCCACTCTTCATCACTCGGCACATGCCAACCAATGGGACAGACACCTTGCACATCATTAGTCCCATCATGTGGTGTTCCATTTACGGCTGCTGCATAAGTATATAAGGCTCCATAGCCAAGGTTTTCATCATTGTTGTAAAAGCAGTAGGCTTTGTCGGTATTATTATCCCCCAGATTAGCCCATTCAGTATTATCGGTAACATGAGGTATAGAAGTACCATTTGAGTATGCTGTTGTTTTTAGATTCTCTGCCATCCAAATTTGCTCTCCTATTTTAACAATGGGGTAGGTATTGTTATCACCATCTTTACAGGCATATAACTCAGCGCTTATGTTTTTTGACACACCAGGTATTTCGTTAACAATGCTGGTGTATTCACCACTTTTGATAGCATAGGAGATTATGTCGCTAGGCGTAAAGTTCAATACATAATCAGCTGTTGTGGTTTTAAGTGTTTTATCTTGTGTTACTTCTGTTCCCAAATATTTGATGTTAACTGTACCATTTTTCTGCTGAATTAATTTTGTACTACAAGAACCATTAGTAGTAAACAAATTGATTACATACATGCCAGGAGTTTGGGCTGACAATTGAAAATGATGAGTGCCCCTTTCTAGAGTTTGTGAAGCTTGAGCAACAACAATGCCTGTCAAGGATACTAGCTGTATGGTAATATCCTGAAGGCCTTCGCTAGAATAATATAAATTGGTAACGGTATTACAGGGATTAGGTGCAATTGTTAGAGCATCGTTCAATCTTAACTTTTCGATAGCAGTTGCGGTGGAACGAAGCACTAATGTTGCGTCCCCAGGAATAGTTATTGACTCATTGCTTGTTAAATTGGTTGCGATGATTTCATCTATTGTTGTAGCATCTCCCTGAGCAGAGAAATTAATATTGATATCTTGAGCAACTGCTGTAAGTTGAACAATAATCAAAACAGTGAGTAAGTTACATTTCAGAAATATACGTTTGAAGAAATTCATATCGATAAAATTATTGTGTTCATTTGTGATCTATCACAAATAACGCTCAATCGATATTTTATTTCAATACTCCGATTGGAGTATTTTTGGGTAATACTGCTACTATTATTTAATATTATACATCTGAGCGAATCGAACCAAATCACATACGTTGCATATATTTAACTTCCTGTATATATTCCTCCTATGTGTTTTTACAGTAAATTCAGAAATATTTATTGATTCTGCAATCTGAGTATTTGATGTCCCTTGAATTAATAGCTTAATAATTTCCTTTTCTCTATTCGATAAAGATTTATACTTTTCAAGATTTATCTTTAGAAATATATTTTCATTTAAGATTTCAACGATATGTTGATCAAAGTCTTGAAGTACTGATAGTGGGATAGAAATTGAAATAACAGATTCTTTATTAAATAATTTGCTGCTGGTATGATACCATTCATATTCCTTCTCCGGCAACTTAATGTATTGGTAAAAACTTAGTGTTCTATTGCTATCACCTGATTCAACTAACTCAAGTAACTGAGGAACTGCCCTTTCAAGAGTTTCTGGATGAACAAAATCCTGCATGTAATTGAATTCCAACTCCTTCACTTCATTAAATGAGATTTTACAATCAGATTCCATTCTAGGGCTCATATACAACAAACCAAAATCTATGATATTATTAACATGAAGCCACCCAGGAATTAATTCAGCAATTTCGTCTAGTGATAGCTTTTGAGACAGAAAATCAATATTTGCGATATGGTTATTCATTTGGAACTAATTTTTCACACATTACAAAATAGCTCATAATATGCTACAAAACAAATATATAACTAAAGTAAACGGATTATTTTAGTATTTCTTTGACTAAACGATTATCGAGTATCTAATTCTACATAAATAGTTATTACTATGCATAGTTTGATCTAGCAATAAGTCTCACCTCGCTCCTTCAAACGTATGGTTTTGACCTATTTGAGCAATAGTGTTCTATTAATGATCTGTTGAGTTAATGACCATGATAGCCTGCTTATCGATGGTTCCTTCCTATTTTAGGTAATAATCAAAGAATTGATTTAAAACTTTTTAAACACCACTAATTTATTAGTTTCTACTCATGGCATATTTTTTGATTACAATACTTAAAATTAGATAAAGCATGAAAAAAATACTTGCATTTATATTCGTATCAATTTTACTTAGTTCATCATTATTCAGTCAGGAACGAATGTCTTTTAAAGGTGTTTCACTAAATAATTCAGTTGAAGATTTTGTAGAGAAACTCGAAGAGAAAGGATTTAAAGAAATAGGAAGAGAGGATGGTGCTGTAATGTTGCAAGGTAAATTCTTAAATCAAAACTGTTATGTTGGCGTTATCGGTGTAGCAAATTCCAATACCGTATGGAGGGTAGCAGCTGTTTTACCAGAAAATGAAACTTGGGCATCCCTAAGGGATGAATATTTTGCGGTCAAAGAACTTTATCAAAATAAGTATGGTAAGGGTAAAAGCAATGAGAGTTTTGAAGGATATTCTGGTAATGAAATGATTGCATTATATGAAGATAGATGTAATTACCATACTGCTTTTACAACTAAAGAAGGTGTAATTATAATTGAAATCGAGAAGTCAAATTATATGAGAGGTGTAGTATCTATTATTTATGAAGATAAAGTAAATTCTGAACTCAATAATGCAGAAAAATTAGATGACATCTAATTTTTTAAAGCGATGACACTGCCTCCAAAAACCCACCAAAATCAATTGGCTTTGCCAAAATCTTGTTTTCTTCATCTAAAAGAAACATAGTAGGCGTAGCATACAAATTATAAGCTGTTGCAACTTCACCATCCCACTTATAAGGTTCATTTAAATTAAACCAGGGGTAATTGGAGTTTACAACAAATTCCTGCCATGCAGCCTTATCTTTATCAATAGAAATGGCAAATATTTCCAAATCAATACTTTTTCCAAAATACCAGCTTCTTAATTGGGGAAGGATGTCTTTGCACATTGGGCAAGTAGTTTCCCAAAACAACACTAGTTTGTATTTGCTATTAGTATGATAAAGATTAACCAATCCCCCATCAATTTCCGACAGATTAAAATCAGGAGCTTGAGTACCAATTGTCATTTTTTGAGATTCTAAACGTCTTTTAAGCGTATTCTGATCACCAGAACAACCATGAGGAACCATAAAGTTTTCTGAGATATAGGCTTGTAGATTATCTAATCCCAACTTCTCAAAACCACGCATTAGATAATCAACAATAAAGGCAGAAACATTAGGATTAGCCATGGTTTTATCCAGAATCACATCAATGGCTTTCTTAAACTCTGCCTCCTGTTCTACTTTTGATAATTCCTTCTGCGCATATAGCATAAAGTAGCTAAACACCTTATCGGTGTAGATCGATGAGTTCATCAATGGCTCATCTGAAAAAGTTACATCATCAAAATAATGCTTTCTTATTGTTTCTTTTCGTTCCGACTCACTTAGGTTCCCATCTAAAAAGGGTTCGCTTTTTATTTTGATGAGTTGGCTTGCATATAAAAATGGATACTCTTGTATAATTGGTAAAATCAACTTGCTTCTTTCTTTTTGCAAATTGTTATACCTATTGATAATAGCACTTTGCTTAGCTAAAGTATAATAGACATCATTATTTTCTTGAAAATGGTTAATCTGCATCTCCAATTCTTTAACCTGCTTTTGGTACAGCTTTTCTTTTCTCAAAAAATCAAACCACACCTGATTTTCAACCGACCGGATAACCTTCGCACTATCCAGTGGAGCCTTGAAATCTGTTTCTATTTCAATGTCTTCTCCATTAAATATAAAATCTAGTTGTTGGGGAGGTTCATTCAATACTTTAGCCATAATGGTTTGACCTAAGATAACACGGTAAACACCAGAAAGATGATTATTTGACAATTGAAATTTTCTATGGCCATCTGAGGCATAGGAGCTATCAATAAAGGTGAATTTGTCTCCTTGTATTGAACCAAGTATTATTGGGGTATTTGCTTGGTGATGGACAAAAAGTTTAAGCTTATAGGTTTGAGAGCTAACATTATTAGCTAATGGTAAGAGAATTATAAACAAAAGAAATAAAAAGTTTCTCATACATGTTTGTTTTTATTCGGGGTACTACTATTTGCTAGATTTAAATAATCGCACCCCGGATAAACATTATCTCTTTCAAATTTCAAAATTACTTCAATGATTTTGTGTCATCACTCGCTAAAGCTTGAACAGGTGCGGCTATACTCGCGTTTTTCGCAAAAATCGTCCGCTTCGCGGTAATGGACAAATTGTTTAATAGTAAAATAGCTCTAATCCTTGATACAACGTACTGCTCTACCTTCAGACATATCATTGTAAATTAGGTATAATGGTGAGCTACTATAAGATAAACCTCCGTAATAACGTTGCTTGCTGCTCCACCATGAACCATTGCTTTGTTGAGGGCTAAAAGAACCATTTCTACTGTCGCGCGAGCCACTTGGTAGGGCAGTAAAGCCAGTTTTATTATTAGTGCTTTGATCATTACCTACATCTCCAATGGACGGACTATCTAACCAACCAATCTTGGAAGCCAATGATTTACCTAAATTATTGTATCTTCTAATTCCATTGTAATTATAACCATTGATTATCAGATAATTTTCTAAAATACCCCATTCTCCGGAACTCGGCAAATGCCAACCTGTTGGGCACACACCTTGCACATGGTTAGATCCATTATGAGGAGTACCATTTACAGCTGCAGCAAAGGTATATAAAGCCCCATATCCCAAGCTTTTATCGTTATTATAAAAGCAGAAGGCTTTATCAGTATTATTATCGCCTAAACTTGCCCAAGTAGTATTATCTGTAATATGAGGAATAGTTGTGCCATCACTATATTTGGTAACTTTCAGGTTTTCGGCCATCCACCATTGTGTACCAATCTTAACTGTTTTGTAGTTATTGCCCTCTATATCTGTTACTGTTCCTGTTTCATAATTAGGAGTTTCTTCACTTATGGTAAAAGTTGCATCACTTTCATCAAATACCGATTCATCATCCACGCTTACAATTTTCACTTTATAATCGTCTTGTTCCTGGTAGCCTGTAGTCATGTTCCAGGTATATGATCCCGTATTGGCAATAGATGCAGCAATATTGGTTTCTAAGATTGTTCCTCGCCATAGTTCAATACGAACATTACCTGTTACATTACTGTCCCAAGATATAGTTTGAGTTGAGCCTTTTTCCCAGTTCTCACCTCCATTTGGCGAGGCTACGGTTATGTAAAAGCTCATATCATCAAGAGTATTAAAAATAACAGGTGAGCCATAGGCCGTGCCTATGCTATTAGTTGCATACCCTCTTACATAATAAGTAGTATTTGGCAAAAGTCCAGATAATTGACTTAAGTATGAGCCCGTTGCTGTTCCATCATTGGTGTTACCATCTGCATCAGATAGCTCACAAGCTTCAATACTGCTACTCCAAACAATGCCACGTGCGCTTAAAGCTCCGCCTCCGTCATCGTGTACCACACTGGTAATTTCGGCACTACTTGTTGTAATTTTTTTAACCTGGCCTCCTGTTGACACATCTGGTAAGGAAGAGGCCTCGGCAGGCAATGTTGCAAAAGAATGTACAGCACCATATCCAGTACCTGCACTATTGCTTGCATAAGCCCGTACGTAATAGGTGGTATTGGCAGCTAGGTTAGTCAAAGCACCTGAGAACTCCCCATTGTTTTCATCGTAATTCTCTGTTGAGTAGCCAGTCTTATTACTTAAAGTTGGATTGCCTGCAGTATTCCACACAAAACCTACAGCTGAAGGTGTTTCTCCGCCATCATTTGCAACAACTCCAACGGTGCTTGCACTATTACTTGTTTTGTTACTTACCGTACCTGATGAAACTTCAGGTATAGAAATATTGCTGCTAACTGTAATGTAATCGGTTTTGGTTTCAGTGTCTGAGCCCAGTGCATTTGTTGCCGTAAGGGTAACGGTGTATGTTCCAGCCGCATTGTAGGTGTGTGATTTATCTTGAGAAGAACTAGTGCCGCCATCACCAAAGTTCCAAGACCAGGAAGTGGGTTCGTTAGCGCTTTGGTCAGTAAAAATTATTGCTTCACCTTCGGTAATGCTAGTTTTATTGACTGAGAAGGCTGCTACCGGAGCTGAACCTGTTTCGTTAACAGTAATAAGGTTGGTTTTGGTTTCGGTGTCGGAACCTGCATCGTTAGTAACCGTTAGCGACACAGTATAAACGCCTGCTTTATTGTATGTGTGTGTCGGATTCTTATCTGTGCTAGTGCTACCATCTCCAAAATTCCATAACCACTCCATTGGCTCTTCTGTACTATAATCGGTAAACGTTACTGATTGACCTTTGTCGATTAAGGTTGTACTTACTCTGAATTCGGCTACTGGTTCGTTCCACACCTCAAAATCATCGTCGATGTTATTGTTGTTGGCATCGTTGGAATAATCTTCCATTTCTGACAACTTCATCCGCCCATCAATTGAGTTGAATTCAAATATGGGCGTATAATTTCTGTTTGTCCAACCATCTACTTCGCTTGCCAAAGCCCATTCTAAACTAATGAAGTATTTTTTATCCGGGTCAATATTGGTCATATCATCAAACTTAATAATCAATGGTTCACCACTAAACCACCGACCAAGCGCTTTTAAATCTGATGAATTAGTATCATAGTTAGATAAATTTCCTGTTTGGAATGGAGTGGAGCTATTTGACAAATGTGCATTTGCAGTAAAAGGAACTCCTAAATGCGTCTGAGATCCCCCTGTGCGTTGCAAATCAACTTTCACCATAGACTCATATGAATGTACCGATGACCAGTGATACCCCCGTAGTTTAACTTTAAAAAGTGAGTAAACCTTGTAAGATGGATTTTTTAGACAATCCCAAGCATTGGTTTCATGATCAGCCAAATTTCGCAATAAGGTAGTTCGAATGTATTTCATTCCAACATCAGTAGTATTACCCGCTATTTTAATTTTAGCGCCAATGGTTCCATCAACATTAAGCATTTCATATAACAGACTTACATTTTTAGTTTTATCAAACACCAAATAAGTTGAAAAATGAGTAGTTGTTGCTGTAATTGTTTTGCTACTTCTATCAACATACAGCTTTGGCATTTCCGTTATCTTATCAATTGAGGCATCGTAATGTACAACAGCCAACCCGGTAGTATCTGTACTCGTATATGGGAGTTTAAGCTCAACTGGTTTATTAAATGTTAGCCCTTTCGGCTCAAATCGAATAACATCACCATTTGTTTCAAAAGGAAATTCAACATCATCTGCTACGGATATTTCAATGTTTATGTCTGATGCGAGTGCGCCTTCAGGAATAAGCAATTCTACTCCATCTAAAGGCGAGCTACTATCGTCAATTTTAACAGTTCCACCTTTAGTCCCAATAACCCCCTCACCATTGGTATAAACGGGAGGTTCATTATTTGGAGCTCCTCCATCCTCATCTTTTGAACAGGAATTAATAAATACAAAAATAATAAGAGCTGATAAAAGAAATAATTTAGTTTTCATGTCTGAGATTATGTGGTAGAATTAGAGCAAAATTGCACTAATTCCAGAACTCTATCAATTACAAGGTTACATACCTTTGATAAAACTACCTTTGATGCAGGTGAATGTGGAAAAATTAAAGATTAAAAAAATAATCACAATTAAATCTAAATAAGAATAAAGATTAATTTCTATAATTAATCGATCCTATCCTCCTCAACCACCCTTTCAAAAACCTATAATTCTGACCTTTTTTAGCAATAGTATAGTAATATCTTATCCGAGCTGCTTTTATGGCCTCAAACAACTCTCTTGGATTACATCCATTAATGATTTTAAGAGTTTGCTTCCCGATAATGCCATCCATTTTTAGTTCAGCATTGAAGAATTGATTTAAGGTTCGTTGAACACCTCGGCTTCCCCAGTGTCCACTATTAACGCACCAGTCAAATATGATTTCTTGTAACGAGCCATTTTTAATACTCCCAATTTGGTAATGGTCATAGAATGTATGTTTATAGAAATCCTTCACCAATTGGTTCAGTTCTGGTATATCTATTTTAAAGTTCCTCTTGATTTTTCCATACGTCTCTTTATATGCATCAATGTATTCCCAACCGTCCCAATTTGGATGCAAGTTTCTGGCAACACCCATATAGGTTTCACCACCTCTGTCTCCAGTTACATTAGCGTAATAGCCTTCGTGTTTTATTACTCCATCAAAGAGTTCATCAAATGTTTTCTTCTGCATAAGTTTCATGCTTTGCGTTTAGATTTGAGATTTACATTGTTTACTCCGCTGATTGAACCTCCAAAAAGGAAGTCAATAATGGTGCTTAACTTGGTGGAGATACCGCCATTAATACTGCTTACAAAGGCTATTTGCCAATCTTGCAACTTTATGGTTTGAAAAACAAAGTAATTCAACATTAGTGTGGTCAACCCAATCCATGCAAGCAGGAAGAATATAGCAAAGGTCTTTTGCAGCCAATTATCCTGGGCATACATTTCTCGAGCAGAGTCTCGATCGGCAACTGCCATTTTAAAAAGTTCCATTTTGCCTTGAAGCTTTTCCTCTTGTGTGGTAAATATCTCATCAATAAGTTTCGTGCCTGCCTTTATGGTTTCGGCGGCACCTGCATTTGCAAGTTTTCTAAATAGTTTCATTCAATTTTTTATTATCTCAGGCAATGCCTGTCATCGTTCTACAAATTTTAGGATGGTATCGAGCTTCTCATTAAGCTGCTTAATGGTTTGGTGAAATAGTTCCTTACTCACATAAATCTCCTTAGAGCTATCACGTAAATCGGAGATGCGTTTATGCAGAACAACAAATTTATTTTCGCATGATTCCAGTTCTTTTGAGAGATGAGCAATGTCTTTCTCGAGTAAATCGGTTTTAGCTTCTACCGTTTCTTTTGTTGCATTTTTTGAAAGTGCATTGCGAATTACAAATGAAACTACACCCACAATTAAAGAGCTGAACCCAGCAATCACTAGCCAATAAAATTTCATATTCATCTCTTCCATTTTAGAATATCTTTATAGTTTCATTACTGCCATTAGGGAAGCGGTTTTTCTCCATGGTGGCACTTTGATTCTCTATGTGCATAATAGCATCCACATCATGCTCCCAGTCACTACCACCTTTTGAAGTGCCATCACGATTAGCTTTAAAAACAAGGATAAACGAAGTACCTGGGTAACGCTTCTTTAATGTCTTAAACTCATCCGGTTTCATGCCTACAGTTTGCGTACTGTCAAAGAATACAGCATCATAACCTTTAAATTGACTTGGGTTGTAATCCTCAACAAAGTGAATCGGACTTTTGATTTTTAGTCGTAATAGCTTTTCTTGCAGCGAACCTTTAACGCCCTCCTCATTTGAAACGTAAAGCACCTTTAGTTTTTTTGCTGCCAACACATCAGCCAACAGCATGGCTACTGAACTCTTCCCATGAAAGCGCTGACCATAAATCATCAAGTAAAATGGTTTGTATGGTTGACCAAGTAGTTTGCCGAACTTTCCACCAATGGATAAAGTTGAAAATTTCATTTTGGCCAGTTGATCAGCTGATACTACTTGATTGGATTTAACTACATGGCTTACGGTATTGCTTGATATATGTACCTTTGGCGTTTTTATGCCACTACTAATTTTTGGCTTCTTAGTAGTGGCGTTTACTTTCCCAATCCGGCAAGTCCTTTCAAGCCTTTTAACTGAACATTGGTAACAAGCAGTTTGTCGCTCTCCAGATAAGCATGCAAATGCTTTTGAACATTCTTAACTTGTTCAAACTCCTTTTCAGACTTCTTGACCTTACCATTTTTTAATGAATTGGTAACAGTAGTCAATAGTCGTTGGGCTTTTGCTTTGGTGATATTCCCATAAAGGTTGATAAAACGTTTAATCAGGGCAACTGCCGGAGTTACTCCATAATCATCAACAATATCTTTCAGTTTTGAATACAATGAATTAGGAACATCAAATTTACAAGTACCGTTCATTTCCTTGTAGGTCTTTATTAGATCATTGCCAATACTCTTAATTTCGGCTGCATACTTGCTTGTCTTACGGATGGTCTTTTCAGTTGCTGCCTTTTGAATTACTTTATACAGCAATGATACCTGACGTTCACTTACCCTTTTGTTATGAAAGTTGAGATAACGTTTAATAACCTTTATTTCCAATGGCATTAAATCAACCTCGATAGGCTTGCGTTGTGCCTGTTTAGAAGCTGCTGTTTTCTTTGTTGAAGTCTTCTTGGATGCATCATCCTTTCTCGTCACAAATTTTGTCGATTTTTGTGACGAAGAAGTCTTCTTTTTCTTACTTCCACGATACTCTTTTAAAGCTTCTTTATACTGACCTGATTCCTTATCCAGGATATTTAAAGGATGTCTATCTGGCAATTCCTTAAAGCGTTTGTGACTTTGGTTGAGGAATGGTTCCACAATCTTAAAATGATTGTCCAGCATTTCTTTAATATCCTTATCCTCATTGTAGAAATCAGCAAAAGAATCAAATTCCTTATGTGCTTCACGAGCTGCTTCTGGTAGTTTTTTGAAATCTATATTCTTGGTAGCTTCCTTATAATTCTTAACTGTAAGTTTCATGCTATGTGATATTATGTTTTAGTAACCTGTTTATGATTATTCGCTGCCCTTCGCAAGGGCTTACAGACCTGCCACAGCTTTAAGTTGTTTCTGTTTTATCAGGATGGCTTTTGCCCGGAGCTTTACCAGTTTTAGTTTCTTACCCTGGGAAATATTGATGGTCTTGCCTTTTGTGACTGCCTGTTTTTGTTTGGCTAACTTTTGAGGGAATTGTTTTTTATCCTGTTCAAACATCTCCATCGCTTCTTTGGTCAGGCTATCTGTAGTGTCAGTTTGTTTTGGACTTTTCTCCAGGTACTGTTCAAAGTAATTTCTAGGAACCTTTACTGATAGGCTAAAACGTTCACCAAGAAGATTAATCAGCTTAGACATTTTATCGGTGGTCACCGAAGCTCTCATATTGCCCGATACCATCTCAAAACCATCCCGGTTATTGACCAGAAGCTTCACAACCTCTTTGTCGGTGTAAATAGTAATATGGCTCTTGGTTTTGGGCATGATGATTTTGAAAGTATCGTCAAAATGCCTGGCTATGGTTATTTTGTTTTCGGTGCTAATGGTAGCTCCATTACGTAAGCTCATGATGTGCTTTTGTAGTTTTGTAATTGGCGCAACTACATAACTATTGGCATTATTGTCGTTGTTATCTGGCGACCATGCCTCACTCATCAAAATCCCCTTTTTAACACCTTTGCCTTTGGTGGTGAAGCTGACTAGCTTTCCTGAAAAATCGGCAGCGCCTTGCAGAATATTTCCGGTAACGATGTAGCGGATTTGTCTATCCAGGGTAAAGGCCTTAATAGCTTCATCCCACTTATCAATCAGACTTTCTTTTTGAGGAGTGAATAACTGAAAGCTACGAGCCTGGATACGTTCAATTTCTTTTGCTGTGTCTCCCGATGAAGCAAGTACAATGTATTTGCGACTATCAGCAATGGCAAAACGTAGCTTTACTGCCGATGGTGCATAAGGATTCTTGCGCTTGGTATTAATATCAAATCCAAGGAATATACAATAGGCATTATCGCTGCTATCAGTTTCGAAGCTCAATGCAGGATAATGGTAGCCATGTCCAATTTTAAAGAACTTGAAGAAGTTATTCAGGTAGTTTTTTCGGTTTTGACTTTGGGTTTTAATCCTGTTTTCATCCAAACCTTTGGCTTCAATAATCTCATCTTCACGCTCGCTGATATACTGCATGCGTTCCTGCTTATCAAAGACCGGAATCTTTTGATAACCCTTCTCATCGGTGATACCATCTAATAAACCCTTGTACTTGGTTTCTAGTTCTTGTAAATCAGCATTCAGTTTATATTGTACATGTTTCTCATGCGCTGCAATAGTTTCTTGCTTGATGCTGTCCGGGAGCTTACCATTCAGGTGCTTTTTTATCAGCTTCTCCAGTTCTGGTTTGCCATATGGTTTCTTCAGGACGTTACACTCACACTTTTCCAAAAAGGTATCATTCCCAAAAACAGAACGCCCACCTTTACCTGCGATGACCACGCTTTTCTCAAGTGATACGGCTTTTAAGTCCAGTATTTCAACCTCCAGGTCATATTCATCCGCTTGTTTGAGGTATTCGATGTAATCGTTGTAACGCTCAATCACCTCTTGGTAGAATTTCTCCTGCTGCTTAACCGATAATACAGCTACACGTCCGCTTACTTTAGATGCATCGCCTTCGGATGGTGTTTCATCGCTTTCTTTACCCTCAAATTTTAAAGGATTATCCAGGGCTTTGTTTAACTCTGGATTTTCCATCATGTATTGACGAACCACCTTATCACCATACTTATTCAAAAAGTCATCCGATTCTAATTGTGACTTGCTACTCTTTTGGTTGGAGGTGGTATTGGCATCCAATGATTTCAGCTTCTTTTTAAGCATCATCATAAACCGCTTTTGTGCCGGGATGGACGAAATAATGTAATCGTAAATCGGTTTCATTATCTGTCCTGTGCGATTGATACGTCCACGCTTTTGAATCTCGGTGTTGATATTCAGTTCTGGTTGAAGTATCACCATCACACGCTGCTTCACCTCTTTCGCAGGCACTTTATCAGTGATAATGGCATGTGCCGAAGCTCCGGTAGAACCACTCTGATTAATGAGTAGGCAGTCAATTTCATTATCATTGAACTGACGAAATAAATCGGATGTATTTTCCTTTTTCCGCTTTAAAACTAAAGCGGTTGTATTTTGAGTTTTGGTTGAATTGTATTGAACACAGAGCTTACGTCCGGTTACTTCACCAACCGTATAGCCAGCTTCTTTTATTTTCTGAATGATTAAATCAAGTGGACTGATAGTAATTCCGGTAGAAGCTTGTTCAATACGCTTGACAATATCCCGATAGGCATACTGTGCATCCTCCGATAAGTCAGAAATATTAAAGGTTTTACCTTGACTTTCTCCATCAATATCCTTTTCAGTATAGCGAAGAACTGAATCCAATCCTTTTTCCAGTACTGTTGAGAAATCACCGTTTATGATATCATCCGGTTTGGCCATTCCCTCCAGGAAACTTCCCATTGTGGAAGCAAAGGCAATGATGGGTTTCTTTCCTTCTTTTAATCGTTGAATAGCATGGTCAGCCACATCGGCAGCATTTAAGCTAAAAAGAAGCTGGTTGATAACATTGAATACCTTGGAGAAATAAGGAATATTGTCAACCCCTGCTTTCTCTGTTCCCTTTCGGGTTTCAACTTCCTTACTTTCGGCTGCTGCAATCTTATCAAGCTCTTTAACTTGCTTAGTAATGTATTTTTCCTGGAACCCAATAATATCACGTATGATGGAAGTAACCTTATCGGCTATGTCAGCTTGCTGTTTGGCTTTTTCTTTTAGTTCGATGTAGTTGACTTCCACACCTTCAAATGAGCGTTCACGCCTTATCATTTGCCCTTCAGAAACCAGTTGTGCTGCCAACACTTCCTGTAGTGCCACACCACCATTTGAGATGGCTTCCACCAAATCTTCTTTGGGCATATTGGCATCGCTCATGGATGTCTTTTGCGCATAGATGGGCATGTTATCAGGTCGCTTGGCAAAAGTTGCCGATAGGAAACACACGCCCTTAGTTTGACGTAGTACATCTTGCATAAATTCACCTGTATTGGAACTTCCGGAAGCATTATGTGCTTCATCCATGATAATGATATTCTTGCCTGCTGCTGATAATAGAAGTTGCTGTTTTGCAGGTTTCTTGGGCTGATTAAATTGTGAATAGGTGGCACAAACAAAGTTGTAATTATTCGGCACTTTTTTGCTTTTGATAATGCTTTCCTGAGTTGACTTCTCTGGAGCCGTATAAACAATTTCACCGCTCTTGTCCTTGATGTTGGTTTTGCTCTCTTTGGTATTTACGATAAAGGGAACCAGAGCAGAACTGCCTATATCGGATAAATCACGATACAAGTCAGTAAATAGATTTGGCTTTTCGGATAGGAAGATGGGTTGTAAACCACTTTTTACTCCATAACGAATCAATGCAGCTGCTGTTCGTCCTTTTCCAATCCCTGTTTGATCACCAACAATAATTCCCTGCTTGCGCTTTTCGATATTGTAGATTGCCAGAGAAACTGCATCAATCTGTTCGCACGAAAGAGCTTTCACCAAATTTTCATTTTGGTAATCCAGCTTTTCAGCTACATAATCAAACAGTGGCATCCCTATGCTTTTCTTGATTTTACGTATAGCGATATGCATTTCATGTCCCATCGAATCAGGAACCGTTGTATCCAGGATAAATCCTTTTTCGGCTGCAGGTATGTATGCCATTCCCAAACCTTGAACTCCCAACATGCCTTGTAGGTATTCATGTTCGTTTTGAGCTAGTTTTTGACTGCGGATAAAACTTTTGTTATCCTTGGTAGAAAAACCCAATTCGATTAGCCGGGAGACAATATGTTCCTTTGGATTTTGACTGAACTTGACTGTTATGCTGCTTTTACTGAATTTAATATCTGATTTCATTTGGAGAGTTGCTTTTGTTTGATTTGAATGGCTTTAGCTATTAGCTTTAGAAGGTTTTTTGTTTGAGTTTCGCCGCTTTTGTGCTCAGGCTCTAACCATACCCTGTCCCAAAGCTCCTCATGCGTTGATACTACAGAACTATGAAGATTATTCTTTAGTGGAGCTGCACCTTCGGGTACTGACTTTGCACCACCAATTAAAACCAATCGGGTATTAATTGATGTTCCTTGCCTGGAGTAAAGCTTTTTGCCGTTAATAGGTATGATGTCTTCAACCTTGTAAAAATGATAGAGGTAATTAAGGAAGATGCGGTTCGTTCCTGCGGTGACTCGACCATGTTTATCCCATGTGGTATGGCCACCGATGATAATGACTGCCTTGCCATTGTCTTTCATGCAACGTAAGGCATTTAGAGCCATTGCATGCTCCAGGCGTTTTATCTTGAATTTACCAAACAGAATGGGTTCAGAAAGTGAACCAAAAGGTGGGTTTGTAATCACTCCGTCAAACTTTCGGTCATAAGCTGCTGGCGGTTTCAAAGCATCCCAAGAGCTAACCTTTGCAAAAGGTTGATCTTTCAAGTTTTCGAGCCGTACATCGTCTAGTTCGTTGACATGAGTAAAATGATAAGGTAGAGCGATTGTCAGAAGTCCATTCCCTGCCGATGGCTCAAGGTATAAAGGAATAGTATTTGCGCTTAGAATGTAACTCGATGCTAAAAACGATATGGGTGCAGGAGTCGAATACTGCTGCATGAGTACGCTCATGCTTGTGCGCATGGATAGATTGACCTGTGATTGATAAAGGGCTACAATATCAAGGTACTTCTCGTAGGTAGTCAATGAGCTGTCGTGTGCTATCTCTCGTGCATTCAGGACTATTGCCAGTTCGGTAAATTCCTTAACCAAGTTCTTATTGGTAATACCGAAGCCTTTAGCAATGCTTTCAATTGTGGTTTTAGAGTGCTTACGACCATTGTGCAATTCCTCACGAATCCTTGATATGTAGCCTTTTTTATCCATCTAAAGAATATTGAAATACAATGATGACCTATTTAGGTTTGGTCATTTCTATCGTACTTTTCTTATTATCGTTGTATGTGAAAACAAGTTGGTTCTTATCCTTATCGATAGCTATATTTTTAACCCCGGCAGCTTCTAATGAGACTAAAAATGAACTGAGCTGTGTAGGTAGTTTAGGATTGGTACTATCAAAAGAACCATGATAAAACGTACCCGTATTTTCAAGAAAGCCATAGGCTTTTTTAGCCCCAATATTATCGGCAATTTTTAATTGACCATATAGGATCCGGCAGATATAATCCGGCACATTATCACTGTAACGATGATAATAGGCAAATACCTGTGAGTATGGCGATATCGCGTAAAAAACAAACGAACCTCCGGATATTCCAGCATCCCCGTTCTCAAAACTTTGAAACTCTGTCTCGCTAAAGAAAATCTGATTGTTCCCCTTGTCTTTGAAGAAATAGTAATAGTTTTCTTGTAGGCACTTCTGTTCAGTAAGAAAAAGAATACTATCCTTTATTTGGAGCAAATAAGTATTCAATGATTTCTGCCATATGTTGACGTAGTAAAAGTTAACGGTCGATTTCCTAATTTCAATTGGTCTTTCAACCACTAAATTAACATCCTCGTAACTACTCCCTTTGAGTGTAAGCATATAGGAAAAATCGCGAATGGTTAAGGGAGCTTGAGTATCGTCGATATAATCTCCTGTCTCAAACATGAGCGTGATTCCATTAAAGTCATCACCACTTTTTAATTTAACCGACTTAGGTAGAGAATCTATCAATAACTGTATTTTGCTTAAGGGGGTATCTTTGGGGATATTAAATTGCTTGCGTTTACTATCGAATGTAAACCCAGCAACCGTTTGCTCTTTATCTGGATCAAAAACACTTTGGAAGATTTTTGTATCTCCATTTTCTATCCCCAAATAGGCATAAATACCATTGGACGCCCATTCTCCAGTTTTTAGAAGAGGTGGATTGTTACCCATAAACATCTTAATTGTTCCCATATGTATTTTTAGTATTAAGTATTGAGATAAGAGTATCAAGATTATTTACATGATGGCTATAGTCTTGTGTCTTGATACTTATGTCTTCTATCTTTTTTTTAAATTAATGAATAAGCCTTGTTAAAAAGCTCGTTAGTGATGTAATTGCCTCCATTCTCTACCTTGGCAATGGATAGTACCAGTAGTCGTAAAGTGTTTTTTGTTGGCAGAAGTTTTGCTGATTGATTAACCTTTAAATCCCGACAAACCGTAGCGATGTATGCTGCTGTATTATTCTCATGCTTTGGAGCGTATTCGCTAATCAAAGTGGGAACCGTATTCTTGCCTTTTTCAATGTCATGCTTGAGGTCTTTAATCATCGCACGGACACCATAAACAGGTGCGATAAACATTTCAAACCGCCTGTCCTTATTTTGCTCTTTTGGTAGTTTGCCGTTCCACTTAATATTGGTGTAAACCAGGTTACCAGGATTGTTGTTTCTAATGCCTCTTGGAGCATTGTTCATGTAAGTATTTCCACCATTCCAATTGCGAAAATTACCAGGCAAGGTATTGTTGTTTGTGGTCAGGATATTTGATGGACTCTTGTCGGAACCACTTGGGGGCAATAGCTTGCCTTTACCTGCTTTTATTGCTGACAAACGTCTGTTTCGTCTGCGAATAAGTAAAGCGGCTGTTACTATTGCCCCTGTGGTTAACACCCCTCCCGAAATAAATAATATCTTTCTGTTCATAAACCCTGCTAGTCAATGTAATAGCTCATTGTTTTTATAATTAAATCAGGCATTGCCTGTTAGAGAGGGATTCCCCATGCATCGAACTTGGGCTTGATTCTAGCAATCTCTTTATTGCTCAATTCGAAGCGTAGCCAACCAATCAGGTTGTATTTCTGACCTAAAAAAGCTGCCCGACCTCCCCATAAGTACATTTTCATTCCAAAAGCTCTTATCACCAATAGCATATCATCCTTGTTTTTGATTTTATCAATGGTGCTATAGATGGTCTTTTCATCCGTTCCAAAATTTAGCATAGCACCGTAAAGGGTATTCGCAAACAAAGCGGCATCTGATGGTGAGATGGTCAGGTTCTCCTTATTTAGCGACATATCCTTTAATGATGGAGCAACAGTAGAAGAAGTCCCATCCGGATTTTTATTCAGCAATCTTTTAATGAGAATGACACCCACACCAATAGCCACAAGTGGAACACCGATTTTGACACCTGTTGTAAGCAATGCTGCTTTATTTGAATTAATATTTTGCACTTTCAGTTTATTGTTTAAAAGCTTAATAAGAAATACGCTACTGATTCCGATAATATCACAGGCATTGCCTGTTATACCGATTACTAATCAAAACGCGCCTTTAGTGCGTTTCACTTCTAAAAACCCATTGATTATGTATCGGCATAATACCAGAGCCTTATGATGTTTGATTGGTATTAGATAAACTTCAATGCTGTCTTAATTATTTGAGGATTCTTCGCCACTTTTTCCAATAGGCGAATGATGTCTTCTTGCTCAACCTTGTTGACTGCGTTTTGGATCAGATTACCGACTTTTTTAACTGTTTCCGGGGCTTCGGATTCGATTGTGATTCCTACTTTGAATTTTCTCATGATTATGTATTTTTAATCTTATCTAATTTTAATTGGCTTCTTCTGATTGTGATTCTTGAATAGACTGACTCAGAAATGCCAATGTTTCATTGATCAGTTCTGCTTTATCCATACATAAACCAACGATGTTGGCAATCTTGGCTACCTCTTGCAAATCCCAAGTGGATAAAGCATCTGAAAGATTCTTGATGATAGCTACCTTCTTTTTGTCTTCGGGAGTCTGTGGCGTACCAACTTCATTTATCTCTACATTGGCATCCGGTATAATTTGCTGTTCTTCACCAAGGTCATCATCAACGATACCCAAAGCTCCTTTTAATTCATCCGGACTAAGCCCTAATAATTCTGCTGTTTTGGGAGAGTTACTGAGTATTTTTCCACCTATACCTGATATAACACCCACCGCCACACGCTTCATTATTTCATTGGGAGCATAACCAGCTAGTCGGCTCTCCAATTCTGATTTCTCATTTTTTAGTTCTTTGTTTTCATTTACAAAGCGTTCTCTATCCACTCGAAGCTCTGCATTCTCACTGCTTAGCTTTTCCAACTTTTCTTGTAGCATGGTATGGCGCGTCTCGAACTTGAAATCATCCAGTTGCTTTTGATAGTTAATTCGTTCAACTTCCTTGTTGTTACCCGATAGTGCATTGAACAAACCAAACAGGCCTTCGACCTTACTTCTAGCTTGTTCATTTTCTCCAGTAAAAAGCCCGAGTAAGCCTTCAATCTCTCCCAAACCGTTGGTGTTACCTTGTGTTTGGTGCTGCTTCATTTCTTCTTTAATAATGGTTTGAATCTCGGCTTTCTCTATAGGTTTTTGGGTTGGATTCAACAGTCCACTAACGTTAATTGTGTAGTTGTTTAAGCTTCGAGCATTGGGGCTCTTGCCACCAAATACACTCACTCGCACCATTGAGTGAGATTGTTTTGCTTTTTCAATGGCACTCTCAATGTCCTGATTGAATTTAGCCGTTCCAGAGGTTCTTGAAGTTAAAGCTGTTTCATCGGCTCCGGTAAGCAGGTATATTTCATAGGCGTATGGGTATTTCTGCTCTACCTCGGAACGCTTTAAAAAATCGTATATGCTTTGTATTTGTTCTTTGTAATCTAACATGTCTTTAGTATCAAGTAGTGGGTATCAAGGTTATTTACAGCTTGTAAATCATTGTGTCTTATTGCTTCATTATTAACTCCCACTGTGTGGGTTCCTGTGAGGGATTATTTTTACAAACTCTAGTCTATATGGAGTGAAGTCTTGCGCAGCGGTTTTAATATCGATATAATCGGTAAAAACCTGATAACGGTATTCATCCATAAAGTCATATTCCTGGGGTGAAGCTGTAAATACATTATCGCTACTTACCAATTCTAGTTCCTCAATTGTTGCAGGCAATCCTCTTGTATTTAGAATCCACATGTCGTTTTTCAAATCAATGGACATATCAGCATTGCTAACACTTATAACCGTAGGTTTCAATTGATAGCTATCAATGGTTCGCATCCCGGCAACACGGTCTTTGGCGATGGTGTGTAATAACTCACTCGTGTTCATCTTATTAAAATTTTAGATTTTCAACAGCATTCAATGGAACTCGCATGAATCGCTCACTCACAAATAAGCAATGACTATTTACTCGTTTCATATTGGATATAGATTCTGATGGTTAGCAAATGAGTATCACTATTCTTGTTGCTCTTGAAAATCGTATGAACATTGCTGTTAACATCAAGTGGTTCATGGAAAGGGATTACTTCTTTGCTCATGTGTCGAACCTTACGATTAGCCGTTACCATATGATCACGAAGCAAGAAACTGTTACCATTTACCAATAAGCTGATATTACCACATTCATATGACTGTGGCTGATTATACACTTGAATCGTTCGCTTGAAGATTTCCTTTCTGTGAGAATAGAAAAATATGAGTGTTTGCTGTGCAATAAAGTCTGTAAAATCGAGATCATTCATTCCTTGTGCTTTATCAAAAAGCCCTGCCTCGTTGTAGATATAATCTGTGAATTGCTCATTGAACAGCTTGATGATACTATCATTTAGCGCTTGTTGCTGCTGTGTATTCAAGCATGGAAAAACTATATTATTACTCAGTACCTTAACAATCTCTGGAAGGATATTACTTTCAAAAAAAGAACGACTATCAATCTGGTTGGTACGCGTACGCAGGTAAGAGTAGAATAAGTCAGCTATCTTATCATCCAACAGTAAATCGGTGATTAAGGCTTGAGGAAAGGAAAGTTCTCCAAGGACATCTTCCACCATAGCATCTTGCTTAGCTATTGCATTTACAGCAATGCCAGTAATAAGCTTACATGAAGCTGGTAGTAAGTCCTGAACATTCAGGTGGCCATTACCCTCAGATTGGTGGGTTATTACAAAGTATCTTTTCATTATTCGGGAGTTGAATGTTATTTAGGCTCTACATCAGCAAGCAGGTACACTCGTACATCGTAGCTATCAGCTACTGCCAGGTTTTCACTATTGTCTTTGTAAATGATACGAATAGGACTATTCTTGGCTTTTTCATTAACCGGGAAGGCTACATCTTTAATACTCATGTCATCGCTGTGGTGTAGTAGAGCCACCTCGGTATCATCAGGTATTATTTCGGTGTCATCAATCCAAACCCGAAGCGTTGCTCCTTGCAAAGCTTGCTGATTCGAAAGGCGTAAGAAGATGCCTTTAATACGGTCATGTTCTGTTTTAGTATTGCCATTAAATTCAAAAGTATCACCTTTTTTAACCTCGAATTTTACGACTTGCAGTTTCTTAATAGTGGTATTTTGTTCTTCCATTGTATAGGGATGTTTTAAAGGTAAAGGGGCGATAGCTATACCGCCCCTTTACATGTATGGATTGCGTTATTTAGCGCATCTATAATAAGCCTCTTGTTAGTATGGTTTTACTCTCTACTTAAGATGGGCTAAATAACTTACCTAGGCTTTCTCTGTCATTGTTCCCAATAGCGTAATCTTCACGGCTGGATTGAAAACCTTATCACCTGCCACTGACTTTGGCATGTTCAATTTTGGTGTGATATCCATTGATGGTTTTAACCATTTTGGATTGGCCAACTTATACTGAAACTTACGTTTTGTCGTATCACTATCATCGAATACCGCACATGATATTTCAGGTAAGATTACCTTAGTTCCCAAAGTCATTTCAAACGTACCGTTGGTAATCTGAGGAGGAAAAGCAAACTGACCAAATGCAAAATCTGCCGGGTCGTTATCCTCTTCTGATGAACCATGAGCGTACTCCAAAACAATATCTGTAAGCAAGAAATACTTGCTGCTATCCAATTGGGCACGGTTCAAGTTGGTACGACCAGCCTTTTTATCATCCGATGCTTCCATCAAATCAATATCCGATTTGTCCTTGATACTTTTTACCGTGTAGATTGCTGCATCAACGGTTTGCATACGTGCATCTTTCAAGGCTTTTTGAATATCTGCAGGCAGCTGTTGTCTGCGTAATTCAAACTGACCTTTGGATGTCAGGCTTTTAGTTAAACCTGTTTTGACGGCTGTGCTTCTTGAACCAGCATTAAACGACCTGCGAATGGCACGTCTACGACTGGTACGTCGGCGTCCTCTTCGTGCTCTACGTCTGCGCCAGCGTCTGCTACGACCAAGTTCACCAATACCTTCGGTGGCATCATCCTGGTCTTCTTCTTTCTCTAATGCTTCCTCTTCTTTGTCAAGTAAAGCTTCTTCTAAACCTTCAACTTCTTCCATTGAAGGGTATAAATCATTTTGCTCATTGATCTCTGCCATGATTTTTACTTTTTGTAGCTTAATTAGCTTGTTATTATTTAATTGTCTCTGTACTCAATTCTGTAAATCTCGATACTCATTTTAGGATTCCATCATATCTCCAGAAAAGATATCAT
Organism: Carboxylicivirga fragile; assembly: GCA_025499625.1. GTDB lineage: Bacteria > Bacteroidota > Bacteroidia > Bacteroidales > Marinilabiliaceae > Carboxylicivirga > Carboxylicivirga fragile. The sequence goes on along the minus strand of JAFMVD010000035.1, from coordinate 28,049 downwards.
AGTCCATGCTGTCTGGTCCAATGATCTTAACCTTTCCAACCTGTTCATCATCATCTGAGCCAATTGGTTCATCTGACATGGAAAAGTCACTAGCTGCACTTCCCACTGGCTCATCGCTCATACTGAAATCTGATGCTCCCGAAACAGAAGCTTCAATCTCACGCTCAATATCAATATCTGCTGCAGGAAGAGCTTGTGTTACCGGATTAAGAGTCTGTAATCCATCCACCTCTTCGTAGTCGGTATAAGCATCATCGCCCATAACACCTTCCAATCCTTGTAGGATGGTTTTACCAGTGGCTTTTTTAACCATTGCTTCCACGCCTGCACCTGCAGCACCTACCAAACCAATTCTGATGTATTCATTCTTGGTAAACTGGGTGCCAACTAAACCACCCATGGTTATCACTGCCGGAATGAGGTATTGTTTCATGTCCGTGCCCATTAGTCCTGTGACTGTTGAACTTTTTTGAAACTTTTTGAGAGCATATTTCCCAACAGCAAACCCTGCTACGGCAGCAATGGGTTTACCTATGTTGTTGGTCGCTTTCATAAAGTCAATCTTTTGTGCCCTACTTGAAGTAGGTGTTCTTGATGTTTTTCGTACTGCCATTTTTATGAAATTTAAAATCTGTTATTAACTAAGTGTTATTGATCCGAGTGATCCTTTTCTGCTTGATTTTTTGGTACTTGTTTTTGGTTTATCATGCTTATCTCTAAGCATCAAATAGGCTCCGGTACCGATAAGCGCTGCCACACCAATTCCGATTCCAATTTTTGCGCCCTTGCTGATGCCTTTCTTTGTATTAATAGAGCTTGGTGCTATTGTCGTGTTCATCGATGGTTGTTGTGTCATCGTTGGTATCATAGGCATGTTTTGATTAATCTGTGGGAAGCTATAATTTGGTATTACTGGTGCTATTGGTTGAACTATATTCTGAGGAAGAGCCTGCTGCGGTTGAGCTTGTGTTCTGGATTTAAACTTATTTTTTATCTTATTGAAAATGTTTTTTACGGGTTTCAACCAGCTTTTGATTTTAGCTAATACGCCTGTAGCTGCACCTATCGATACCGCTGTAGCAGGTTCACCCAAATTTCCCAACTCGGCTAATTCACCAATTGCTTCCAAAGCTTTAAGGCCATTAATAATACCATGTAGCGTAAAGTCAGAACTTTTTTGTTTAGCACCTTTTAGGATGGCTCTTTTCAGATATTTATCTCTGCCCTGCAAACCCTTGAATAGTTTTCTAACTCTGCCGTGTCGTTTCTTTAAGTCTTTTAACTTGTTGGCATCAACACCATATTTGTTTGCCAGTTGTTCTGGTAAATAAGCATATTGCAGTTTCTTTGAAATGCCAAACATATTTAATCGAAGTGCAGCTAATAAGCCATTTCGAATAGCAATGGATAAAGGGTTGAAACGAATAATTGCTTTGACAACTTTCTTGGTTACTTTGGCTACAGCTTTTCCTGCTTTTTTGATTCCCCTACCAATCTTTTTACCAATGCGTCTAAGTGATTTAAAGAAACCTCCCAGGCCTCTATCTCCACTCAAGCCATCTATTGACTCATCATGATCATCTATTTCCGTTAGTCCTTCAATGGCATCTGCATCATATTTAATATGTCCGTTGGCAACAAGTTTGGCTTCGATGGTTGAGAGCTTGTCTAGTACTGCATCTCGTTTGGGTGTGTTCCAGAATTTAATGGCCTGGTCAACCATTGATATGAATTGATCAGGGTTTTGTATATGTGCCATTTTGGCTTTATTATCCTTATTCCTTAACAGGAAATTACGGGTACGAACTAAATAGCGATAAGTGGCATCTTCGGCATTACCTAATCCATTAATTGTCTCTTCAAAATCAAAACCTGATACAATGGCCATGAGGTCTTCATGTTCACCTTGTACTTGTCTTCCTCCACTTAGATCGATGCCTGACAAAACAGATATGGGTAAGCCCAAAGTACTGGTTCCTGTTAATCCATTTATACCGCTAAGTCCGGCTAACTCCAATGGAGCCATATTAAAGTCTGATCGTTCAAAACTGTATGGTTTCTGGTAATCGAATTTTGATAATACTGGGTCAATGACTATTTCATCCTCTGAATCGCCTATAGCAGGGACTATTACATAGATATGCTGATAGTTCTGTTTGCCATCATACTTGGTAATACGGAGTTTAAAAGGAATGCCAAGACATTTTAATATAGAACCAACAAAAATGCTGTAGTCATCGCAATCGATACCTGATGATGTAAGGCCTTGCTGTTTGAACTTCATCTGACCATCCAACCAACTGCGAGCCGGGGTACGAAGCTGTTCTGTTCCGTCATCATCTTTCTGATACTGTAGGTAATTGTATGCAAAATTGAAGATGTTTCGACAAGTATCTTTTACTTCGCCTGGCTCAGTATGCGATCCACTTTTAAGCATTTTAGCCAGGTCTTCTACTTCTCTGTAATGATCGGCTATTATTTCAATACAGCTTTCAACTGTTTCCAGTACATTGCCATTCTTGACGAAAGTTTCTGTTCCTGTGGCTCTTTTTATAAGATTATTATACTTGCGACCATCCTGGGTATTACGAGGGCCGGATACTATACCAAGTTGCCCCAATGCGAATCCGCTCATTGTAGTAGTGCTTTTAAATGATGATTGTGAACTTTCAGGTAAGCTGTAAGCTTGATTAGAAGTACTTACAATTCCTGTATCAAAACCGGCTGTGCCAGTTGTTAAATTTTGTGTGGTAGTAATAGTTTCGCCATTGACACTTAAGTTCAGTGTGAAACTCAAATCGGCTTTAAGCTGTGCGGTGTTTTGGAGTAGTGCAATTGATAGGCCTTTACCCAATAGGTTCAGATAAGGTACTTGGAATAAGATTTCAGGCTCTTGTGTTGAGCCTGCTACAATAGTTAAGCCTTTAATGTTAGGAGTGGAATAAGCAACAGCCGAACCTTTGTATTTGGCGACAACTTGATTTACGGCTATAGTGATGGGTACTTGGGTGGGATTGTAGCAACGGAGTTTAACAGCAAACTGAACTTCTTGTAAATTCAATTTATGAATGCGGAAGCCAAGAAGTGCAAAGTTCATCTTTGCACCTGACACAAGTTTCCTACCTTTTTTAATCAGGTAAAAACCACCGCCAACAACTGCTGCAATTGCTAATGTACCTAAGACCTTTTTTGTGCTTGCTTCCATAGTGGGAGCAAACATAAGATAGGGTTATGGTGGGGATTTTGTTTGCTTTGGTTAGATTTTGTATTAAATGGCTTTTATTGACTATTACCACATTTTTGCCTTTGTTTTCTATATGAATGTTCAAATTATATACCAGTCAATTTGACATTACATTATCTAATCCCTCACGCAACGAACAGAAAAACCAAACCTCTTAACTCTGCGGAAAGTGCCGACAAAACTATATTCATAGCTCATCCATCGATCCATTGCATGAAAGCTTCCGTCCTGCGTAGTCGTCCACCAGTACCCTTCAGTTCCAATGCCGATATATGCACCTCCAGAGACGTGACGGATACCACCCGGAACGGCTGTAAAACAAGTTTCGTTGGTTGCTCCGATGTTAGGACTACGCCAATGAGCTGTACCTGTTTCTTTTAACTTGCCACCTGCAACAGTTGCTCCGCCCAAATAGCCAATTAATATGGTCCAATCTGCATCACTGGGCACATGCCAACCGGAAGGGCATAATTTACCTGATTCCACAGCATACCAATTGTATAAAGCCCCATAAGGTTTCTTATAACTGGCATCGTTATCGTACCAGCAGTATGCTGGGGTAGTTAAAACTGCCCATTGATCATTATTTGTTACTAAAGGCACATTGGTAACGGCCAGGTTTTCCGCCATCCACCATTGAGTGCCAATTTTTACGGTTTTGTAGGTATTGCCACTGGCATCGGTAACAGTGCCGGTTTCTTCGCAATTGTTTCCTGTTACTTCAACAGTATATATGACTTCATCAACCAATTTATCACTTTTAACATAGGCTTTAATTTTATGAATACCTGCTTCTGTTGGTTCATATTCAACTTCCGTTTTTCCATTACCATCTACTGGAGTCCATGAAGCATTTAATATTCCACCAACTTCATTTGTCTCCCATAATATATGAGCTCCGGTTGGATAAATATTATTAGCCTCACCCGGTAAATCCACTTCTGTACCAACATCAAGCTTAATAACTTCACCTACCTCTACTTGCTGATTGTCTATGGTTTCATTTTTAACTAGTGAAAAGCAAGGGTATATATTATCATTTAATACCTGGCGACATAGGTCTATGTTATTAAGCATTAACATATCACCAACTAATTTACTTGTAACAAAGACGGTTTCAGCCTTTGAATAGACATCAATAAACTTAAATATTTTTTTTATATAATTGCCATTGAACGTTTTATCGCAATCTGCAATTGAATTAACTTCGGCCATTATTAAAGGACATAAATTGTTCATAAAAAAAGATACGGTAAAGCTATCATCACGAACAGCATCAATTATTGCATTATTAAGAGTATTAAAAATAGCTTTATAACAACCAATATCTTTAAGGAGGTCAATGCCAAAGCTTTTAAATAATGCTATATACAATTGTGATAGATTATACATTAGTGCCTGGTTTGCTAATTCATCTTCTAATACAATTGAACAGGTTGGGCTTCTAAAAATTATATCATATTTATCTTCTTTAGATATCGGAATCATTAAAGGTTCAGCATCTACAAAAACAGCATCTACTGGATCTCCTGATGAAAGAAAGCCCCAGATACTACTAAGGGATGGAAATTGAACAGTATTGCCCGGAAGTATAAGACCATCCACTAATGAACCATCCGCATTTATGATTTCAATACCCCAAGCAGCTGTAGTTGTGCCATCATTTTTAATAATTAACTCACCATTTGCATAGGTTATTGTTGGTTCTACCAAGTAATCAACTTCTGGCACATAATAAGCTATCTCTGCTAGTTCATTTGATGCGGTGGTTTGATTAACAATTTTGTCGGCTAATGTTAAAAAAGCATCCTCTACCAGGTTGTTATCCAAAGGTGGCGTATTACTTTCAACTGATGTTTGTATTTGGTTAACTAATGCCTGATATTCAGGAAACGAAGATATTTCATCTAGCAGTATACCTAAATTTTCAGGTTCCACAAACGCAGTCCAGGGCATCAATGCTACCATTGTTCTGGCTGTACTATTTGCATTAATCACTGCATCACTATCATCAATTAATGAAGCGTAAAGCATCTCACCCTCTTGATTTTCTGCAAATAGGAATTGCTTATTTATTGTCGTAGCATTTGCTTTAAAAGAATTATCAGATTCAATACCACATATTCCTCCCGTGGAAACAATACTTATTTCTTCTGGATTAATATTAATTGGAAGTTCTATTTGGCCATAAATCGTTTGTTGTTCTATTTCTTCGTATTCACGTACGCATCTTACAGAAAAGCCATTGCTTTTACCTCTACTGCTTTTAGTCACATCTCCATATGAATTGATTAGACCTCGAAAACTAGCTCCACCTTCATCAACTTCTGTAGATGACCAGAAATACCCATAAATACCGTGTCCATCAAAACTACCATTATAATTACTACGCAATCCACTCCCTACTGCAGTAAATAATGTTTCATTAATTGCTCCCCTGTTAGGTTCACTCCAATGAAGTAATCCTGGTTCTTTCAGTTTTCCTCCAGCTATTGATTCTCCTCCTAAATAATTAGTTAGAACATCCCAATCATTTTCCGTTGGCACATACCATTCATCAGGGCATAACTTGTCTGTATCTACAGTGTGCCAGTTATACAAAGCTCCATATGGATCTTTATAATTTAATTCATCATTATTGTACCAGCAATAGCCGGGAGTTGATAATCCGCTCCATTCTGAATTGTCAGTAACCAAAGGAATGTCTGTACCATCGTTATATTTGGTTGTTTTAAGATTTTCACCAAACCATAATTGTTCATCTATTTTTACTGTTGTATAATAATTGCCATCACCATCAACTGCCTCAACCATTCGAGCTGTAATTGTTTTTGTTTCTGTTGGTATTTCATTAATAATAGTTGTGTAATTACCGGATGTGACTTTATAAGAAATGATATCTCCATCATTGTAATTTAAGGTGTAATCTGCTTTTGAAGCTTTTAAAACAGATTTAACCAAGGGATCTACTCCAATATGGCGTAGTAGATTTACTCCAGTACTATTTTGCGCAAATTTAATACTAAACACTCCCTCACTAGAAATGACACTTACTAAATAAATGCCCTTATTTGCTGTTGATAACTCATAATGTATGCTCCCAGCTTCCATGTATTTAACATTCTTCAATATGATTTTGCCCGAAATATCCGAAACCTGAACAGTCAGTAGTTGTGCTTTGTAATTGGAATAATATAGATTCCCGATTCCATTAATGGGATTAGGGACAATTTTTATTCTTGCATCCTGCTCTGCTGTTTGAATATTTGTTGCAATGGGGTGTAAAATTAAAACATCAGTGCCTCCCAAAGTCACACTTTCGTTGGTTGATAAATTAGTAGCTGTAATTTGGTCAAAGGTCGTTGTTGCTCCTTCTGCAGAAAAACTGATAGTAATATCCTGAGCTTTTGTGATTGAACTTAATATCAAAAAAGTGGCAACAGTGGAAAGGTAAAACTTCTTCATAGCTTCATTTTTAGAGTTAAAATGAAATAACTGCGAAGTTACTAGGCTTTAGAATCAAAGTCAATGCTCAACCTTCCTTATATCATTGTTATATTGCTAGTTACAAGCTATTGGATACCGAATTACCTAATAGCGTTCTAGAAATTTACAAATATGGAGCATAAGCCCTTTTCTATCGAATTATGATGAAAACTATCTTGACAACAATGAAGTGCGTGCACATTAGCTTGTAACCATGGCGTTAAGCATTACTGGAAAAGCAAAAAAGGGTTGATACAAATTAATGTACCAGCCCTTTCTTCACTTTATCGGGAAATTAGTGTGTGAATACTAATTCCTACCTAATATAATATAAATTTAAAGTAAGTCCTAAGAACTAATTCATTTTCTCTGGTTCTCAATCATGCTTTATAGTATTTCAAATTCTTCGTGAGTAATGCCAAAATGATTTAGGATAAGGCTTAATTGCTGTTTATTGTAATAATGCCGTCTGGTATGACCAGCTTGTGTAATTCTTTCCTTTAATTTCGGGCATAAATCAATGTCTCGTCTTAATAGTTGCAATGCAGATTTGGTTGAAACGCTATCCGGGTACAATTTTTTCACCAAGTCCTGTTTTAGTATCGTTCTTCGAATAATCATCGCGCAGGGTTTAGGTTTAAAACTACATATATAAGCCCTGAAACCATTGAAAAAAGCAAGCTTGAACACATTATCAAGAGTACCTTGTCATCCTTTAGATGGCTTTTTCGAATATCTGAATCGCTTTCGAGGTCTTCACAAGTATGTGCAGAGTGCTTTTTTAAAAAACTACTTTTTTGAAGACAATATTGAAAGCATATTTCACCTATGGACTGGGTACAAACAACTATAAGCCTCCTGTAAAGACTTATTTGTAGAGTATATTTAAATAAAACGGGCATAATTTTGAGATTATACCCTTGACAGCTAGAGGTGCTAAGATAGAAAAAATAATGAAATGTAAACTAATTACCTTATGTGCCTGCACTGTCTTCTAATATACTTTGAGCATAAAATATGTTTCCAATGCCCCTCTGTTGGTCTAGCACCTCTAAGATGAATACCAACTACATCTCCATCATTATTAAAAATTGGTGACCCGCTAGAACCTTTACCATTAGGGTACTTTAACCACATAGTGTTATTGTACCTTTTAATTAGTTCTATTCTTTCTGGTTGTTTTTGATAATCATTACTTTCATCACTGACAATACTGAATTCTCTTGATTTAATAGGGTTACTTTCTGTAACATTTTGTAATGAACTTAAATCAACTTCGCCATTCTCAAAAGGGAACTCTTCAATATCAGGTCTTCTTAAAAAACATCTTGAATTTAACCTTTCATCTGCTTTGGGACGTTTTATTCTAAGTTTAAAATGACTTTCAGGTTTGAGTTTAAGAACCCTACCAATAAACAGGTCTTCGTATTTTGGCCACTTCTTTCTTTTAAAATCATCTTCTGATTCTGCTTTTAATGGATCAAAATGCTCAAAGTAATACTTTCGAATTGTATATAGTTTGGACCTTTTCGTACTAGAAGGAACGGCAGCGTAATAATCTTTCATATCTAGTGATTCTTTAAATAGATGTCCTGCAGATAATAATAGACCTTTTTTATTTACAATGAATCCATTTCCTTTAAATTCAAGAATTCCGGTACCTTTTACTTTTAGAATTGCTACTAGCATAAAATTCAATTATTAATGACGCATGATAGTATAGAGTGGATATAGCTTTTTAAACTCATTCAAAACTGTAGTTGATATATTTTTAGAAGATACCCGAGAATCTAGCCAATCTATTTCACAACCAATGATGAAATACTCATCTATTGTTTCTTTTTGAATTTCTTTCAACAAGTCAGTTGGAGTATTTAAATTTTTCATGGCTTCGCCATTACTAACGTTTATCCAATATTCATTTCCCAGCTTTTTAAATGCATCAAAAAATGATCTTTGAATTATTGGATCTTGCATTTGACTCCTGAAATAATCTCTGTCTATTCTGCTTCCATTATTGCGACCTAAAACTAACCAAATACCAAGACTGTCCTCATGTATGATTACCTGCATCCTAATATTATTTATAAAAGAGTTAGGCCTATTTATCGATTTATCCTCACTCTTGTATGCTTGTAATTGATCAAATGACTTCCCATAATGAAGCCACATGGCATTTATATAGTTACCGCTATACTGATTAAAAAAGTGCCGGCTGACAATTTCTCTGGACTGATGGTGGCAATACAAATCAGTTAATCCATTATTAGAAAATTCGGGATAAATTATTTCGTGCAATTTTAAGAGCTTAAGCCTTACCTCTTTTCTAATTTTTTTAAGGTCTTCACTATTTACTCGATGGAATCTCTTGTTAAATATTTCATGATGATTTTTGGTAAAAAATTGGTTATTGTTTTGTGTTAAACAAGATTTTAGAGAAAAAGCTTCATTATCTACTTCTTTCACCTTTATAGACGCCTTTATAAATTTGACTTTGTAATCATCAACAAACTTCTTTGTTATTAAATAACCTTCAGAATAAAGGCTGTTAAACCAATCGAGCAATTTTCTGCATTCGTTTTGGTCATGGATTTGGTAATTCATCTCTACGTTCTTTTCTAACCCCCAATTTGTGGTATTAGATGAACCAATAAATGCAGTGTATGTGTCGTCTTTTTTTTGTATCAAATATACTTTAGGGTGAAAGGTGTATTTAGTTTCATAAACCCTGGCGTTTATATCTGTCTGAGCAATAATTGATTCAAACACTTTAGGGTCTGTCGCTAAGTCAATACCTATTAAATAGGTCTGTGTTGCGGTTTGTGGAAGACTTTGTTGAAGAAATAACCAACCACTATGGCTAATCATGGCTGAGGCTACCCAAACGGATTTTGCTTGCCCCAATTCATTCTTTAGTAAAGCTTTTATGTTGGATGTAATAATCATTATGCAGCTATTGCAATGTTAACCGCCCATTCCAATCCACTTTCTTTTAAACAATATTTTACTGCAGCTGAATAAGGAGAAAACTTGTTTGCTAATTCAAGCAATGATTTCTGATTGGCTTTTATCGATTGTTGACGTGCCATGTCATAGTTAAGATTTTGCAATGCCAAGAGAGCTTGCGTTTCTCTTACTATCCTAGCTGCTTTTCTGTAATTATCCCTTCTTCCTTCAACTAACCCATGCATATTTAGGTTCATCCTACGAATTGTATATTCAGCTTGTAAGTAATCTCTAGAATTTTCATCCTCATTCTTGGGGCTAACAAGTCCTTCATTGTTGAACTTCAGTTTTTCAGGATCACCAGGTTCGCAAGGATCGAGGAATCTTATATTTTCATTTTCAATTGCATCAGCAGGAGTCAAAGCTTTATTAGCATTGACATGAAAATAATGTTTTTTTCTTATGTTCCCTGCAGGTGCAGAATAACGATAATTTTTCCAATTAAATGCCAGCCACCAGTAGCCTCCATCTTGTATGTTTTTGTCTTCGTCTTCAGCTTTACCTTTGGGATGAAAATGATCTACATGACAATGTGTAAAATCATTAACAGATTCAGAATACCAGCATTTTCTATGAAGCACATCACAAAAATGCTTTTTCAGTTCGCCCCACATATTTGCGTTATCATTAATGATTTTTTTTCTAGCAGGTAAATCGGCAGCAGCTAATAAATCGGCAGTTAAGGTATCAGCCCTATTTAACCAGTCTTCACCTGGTTCATGATTGTCAATGTTTATATAAATCATTTACCTTTTTCTTCGTTTAACAATTCTTCTAAAACTTGAAGTGCGATTTTATTTTGTTTCTTTAAATCTTGAGGTGAGTATTCTTCTTTTTTAAATTCATCAAGATCACTTATTGCTATTATGAACTTTTGATATAACGGATCTCTATCTGTTGTATTAATACCCAGACTGTTTAAATATTGAAATATTTTATTTAATTCAGATGACTCAATATCATTTAGCTCTCCTTTGTCTTGTTTTGAAATTAGTTCATTTCTTCTATTTAAAACTTCCAAAGTACGCTCATCAACTGAGCTTGGTAACTTGAAGAACTCGCTGGTAAGTATACCTGCCACTCCCAAGCCTTTCGGGTCAAAATCTGGTGTCATGGTTTTAACAAGCATTAACTCTTTATCTTCCTCATCTTTAACTTTTTCGGTGTAGAAAATTCTAATTTCTTCTTTTGTTAAACCACCAATAACCAAAGGATCATGAGTTGTCATAATTATTTGGCTTGTATCCGGTTTCTGAACAACATCCTCTAACAATTTCATGTACTTCCATTTCCAAAGAGGATTTAGATGAGTATCTGGTTCATCTAGAAGGATTAGAGATTCTTCTTCTTTAGTGAAGCGAAGAAGGCCGAGGACAGTTAGCAACTGTTGTTCACCTTCGGAAAGTTCTTTGAAAGTTATATTACCATCTACATGGCGTTTTTTAACTTTTACACGTACCTCTAAGATTAAGTCAGATATATAAGTGCTTTCCAGTCTTTTGAAGAATTCAGCATTGTTTCCATATTTCTCTGCAATCTTTTCAAGCTTTTCCTGATTGGATATATAGAGAAAGAGGTGTTCTTCTTTATGGTTTTTGTTGAAACTTGCTCTTACATTTTCAGTCGCAGAAATAGGAGCCATTGATGCATCATACAGATCATCTAAGAACTCTCTTACAACACCTTTCGCACCCCAAAAATCAAGAGGATCTTTTTTCTTACTCCAATCAGGTTTCTTCAATACAAAAAGAATAGACTCAAGCCCTATGATATCGAGATATTCTTCAAGAAAATCACTTATTTCTGGTTGAGAGAAAGCATAAAATGCCATTAGTACAAAATGACTATGTATCATTCTGGCATAGAAGAGCGGACGCATAGGATTATCTAAACCCGCCAATAAGTCTTTATAAAACCTAGTTTGGTGCGGGTCGAAGTGTTCGAGCAATCTATTGCTTAAACCCGAATAATAAGCGAATACGTATCTTGGTAAATACTGGTACTTATTTTCTTTTATTTCTTTTTTTCCAATAGGCTTTGTGCTATATAAGACTTGAGGTGTATTATCTTTCGTTTTTATCCTAGAACCTTGCAGTATTTTAAAACCGCCACTAGTTCCGGGGCCTCCTTCAGCTCTTAGATTCTGACTTTTGCATTGGTATTCAATGATATAGTTAAAGGGAGTAGCGACTCCTAATTCCAAATCACGAAAAATAATAACCAATGCCTCCAAGAAGTTTGACTTACCTGCTGCGTTCTCTCCCAAAAGAACGGTTTGCATTTTAGACTCATCCAAATCAATATTGAATTGATGGAGGTTTTTGAATTTTTCGATGTAAACCTTATCTATTCTCATACAAGTTCTAAATAGCCTTTTTCTGAACTTTCTTTGACCGTCTTATTCATCTCTATTTGTTTTTTTAATTCCGCATAGAATTCATCAATTTTCCGATCTTCTTCTTTAGGACCATAATACTTTGACATTTTCCAAAGTTCTTCTGCATGAAGCTTACCATGTTTTTTTAAAAGTGGCACTATTTCCATAAGTATTGTATTTGGATCATATTTACTAGTTCTCTGTCTGTCTTTCTTTGACGTTTCCTTTTGAGGTTTTTCTTTTAAAATTTCTATACCTAGCGCTTCAGTCAAAACTTGCTTAAGAAGCAATTCATTATTTATTATACTTTCTGATATATTTTTATTCAAAGAATCAAGAAATAGCATTAATTCATCTAGTTTATCAGCTAAAAGTATTTGTATCTCTAGTGGGGGAATAGGAACTAGTAGGTTTGAAATTTCTTGAGTGTTAATATTGTTAATGCCCACAGTTGTTCTTAAAGGTTTTTCAATCAAATCCCTGAAAAAATTTGATTTTGTGGCTCGCAATAGAAACCTTGCATTTATGAGGTTTATGTTAAATCTTAACCGAACAAGATATCCCGCATAAGCAAAACCTACAAATTCACCATTTACTAATACTGTTTTACCAACTAATTCCCTGCTACCATTGGATCGAATTATCAAAATATCATCTTGTTCTAGCGCTAAATCTTTTTGTTCTTTTTCGCTTAAGTCCGTAAACTTTAAATCATCACCATTTAGTGAGTGGCCAGAAACATTAGGGATTCTTAGTACTCTAGAGTTTCTATTAGAGTTATAGTCACAACTCTTTGATGTGCCATACTTTATGTCTAATAACAATTCTCCTAATCTACACCAAGACCAATTTTCAGGAATTTCAAAGGGAATTTCATCTGGTGTAATGAGTTGCAGTGGCTTTTGTTTTTTGATTTTCTTCTCTCTTGTCAACCGTTCTTTTTCGGCTTTGATTTTTCCTAAAAGCAATGTTGCTGGCTCGTCACTCTTGGCCATGGACATCAATTTTCCTTGCATGGCATCCGTCAAAAAAGCTTGGCGAAGTTGCTCGACTATATTGATTTGGCTGGTCAGTTCAGAATTTAGTTCATTAGTTGCTTCTTGTGCATTTACAAACTTATCTCTTGTTTCAATTTGCTTTTCAATTTCAAAATAGGGAATTTCATACTTCCCAAAAACAGTTAAACCAATGGCCTCTTTTGATGTGCCAGATTTAGTATTTCTTACAATTTCATCTTTGAAGGCAAGAAAAATAAGGTGATAAAATTTTATATCAATTGGATATTTTTCGGGATCCTTTGGGGTGATGATAAAGCATAAATCACTTGAAATGAATTTGCCATACACATAGTGGGTTCTACCTAGAGAACCTGAAGCAGCTGCAGCGAAAATGAGTGCTTCACAGTCGTGCGTAAATTCATTGTGTGTTTTCCAATCTGCAGCAGCAGTGATAAAGTCGTATTCACCAGGTGTAGCTTTTGTGCTTTGCAAAGAGCCTTTCTCAAAGTGAAACAAGTCTTTTATTTTCATCAAACTCATTTGACTGCTTCTTTAAGTTGGTTCAATAATTTGCTGCTGGTTGCAAAGGAGTTTTCCAATATGTTCATTAGTTCTGCACTACTATGTTCTATTTCTTCTTCAGCCTTAATTGGATTCTTAATATCTAAATCATAATTCCTATCAATGATGGTTTGAATATCTACTTTCCATGAAATATCGCTTTCTTCTCGATTGTCCCACCACTTTTTTATTGGTTCAAATTCTTTTAATTGGAGTGGCTTGGTTTTGGAATATGCTTTTTGTTCTTCAGGAAGGCGAAGCTCATAATACCAAATATCTTTAGTGGGTTCTCCTTTGGTGAAAAATAATAGATTGGTAGAAACTCCAGCATATGGTTGAAAGACAGAATTTGGAAGACGAATGATAGTATGCAGGTTGCACGCTTCTAAAAGTTTTTGCCGCACCCTTTCTTTTATACCTCCACCTGTTAGTGAACCATCTGGTAATACAATACCAGCACGGCCACCTTTCTTAAGTAAATGAACCATAAGAACTAAAAAGAGGTCCGCACTTTCTTTTGTTCGATAATTTTGAGGAAAGTTCTTTTCGTTGTTGTTGGCTACAATCCCACCAAATGGCGGGTTCGCTAGAATAACATTCACTCGATTTTTCTCTGTGTAAGCACTTAAAGACTGATCAAGAGAATCTCTAAATGAGACATTTGGCACTTCGATGTCATGCAATATCAAGTTTGTTGTAGCCAATAGATAGGGAAGTGGTTTGTATTCCCACCCAATGATGTTTTTGGCTAAGTTCGCAATGTCCTCAACGCTGTTTGCTTCTTTTCTGAGATGCTCAACAGCTGCCGTCAAATAACCTCCAGTTCCACAGCTTGGGTCTAAAATCTTCTCTCCCAACTTTGGGTTTATCATTTCGCAGATAAATTCAGTTATTGCTCTAGGCGTGTAGAATTCACCACTTTTACCCGCACTTTGAAGCTCCTTCAAAATGGTTTCGTAAAGTTCACCAAAAGCATGCCGGTCTTTTGCAATATTGAAGTCTATTTCATTAAGCTTATTCAATACCTTTCGGATATTGATGCCACTTTTCATATAGTTGTTGTTTCCTTCAAACACCTCACGAACTATCAATGCTCGTTTATTGGTAAGGTCGTCATTTACTCCAACTTTAAGATTACGTAATGCAGGAAAGAGTTTTTGATCAACAAATTCTTGTAGTTCATCACCTGTTATTCCTTCATCATCACCTGCCCAAGCATCCCAATGAAATTCATCAGGAATTGGACTAGTGTATTTATCGTTTAAAACTTCAAGTTCTTTGTCTTTATCTGAGAATATTTTTAAAAATAACATCCATCCCAACTGCTCAATACGTTGTGCATCTCCATTCAACCCTGTATCTTGCCACATGATTTTACGAATGCCGTCTATGATTCCTTTTAAGTTTGCCATATTAATGTCCTGATCTGCCTAGTATTGGTTTTAATTTATAATGTAATGCCGTTTCTAATAGCTCTAATTGTTTATCTGTTATTTTGTCAATTGAGGCATAATGAAGTATAAGTTCTACTTCTTTACCGACTATTTTCTTCCATCTATTTAAGTGCAATGCATAAGTTTTCTCTGATGCCTCCCCTAGATGTGCTTTTAACCTGTTGGAAAAAAGATTTTTAGACTTTCCCACATATATTACTCTTTCTGTACTGCTAAATTCAATAGGGTTAACTTGTGGTAACTTTAGACTACTACTTTCATCCGCTTTCTCCTTAGAAATATTTTTGGATATTGTTGAAGCTGTCAAGCTTTCCGAAGGATCAAGGGTCAAAAAATAGAGTACGTTTTTTATTTTAAACTTACTCAATTCAAGTGTTGAGCTTGATGAAATAGTCACAGACTTAAAGCATCCAATCTTATTAGCGATAGGTTTAAGTTTCTCTAATTCTTGTTTTTCTGTTTCAACAAAATCATTAATGATTGAACTAAAATCGGTAGTCATTTTATGTTCCTGTGTTATATAATTCAGTTTCTAATTCTTTTACTGCTTCCATATATTTGGCTTTGCTTCCGAATTGCTTGATGATTTCCAAAGGAGAACCGTAATCGGTGAGTGGTTTCACTTTAAGAATGTCCATACTTTCAATGTTGGTTACACCTTCATCCGCATACTTATCAAGCAGAGTTTCTAAAACCTTTCTAGCTTGTTCACCATACTTTGTGAAGTAGTCTCGCTTTTTTACATTATTTGCACGCTCTTGGCGAGTGAGTGGTGGCTGTTCAAATGCCACATGACAGATTAAATCAAATAAATCCACTTCACGGTTTACCGCATCTCTCAATGCTTCAACTAACACTCCTTGGTCTTCCAGTTCCCTGATAATGACTCCTTTTTTGCCTGTGCTGTTCCAACGATTTAAAAAATCGTCCAAAGAGGCATATTGCCCTTTGATTAGCTCTTTAGTGTGGTCTTTTAGACTGGTGGTTATTGGTTTACCATTGTTGTCAAAATACATTTCACGACTTATTAAAACCGATACATCCACACCGTTTACATACACCTTTTTTCTTGGTTCATTTACCCTATCCGTTGGTGTCTGAGGCTCAGGATATCGGATTTCAGGCTCTATTTCTATTTCTTCACCTGTTTCTTCATCAATGATTGGCGTGTCAATATTTTCTTCTTCATCCAATATGCCTCCAAGGTCAGATTCTTCAGAAACTGGTTTCACTCGGATTGGGTCACCATCAAATTCAGGGTCGGCAAATAAATCTGTAACATTTCTAAAATCAAGAATTGTGAAATAAAGTTTTCCAAATTCCTCATTTATTCGTGTTCCTCTACCAACAACTTGTTTGAATTTTGTCATTGATTTGATTTCGCTATCCAAAACAATTATTTTGCAAGTTTGTGCATCAACTCCTGTTGTCATTAACTCAGAAGTTGTTGCTATAACAGGATAACGTTCTTCGGGGTTTATAAAATTGTCTAATTCTCTTTTCCCTTCATCATTATCACCTGTAATCTGCATAATGTATTTGTGATTGTCAGCCACTAAATCACTATTCAAATTTGAAAGTGCAGAGCGCATCCTCTCTGCATGGTTAATATCAGAACAGAATACAATTGTTTTTGCAAAACGGTCAGAACCCTTCATGAATTCAGATAGTTTTTTTGCAACTATTTGAGTCCGTTCATCAATAACTAAAGTTCGGTCAAAGTCTTTTCTATTGTAAACACGGTCTTCAACTTTGTTTCCATCTTTATCTTTTTTCCCTTGTTCTGGTCGCCAACCTTCGGCATCAACGTTTAGATTTACACGAACAACTCTGTACGGAGCTAAAAAACCATCATCAATTCCTTGTTTCAAAGAATAGGTGTAAACAGGTTCTCCAAAATATTCAATATTTGAAACTTCGTCTGTTTCTTTTGGTGTAGCTGTTAAACCAATATGAGTTGCTTTTTTAAAATAAGTTAAAATTTCACGCCAAGCACTATCTTCTTTTGCACTTCCTCTATGGCACTCGTCTATTACAATTAAATCGAAAAACTCAGGTGAAAACTGTTTGTAAGCGTTTGCTTCTTCGTCAGTACCAGACAAGCCTTGATACAAAGCTAAATAGACTTCATAGCTCTTGTCAATCATACGGTGCTTTACAACCGTCATTTTATCTTTGAAGTGTTTAAAATCTCCCCTTCTTGTTTGGTCAATTAACGCATTACGGTCGGCAAGAAATAGAATTCTCTTTTTTGCTCCACTTTTCCACAGTCTGTGAATTATTTGAAAAGCAGTATAAGTTTTACCTGTTCCTGTAGCCATTACCAAAATAATTCGATCTTGACCTTTGGCAATTGCTTCAAGCGTTCTATTTACAGCATTTTGTTGATAATATCTTGGAGTTCTTCCACTACCGTCAAAAAAGTAATCTTGTTCAACTACTTTTTCGGCTTCGGGTGTTTCTATTCCTTTGTAATGTTTGTATTTAGTCCAAAGGTCTTTCGGACTTGGAAAACTATCATTGTCTAATTCAGTTTCAATATTCCCTGTTGTTTCTGTCTTGTTATGAAATAAAAAACCGTCTCCGTTGCTACTGAAAACAAAAGGGATGTCTAATATTTTTGCATAGTCTAATCCTTGTTGAATACCTGCACGAATTGAATGCTTGTTATCTTTTGCCTCGACAATAGCAATTGGAATATTGGGCTTATAATAAAGAATATAATCAGCTCGTTTACGTGTCCCTCTTGCTGTAAGTTTACCACGTACATATATTTTACCATCGGTAAAACTAACCTCTTCGAGTAGTTGAGTTTGTTTATCCCAACCTGCTTTTTCAATGGCAGGCGTAATAAACTTGGTACATATATCTCGTTCTGACAGTTTCTTCTTATTCATGCTCAGATTGAATTAAATCTTTAGGATCTACATTGAGGATTTTAGCAATTTCAAAAAGCGTTTCCAATCTCGGCTGTTGTCTATTTTGCACATAAGCATTAACCATATTATAGCTTTTACCAAGTTTATCAGCCAACCAAGTTTGTTTTATGCCTTTCTCCTCTAATACTTCTTTTATTCTATTCATTCGAAAATAAATATTTCAGCCACTAATCTATAATTTTTTTATTAATTATCTCATTTTATAAGATATAAATCAAATTAATTGAAACCTAAAAAATACATCATAGTTGCTCAAACTCATCAATTGTAATGCAAAAATGTTCCAGAATTAAAAGGAGTTGCTGTATGGTGTAATAGTGCCGTCTGGTATTCCCTGCCTGTTTAATCTTTTTTTTGAGTGCTGGGCAAATATCAATTTCATTTCTCAATTGCTGCATGGCTGACTTAATAGAATGCTATTAGGATATAGTTTTTTCACCAACTCCTGTTTAAGTATCGTTCTTCGGATAATCATAACTCTGGATTAAGGTTTGGAAATAGGTGAAAAAGCCATTTAAACATTGAGAAAAGTTGTGTTGTTGAGTATATTTTAAGTGCCTGAGACTGCTTTCCATGGCTTTTTTGAATATCGCGATAACCTGAGAGAATATTCAGACCATGTTCAGGCTGCTTTTCTGAATATTGCTCCAGATAAAGACTTGCTTGTTTAGTACATTGAAATATTTTGGGCATAACTTACGCAATTATACCCCTGACGGCTAATGATGTAAAGATAGCTTTTTCAATTCTGCAAAAAAGAACAAAACTATCGTAAAGAACCTACATTTACCTTACTTAAGTTACTTAGGTTACTTAGTAGGATTAAAGGACTTTATTATAGGTGTTTATATTTTTAAATAAGCTTCCATTTTATAAGTAACTAAGTAACCATTATTATAAACATCAAAATACTAAGTAACTCTAAGTAACACTAAGTAATCGGATAGAGTATTTAATATTGATATAATACACTTGTATTCTATTATTTATACCTCTCTAAGTAATCTAAGTAACCTAAGTAACCAGTTTTGTAAGAATTTTTCATGTTTGGAGTGCAAATCGCAGTTTGTTTTCATTTCCCCTCTATATTATTAAACAAATGACAACAAAAAACCCGATACCAAAACTGATACCGGGTCGATTATATCTTTAACTGATATACCTGCTTAAATAGATTACATGTTTGAACTATGAACCGATTTTGCTTCTGTATCAAGATTCAGGTTTAGCTTATCAAGATAAAACACAAAAGCCGTTGTACTGGTATATTTCTTATTGCCTCTTTCATCGTATTCTTGATAACCTGATTTGGCATCCATCTTTTTAAAGCTGACTTTCTTCGTGTCGCAAATAAAAGCAGGACTGTTTTTTAGGTAATACTCTACCGTTGCATCGGGTAATGGTTTATCTCCCTCACGCAATGCCTGTGATTTATATAAGCCAAACACACGACTTACAGATAGGTACAAGAGCTTCTGCGGTTCCTGGAATACGATATCGGACTTCTGCCACTTGCCATCTTCTTTAAAGGTGCGTTCCATTTTTTCAGCATAGACCACACGGTAATCACCTTCTTCAAACAATACATTGGAACTGATAAGGTATTGAATTGTTTTCCAAAAGATACCCAAATCATCGTTCCTGGCCGTTTCCTTATTCTGCTCAATCATCATCTCAACGAACAGTTGCATAATCTCGTCAATCTTAAACGGTAGTTCTACCATTTTAGCAACGGTAGCATAAGCTGAGGCTACGGTAAGCCAATTATTAAATATCCGTGTTTCTATTGCAATTGTACCAAGGAGTTTCCTGAACTCATCGCTAACAGAGTCAACCGTTTTATTATAGTATTTAGTAAAAAGTTCCCGGTGTTTTAATAATTGATGTGTGATTTGGGTTAATCCCTGCTTATTGAGTTGTTCCAGTTCCTCAAATAGCTTTTTATCTTCAAAAGAAAATACAGTTTTTGAAAATCCCAATGCAATAAAACGGCTGAATAAGGCAATATCTGCAGTAGCAATTTGCTGACCACAGACTATGATTCCCTGGTTAACTTTGGAAGTTTCTTTTTTCTTGTCTTTATCCATATTCATACGTGTTCGCCCAGTCTTGTCCCAGAAACCTTTGAGCAGCTCACGCTTTTCCATTTCTAAATCATTACGATACTCATCCAGAACACAAACTGCATTGGAACTTGTCGCCACATGGTCGGCGATGGAGGGCTTGCTTGAGTTATGCAGGTTGGGCACTTTTCCTTTACGACCAAACATATATAAAATGCTTTCGGCACATGTGTTTTTACCAGACCCCTTTTGTCCGTACATGTTAAGAATAGGGAACTTATCAAAGCGTTTTGCTACGATGTCCATGAATAAACAGGCAAAGTAGAAGGACAGTGTAATGATACCATTATGTCCAAAGACACCATAATACTTTGTAGCATATTCATATAAGGTAATATTTCCCTCATTATGGATAAAATGGCGTTCAAATTCAAATAAAGTATCGTCACCATCGTATATATCAGAACAAGCAGGAATATAAAAATACTTGCTGTCATGTTGTACGATGCCGTACTTATCCGCTCGTACAAACTCGTCACCGTTAAAAATACCGTTTCCCCAACAAAAGAAGCCCTCTCGTTGCCAGCCTAATTGCATTATTTCTTTACAGCTCTTAGTTTTCTCATAAAGCCAGGCTTTGAGTTTATTCAATTCGCTTTCCCCTCCGGTCCATAAAAAATTACCCAATGATTCTATCTGGAGCTTAAAAGCTGTAATGCTAACCATATCACGTTGGGGAAGCTCTATAATTTTAACTAAGTTGTGGCGGTTCTTGATTTCATATAAGCGTTTAGCATTAATTGGACTTTCTATGTGGAAAAGTGGTGTCATTACAAAGTTGGAATGATGCACATAGTCATCACCTTTCTTGTTCCGGAATACGTAACAATTATTCTCAACATAGAAACCCCAGCGATTAAAGTTACTCAGACTAACATGTTCAGGAATATTATAACGCTGGCTTTTCTTTGGCTCATCCCTGCTCAACTCTTTAATGGCATCCTGCCATGCCTTTTTAGGTTTGATCTTTTCGGCTACAAAGTCGATGTATACCTCTTGCTTTGTTTTGTCATAGTTTGAAATGAGCAGGGATATTCTCTTAATGGCATCCGATTTTTTAACCGGGTCGGAAGCAAACTGCACTGCATATTGGGAAGTTTTAAAAATGATGTAATCGACTTGTTTATCGTTGTACTGCAGAAACAGTTCTTTGGAGGTGAAAAGTGAATCGGGATCTTGCTTTTCAGGCAGGCCTATAACCGAAACATGAAATTGGTTTTTAATCAATATCTCTGCATTTCGATCGGTGGCACTTTGCCCTGCTTTATCTCCATCAAAAACCAAAGTTACCTTATTGGTGTAACGCCTTAGAAGCTTTACCTGTGCCAAAGAAAGGGCTGTTCCGCCAGTTGCAACCGAATTTAAAACCTCTATCGAGTGCAACCTTAAAACATCGGTATAACCTTCGACAATATAAGCCCGGTCATCATTTTTAATAGCAAACCTCGCTTCGTTCAGTGCATACAGTTCATTTCCTTTGGTATAGATGCAGCTTTCAGGAGTGTTTATGTATTTGATTTTAGGCTCTTTATTAAGGTCACGTCCGGCAAAGGCAATTGTTTGTCCTCTGGAATTGGAGATTGGAAATATCAACCTATTGCGAAAGAAGTCATAAACACCCTTGTCGTTACTTTTTAAAACACCAATCTCTTCTAGTATTTCAGTTTTAAGACCACTTTTTCTTGCATGAGCCAGGAGTGCATTCCCATTAGGAGCATAACCAATATTAAAGCTGCTATCTTGTGGTATGGCAAGCTTACGCTCTTTGATATATTGCTGCGCTTCCTTTTGACTTACCTGTTGTAAGAAGAACTTTTCTACAACGCCACATGCTATCTTTAAACTTTCTTCGTGCCTGTACTTTGCTTCATCGAAGTTGGAGCTCTTTTTCCACTCAAAACCAATGTTCAGCTTCTTAGCACCAATCACAACTGCTTCTTTAAATTCTACGCCCTCATGTTCCTTAATAAATTCAATAGCATTACCGCCTTTACCACAACCAAAACACTTAAAAATTCCCTTTGCCGGATTCACACTTAATGACGGTGTTTTTTCGTTATGAAAAGGGCAGCAACCCATAAAATTACTGCCCATTTTTTTAAACTCAATAAAATTCTCTGCAATGCTAAGAATATGGTCGTTTATTTGTTCTATAACCCTGTTTGCATCCATTAAGCTACCAATTAATTGTTGTAAATAGTTGTTGATTATGGTTATCTAGATGCAAGAAAAACTCATGAATATTACCATTTAATTCGCGGTACATATCTAATAGGTGGTTTCCCCTAGGTACCCCCCATATATTACAAAAGAGTTTCTTCAAATCTTTGTTAGATTCTACAATCATTTTTTGAATCTCTATGCTATCAAATGGCACAGAAGTATATCCTTGTTTTTCGTAAAAGCCTTTTATGCGTTTATCGAAAAAAAATAGCTTTGATACTGTATTAGGCGCTTTTATTGTCATAATTAATTCTTCAAAAATTACTTTTTAAAAAAGCAGGGCTGCCCTTGTTCAGCCCTGCCGAAACCAATTCTAGCCGTCAAGGGTGGTTATTAATTCTTTAATATCTTCCGTTGAAAAACATTGGGGCATGCTATCATCCATCGCTACAGTAAGCTCAATGCGAGCCATTACACTTTCTTTCCAATTGGGAATCATATAAATGGCACTACTGCTTTGAAGAAAATTCATCCTCAAACGTAAATTTTCAGACCAGCTGTGCTTCTCAAGTTCTTTATCTTCGGGAGTAATAATTGTACAACCCAGGTTTAGAAGATGAATCTTTAATCTTAGAATCTCATTTTCATCAGTGTTGTCATGGATTCCGGAAAGATAAACTACCATTGTTTTTGAATTTTCAGATAAACACTATTGTTTCCCTTTGCCTTGAAAGCTGCTGATACGCTTTTTGTATGCATCGCATAACTCATCAACCGATTGAGCACTACTTCTGACTTTTCGACTCTCAAGCAATCGCTTTATCTCGGAAATTGTGTAGAATATTTTGCCTCCTAGAGAAGAATAGGTGATATTTCCACTAGTACGTAATCGTTGCAAAGTGCGCTGACTAATTCCTAAATAAGTGCATACATCTTCACTGTTAACCCATGCCTCATCTGGATTTACTTTTTGCTGATGTATGTCTATTAATTGAGAAAGCGATTCTATCTTGTCAATAAGAGCCTGGTAGGCATCGGATTCAAATGTTATAACGTTCATGCTCTGACTTTTTAAGTTCATTGCAAAAGTGTAAACAAGGAAAGTTTTATGAGCGCAACTTGCCTAGCAAGTTGTGTCACTTTTACTCTAAACTGAGCATTTTTTCATTAAACTTATATGCTAAGGTATTCAAGAAATAAGCTCGTTGGTTATTGTCATTCTTTGGTTTACGCAATGCCATCTTGTGAAGTTCAGGATGGTAATTTTTCAAATCAACGCCAAATTTTGCCCCAAAATGCTCAATTAACTTTTGTAATGTAATGGTTCCTTTATTGATGCATCCAACTTCATGTAATGCACATATGAGTTCAATGAGGGAACGTTTATTGATTGTCCAACGTATTTCTTTACCAGGTGTCCCTTTTATGTCTGTTGCTTCATCATTGGCATAAGGATGGATTTCTAAACTCTCTAACTCCATACTTAAATATTGAATCAAATACTCAAGAAAATCCTGTAATTGCTTACTCTTGTCAGAAGTGTGTTGTTGCTTGTACCATTTAACTGATAGCTTAATGCGGTTTAGCTTAAGGAAAGTTTGTCGCTTGTCATAATTGTAACATATGTTTGACAATAGCTCCCCCCACTCTCCTATTAATTTTTGAAAATCTTCGAATCTTACTCTTTGCGATGCAAAAAGCTTCTCGACCTTCCCTATAAAATCATTCATTTCTGGTTAATGTTAGGTTTGAGCTAACAATAAAAAGCAAAAAGGTTTTTTGTTCATTGATATAATATATATTTTGTATGACTTTCGTCATCTCAACAAAATTTTGTAAATTCGAATCTGAAATATTGTAGGATTTGGCGGTGTTTTGGCTTAGCTAAAAGTAGTAGCTAAATCATGACCTGTTTAGAAAGTCACTAGCTTAAAATATTGATATACAGAAGCATATGAGGGCAGGTTCACTTACCTCTCTCTCCGCTGAGTGCGAAAGCAATTTAAAGTAAAACCCTGTAAGTCAACACTTACAGGGTTTTTTCATGCGCAAAAGTGTGCAATAAAAGGCAGAAAAAGGCAGTTTTAGAGCGGACTTATCGAGGACTTAATTTCCTCTGAAAAAAGTCCTCGATTGACAGTTAAAAATACGCTGCATTGCGCTTAATTACTCGGTTTTTAATCGTTATAAAATGAACTCATAAAAATAATTTTAACGTTAAAATTTATCATTATGAGTGGACTTGAGAATGTCAAAATCTTGTTCTTTATCAAAAGAACAAAACTTACCAAAACAGGAGATGCAACAATCTTCGTAAGAATCACTATTAACAAGGAAAGAACAGAATTTTCTCTAAAAAAACATGTTTCGCCCAAAATATGGGATGACAAAAAAGAAAGGGCTAAAGGCAAAACTCCGGCCGCTACAGAAGTCAATGATTTTATAGATAAATACCAGACGAAAATTCTATCCTATATTGATTTTATGATTCTGGATAACCAAACGGTTACTGCTAGAATTATTAAGGAGAAACTTGTTGGCAAAAAAGAAACCAGACGAACTATCCTAAAAGTATTCCAGGAGCATAATGACAATGCCAGAAAATTAATTGGAATTGACTTCGCTCCTGATACGGTTCAACGCTATGAAACTTGTTATACGCATACCAAGGATTTTATTCGTTGGCAATACAAACGTGAAGATATGGCCTTGGAAGACCTGAATCATCAGTTTGTACGTAATTATGAGCTTTATTTAAAAACAGAACGTAAGTGTGCACACAATACTGCTATTAAGTATTTGAAGAACTTCAAAAAGATTGTTCGCATTGCATTAGCCAATGGATGGATGAAGAAAGATCCATTTGCTACCATAAAATTCAAACTAAAGCCCGTTGATGCAGCATATCCTACCAAAGAAGAGTTAGATACAGTTATCAATAAGGAAATAAACATAGAACGTTTAAGACAGGTTCGTGATGTTTTTGTATTCTGTTGTTTTACCGGATTGGCTTTCTCAGATGCCAAGTCTTTAAAACGTGAACATATCACAACCGATAGTAATGGGATTACCTGGATTCATAAAAAGCGTACTAAGACCGATCAGATGAGTACTATCTTTGTAATTGAGGCTGCTAAAAAGTTAATGGCCAAATATGAGTACGAACCAGAACTCATTGAAAAAGGTGCTGTTCTCCCCGTCCTCAGTAATCAAAAAATGAATGCTTATTTGAAGGAAATTGGTATTATATGCGGTATTGATAAACCTATATCAACCCATACAGCCAGACACACTTTTGCTACTACTGTAGCTTTAGAGAATAACATGCCTTTAGAGGTGGTTTCCAAAACACTTGGCCATTCCAGCACAAAAATGACTCAGCGTTATGCAAGAACAACCGAGGCTTTGATTCAAAAGAACATGGAGAAGATTAAGGATTTGTATTAACAATCAACATCATAAATGTAAATATCGCATATCAAGATTTGCGATATTTACTCAATACTTATGTTTGAACTTCCTTAAAATGAGGAAGTTTATCCATTCTTATTCACTCTATTTATTGCCTTTTGTATGGCTACAATAGCCGTTTGAGACACTCCACATTCTTTGGCGATTGAGTCCCAAAGTGAGACTGCATCTTGTACCTCTTCCAAAATTAGCTCTGGTTTCTTTATTCCAAAATGTAAGCCTAACTCCAACAAATGTTTCCTTCCAGGATTTTCACTCTCTCCTGCAACCATAGTACTATGAAAACCATATGCTGAATTTGAAAAAGTTAAATCATATACCGGAGCGAAACTCCAATGACCTTTGGGATCCATTAAAAAAGAGAAGTTCTTACTATGATCATCCCTATTGTGAGCAAACACATTAAAAGCTGCCAATCTCAACACTTTTTCATAAGCTTTCACATGTTTTTCAAGCTGAAAAGCGCAGTCCATTAAATGACCATAATCCATGGTGCTCATTCTAAAATTATCATGCATCAATCCACTAGCGGTATGCATATGAACTCTTTTCTCTTTAATTCTGTCAAAGCGTTTTGTACCAAAGTATGTTTGTCCTGACCGACCAGTGAATAGTTTACAATCGCTCATCTCTAATCCGGCTTTTAAAGCCATCTTATGATAAGCGTATTCAACATTAGCAATCTCTATAGGGTCAGAAGATGATGGAAATTTAATCAACCAGTCTTCATAACCTTCTGCCAGTTTTTGATTAACATGCATTAATTCTTTGGTCTCATTATTATACCCAACAAAGATTTTAGGACGTGCTCCACCGGAAGAACCGCCTAAAGTAAATAGCTCTTCAATTATATCAGAATCGCTTCCTTTTAAAATATGATCCATTTCCTGAGCTATCATATCCAGTTCAATTTCAGCCGAAATGGAAACATCTTCATCAAACTTTGGCTTATAACACAAAGCTCCCATCCCCTTATCTCCAACATAAGCTAATCGATCCAATGGAGTTATATTCCGGATATTTATTCCTTTCGATGCAAGTGTGCGATCTAATAACAACCTTCCCCAACCATCAGGCAATGAATCGTTAAAAACTCCATACAAACCATCAAAGGGTTCTGAACCAGCCGAATTTATTTCATTATTATAAGGCAACTTAATTGGTGAGATATTCAAACCACATTTTAAAAAATCAGCATTATAGCGAAAATAGATAGTCCGATTATCCATTACTATTTCCCCCACCTCATAACTTTGGTCTTCAAGCTCCAGAGATACTAAAATATTTTTGATATTTTCCATAACAGCTTATTTACCTAAGATTTAGTTGAGAAAAGGTCTTCAATATTACCTAAGCCTTCTTTGGGTTGGAAAACTGATGTAAAATCTTCCAGTCTATTAAGAAGGTGCGCTAACTTAAGCAGCGACTCCAGAGATATTTGTCCTGTAGTTTCAAAACGCTTTAAGCTACCTAAAGAAACACCAGATCGCTCTGCCATATCTGATTGAGATATCTTTAATTGTTTACGCAAGGCTTTGTGGCGTTTAGCCAGTTCCTTACCGATTTCATGAGGTGTTGGATTAACCGAATACATATAGCTAATATATTAGACAAATATAGCTGTAATTTTACTTTATAGCTAATATATTAACCAACAGAATGTAGAATTACTGTTTATTAACTCAATTATATCAGTTGGAGGCCTGAGGCCCTCAACATGAAAAGCTGTTATAAATTAGTTCATATCAAGTTTGATCACTAACCTATAAAATGTAACGTTTTTACCGGTAGA
Source organism: Carboxylicivirga fragile (assembly GCA_025499625.1). GTDB lineage: Bacteria > Bacteroidota > Bacteroidia > Bacteroidales > Marinilabiliaceae > Carboxylicivirga > Carboxylicivirga fragile. The sequence goes on along the minus strand of JAFMVD010000035.1, from coordinate 435 downwards.
AACGTTACTTATCGATTTTTCTGCTTATTGAAAAAGTCAATAAATTTAGTTGGGGTGCTGAGCATCCCAACTGAATTTTATTTTAGTAGTACAATCATATAGAATGTATTTTCTCCATATTCTTATTTCCTTTGTAAGGAATACTTGTGAACCACCTCGGGGCAAGCCCAGAGCCATCGTTCACATAAAACAACTAAAGCTAGTTTGATTAAATTAGGATCGCCTTATTTTGGCGTCCTCGACTGCTTTATTTGTAATAAACAAATATTACAAATGGAAGCATCCAGAGAAACGGAAGTTTTAAACGAATTAATAAGATTTTCAAATTTAAGCCTCTAAATAGGCATATTCTTAAGTGGTATATATCTTTGATAATTAAATAATTATCACTATCTTAATGGTATAATAAAACCCCGAAAACAGGCACTTTTGCCA
>JAFMVD010000034.1 GCA_025499625.1 Carboxylicivirga fragile | reverse complement strand
TCCACTTTAGGGGAGGTTTGGAGGGGTAGAAATAAAGGTTAAGTTTTAATCTATAAGTTGTCTGGATTTTAAATTCACTTTTGAGACAGCCCCTTTCCATTTTTATTTCGATCCTGGTTTTAAATTCTTCAACCAGTATTGTTCCATCGTCCGCCTTAAGTGTAAGGAGGTATTGTCTCTTTCGTAAATGCCATGACTTCGCATAGGGTAACTCATCAGGCTAAATAGTTTATTTTGTTTCACCAGCTCATCAATGAGCATTTCGCAACTTTGATAATGTACGTTGTCGTCACCGGTTCCGTGTATGAGCATGAGATTGCCTTCAAGTTTGGAAGCATGCGTTATTGGCGATCCGTTTTTGTAGCCCTCGGGATTGGTTTGCGGCAAGCCCATGAAGCGCTCCTGGTAAATGGTATCGTATAATTTTTGGTTAGAAACAAAAGCAACGGCAATACCTGTACTGTATATGTTGGCATAACGGAACATGCAATTTAAAGTCATAGAACCGCCACCACTCCAGCCCCAAATGCCAAGTCGCTCCGAATCGATGTAAGGGTGTTCTTCCATTATTTTTTTTGCGGCTGCTGCTTGATCGTGTACGGCCAATTCGCCAACCTGACCATAAATGCACTTACGCCACTCGGTACCTCTGGCAACATTGGTTCCACGATTATCAACGCAGGCGATGATGTATCCTTGTTGTGCCATGTACTGATGCCACAAGTCGCTGCTCTTCCACGTGTCCTGTACTTCACTCAAGAATGGTTCGCCATACACATAGAATATAGTTGGATATTTTTTAGCCGGATCAAAATCAACTGGTTTAATTAACCAGGCATCTAAAATGGTTTCTCCAATATCAACCTTGATAAATTCTTTTGTTTTTAAACCAAAGCTATCGTAGCTTGCCTTTGCTTTTTTATTGTCTTCAAATACCTGTATAGTCTCGTGCTTTGGTAACTTAACCAATGAGGTGACGGTGGGTGTGTTTGAATTGTTGAAACGATGAATAGCAAATTTAGCCGTTGGCGAAATCTGATAATTATGATGTCCTTTTACATCTTCAGGAGTTATACATTCTGCGGCTCCTTTACCACTTAGTTTTTTTCGATACAGTTGTTTTCTGTAGTAATCATCGGGCGCGGCTGTGTAATACACATAGCCTCCTTTTTCGTCGATGCACTGAATTTGTATCACATCAAATTCACCCTTGGTAATCTGCGACCATTCTTTACCATCGCGACTCACCTTATATAAATGCCGATAGCCATCTTTCTCGCTGGTCCAGGTAAAATATTTTTCATTATCCAACCATTGAATGTTATCATGTACATCAACCCAGGTGTCTTCTGTTTCGGTGTGAATTATTTTTTTCGACAAGGAAGCTGCATCCACCACCCATAAGTTATTGGTGTTTTGCAAGCGATTCATTTGTTGAATCAATAAGTCGTTGCTGTTAGGGATGAAATCCATGCGTGGGATGTAATTATTGCGTGGGTCGCCCAGTAGTTCAATCCATTTTGTTTCACCACCGCTTGCACTCACAACACCTACTTTTACTGCTGAGTTTGGTGTGCCTGCTTTTGGGTAGGGTAGTGGAATTATTTTCGAATAAACCGAATCGAGGTTGTTAACCATGTAAAAGGTGCCAGTGCCTTCAGTGTTTGATTGCCAATACGAAATGGTTTTTCCATCGGGGCTCCATCTGAATCCATCGCGACAGTCGAACTCTTCTTCGTATACCCAGTCGAAGGTGCCGTTAACAATGTGCTCACCGCCATCACTGGTTAATTGTGTGATTTTTCCTGTGGCTAAATCTTCGGAATAAACATTGTTTTTACTTACGTAGGCTACTCTATCGCCCTGCGGGGCAAATTTGGCAAACATTAAACTCGACTCTGGTAAACCAATGCCAACCTGCTGTAAAGTTTTGTTTTTCATATTATACACCCAGTAATCGCCACGGGTATGATAACGCCAAACCCTTTCGGTATTTGTGAAGATAAGTACTTTCTGATCGTTATCGGACCAAATGTAATCGCGAACCGATAGAGCCGAAGTGCGACCCGCTGGAATTAAATTGTCGGAAACAATGAGAACTTCGCGCTTGCCCGATTTGGCATCGTATCTTACAATGTCCTGCCCCTTGGTATCCTTATTATACTCAAGTGTCGAATAGTGTTGCCCATCTTTTAACCAACGTACGGGGCCAAAATATTGGATGTCGAGAATGTTGTTTTTATAAATATTTTCGAGTGTGAACTCGGGAGAAACGACTTGCGCTATGCTAGCTATTGGGAACATACAGATGCATAGCAGTGTAAAAAATGATTTCATGGTTCTTGAGTTTATTAAGTAAAGACCTTTAAAGCTAATTAGCTTTTATAAGGTACTAATAATAGAGCACTTATTTATATGATATCGGTGTCAAATGTATTTAGTACTTACCGAAGAAAATTTGATAATTGTCAGTTTAAAATAATAAAGCTGCAAATTCTTTTAATTCGTAATAATGTGCTTTGGTTTTTAATTGTTTTCTGACTTCTAAAAAATAGAATGTTTGTTAAATAGAATGCGTGAAAGTTCTATCTTTACCTTCAACTTTTATAAACCGAACTAAAGTAACCTGAAATGAAGAAATGTTTAATGCTTGCATTTGTGTTGGTGTCGTTAATTGCTAATGCACAAACCGAAGAGAAAAAAGAGTTTGTTAAGCCCACTACTAAAGGGAATATACTGCTAGGTGGATTTGTGAATTTTAATAAGGTAAAAAATACGACTAAAAGTACAGTTGGTTATAACGATGGTTTTAGTTCATATAAACATTATACTGAATTGACGAGCAATGATTATAATTTTAACCTTACTCCTAATTTAGGGTATTTTATTTCGGATGGTTTGGCAATTGGTGCATCTCTTCCTTTGGGATACACCTTTTCTAAAGTAAGTGATGGTACTGAGTCAAAAAGTTTCTCATATGGTATAAGTCCATTTGTAAAGTATTATTTTGATTTTGGAATGTTTGTCGAGGGACAGGTAGCTTGGCATAATGTAAATGAAGAAAGTGAATCAGATTTTTTAGAAAAAGATTTTGACGTCACTTCAAAATCATTGGGCTTAGCTGTAGGTTATGCTATTTTTATTAATTCAAAAGTATCAATTGAGCCCAAATTAATTTATCGTTGGTCCAAAGATGAATTTAATTATGAAGCATACAATGACTCTCATTTAAATTCTGATATAAATTCAATTCCCGAACATCTCATTATTGGTGAATCTTCAAATCTTGAGAAAGTATATAATTATCACGAAAGTGAAAGTAAGGAAGATGGCCTCTTCTTTTACATTGGGTTCCAGATATTCTTATAGTGAATTTTTTACATTGATATAATTCTCAAAAAAGTTAAAGTCATGAAGCATTTATATCTAATACTGTTTTTGTTTTGTTATTACTCCTCTTTTGCTCAGGATATGGTAATGATTCCTGCTGGTGAATTTATAATGGGTAAAGATTATGATGAGCCAAACTCAATGACGCCTGCACATACTGTATATGTTGATGCTTTTATGATGGATAAATACGAAGTGACCAACGCAGAATACAAATTATTTTGTGATGAGACTGAACATCGGCTGCCAGAGTTTTGGAATACGGCTATTTTTAGAAGTGGTGATGATTTTCCGAACCATCCAGTTGTTGGCGTAGCTTGGGCGGATGCAAAAGCTTATGCGGAGTGGGCTGGTAAGCGTTTGCCAACGGAGGCTGAGTGGGAGTGTGCGGCTCGTGGTGGATTAATCAATAAAGAATATCCCAACGGTAATAAGTGGACCAAGGAGAAAGCTAAACAAACTGGTGGTTCGTGGCAGAATTTATTATTTCCTGTAGGACAAGATAAGGCTAATGGCTTTGGGTTATACGACATGGGAGGTAATGTGTGGGAATGGGTGGCTGATAAGTATTCACCTACTTACTATGTAAATAGTCCATCAGCTAATCCCCAAGGTCCAGCGGAGGGCGTTGGTCGTGTGATACGTGGTGGTAGTTGGCACTCTGGTGCCATGTGTAAGAGGGTTTATTACCGCAAAAACCTTTCTCCTGGCTGGTGCGATTTTGCTGTGGGATTTAGATGTGCAAAAAGCATTAGCGAATAGATATTATTTGCTTTTTAGAGCCTTATCCATAAACGAACCAGAAAAGATAAGACCGCCAATAATTCCCATAAAGATGTACAATACTTGCTCGCCCATATTGGAGCCAGAGTTTACGCTTGAGTCGAGAAATACTGTACTTAATCCAATAAAAGCTTTACTACCAGGGACCAACATGATTAATCCGGGTATAAGGTAAACCAGTCGCGGTGTTTTGGTCAGTTTACTAAATAGCTTACTTGTGCTTACGGCAGTGATAGTTCCAATAAAAATGCTCACTAATATACCCGTGAAATCAAAAAGAGTGGTGACGTAAAAGCAGGAGAAGCCGGTGATAACACCTAATATTAAGTCCTTAGGCCGAACTTTAAATACGGGTAATAGACTTAGAGCCAAAATAAATATAGCAGGGTAATCAACCCATAGTGGTATATCTCTGATGATTTCGGCTTGTTTTACTTCCATGAATAAGGGTAAGATAGCCAGCCCCATTACTACACCAAAGAATTGTTTAAACAAAGAGACGAGTGCGTCAAATAATTTAGCAGTTCCCGATACCAGACTTTTGGAAGTAATTTCTTCCAAGGCCGTTGTAATGGCCAATCCCGGTATAAATACGATGATGGATGCCAATATGGTCATCGAGATATTTATCTGTTCAAAGTGCAGCGATAGCAAACAAGTGATGATAGTAACAATAAATGCTGCCAGAGATTCAAGGGTGCTTCGGATGTAACTCGATGTTCGGGCTAATAAAGTTAATCCGTACACCAAAGCGCCAAGTACAGTAGCTGTTATTACCGATGTCCAATTGGTATCGAGTATTACGCTAAAAGCGCCAGCCGACAACATGTATGAGCCTAACTCGATAATTTTACCATATGCTGAGGGAGTGTGTTTTAAATCCTCAATGCTTTTTTGCGCTTCTTCAAAGCTAAGTTCATCGCTTAATACCTTATTGGTTATTTCAACAATGTTCGATAATGCGCCTAGATTAAGTTCGCCTGGAGGTACACATTCTACATGATTGTACGTATGTTCATCCTCTTCATAAAATACATAGTTAATCCAGGTAGGTGTATCCATAAAACTACCTTTTATACCTTTTAGAGCAGAAATCTCCGTAAGGTATTGTTGCGATTTATAGGATGGAACACCGTAGGTATGTAATGCTTTACCAAGCTGAACAATGAATTTATATTGATGAGGAACCTGCATTGGATATCATGTTATTTAATCGGAAGCAAAAGTACATAAAGATATTAAACCTGTCGTAGAAAAAATTAATGCTCAAAGCGTATAATTTCACGTATCTTTGCAATCAAATCATATAATACAGCGCATGTCATTTTCATCTTTAGGATTATCACCATCGTTATTAAAAGCATTACAGGATCAAAAATTTACCCAAGCTTATCCAATCCAACAAAAAGCCATCCCGGCTATTTTGGACAATAAGGATGTGTTTGGAATCGCAAAAACAGGTTCTGGAAAAACAGCTAGTTATGTTTTACCTGTGCTACGTAATCTTCAGCGGAACAGGGAAACAAAAAACAGACATATTAACGTGTTGGTTTTGGTTCCTTCAAGGGAATTGGCTGTTCAGGTGAAGGATGTGTTTCAACAATTTGGTTCCATCATTCCAGAGCGTATAAAAACACAAGCTGTTTTTGGTGGAGTTGCAATAAATCCACAGATGCAGGCCCTTCAGGGAATAAACATATTGGTAGCAACACCAGGTAGGTTGTTGGAATTGGTAGAGAAAAATGCGGTAAAACTTTCAGCTATCTCAATGTTGATATTAGATGAAGCTGATAAGCTGCTTACCATGGGATTCAAGGATGAAATGAATCGCATCTTCAAGATGCTTCCTGCCATGCGCCAAAATTTATTATTCTCGGCTACTTTAAGCGAAGATTTAGATCAAGTGAAGCAGATTCTGTTGAACGATCCTGTTGTTATAAAGGTGGTTGATGAAAGTGAAAAGGTCGATTTAATAGAGCAGCTGGCCTATTATGTGGCTGAAGAGAAGAAGGGCCCATTGTTGCGCTACATTATAAAGAAACAAGATCTGCAACAAGTCTTGGTCTTCGTGTCATCTACATTTAAGGCCGATGCAGTGGTTGATAAGCTGCGAAATAATGGTATCGAAGCAACAGCCATTCATGGTAAAAAAGGACAAACATCAAGAACCAAAGCGATCACCAATTTTAAGGCTGGTCGATTAAGAGTTTTGGTTACCACCGATTTATTGGCGCGAGGTATTGATATCGAGTTTTTGCCGTGTGTTATTAATTATGAGTTGCCGCGTTCACCAAAGGATTATATTCATCGTATCGGTCGTACAGGTCGTGCGGAATCTCCTGGGGAAGCCATTTCCTTGGTTAATCCCGATGAAGAACATCATTTCAGGGTGATCCAGAAAAAAATGGGGAAGTGGGTCGATCGTATTGATGCAAATAAGATAAACTTGCATGGCTTTTAAAATTATTTTCAACTATATCTAAAAATACCCATTTTTACAATTCGAAAAATGGATTAAAAATGACTATTAAAGAAATAGTAAAGCAGAAATTCCCTATTCTTGTTGAGCCAGAGTTGCTTAACGAAATGGAAAAGTATTGCACATCGCGCACCATGCCTGCAGGAAGTAATTTTATTGAGATAGGCGATGAAGTTGTTGCCATGCCATTGTTAATAGAAGGCAGTATTAAGGTAGTTCGTGAAGATAAAGATGGCAATGAGTTATTACTTTATTACCTTAATGGGGGAGATACATGTGCATCAACCTTAAGTTGCTGCATGAATAAAGTGAGTAGTGAAATTAGAGCGACAGTTATTGATGATTTAACAGCTATTTTGGTGCCAATTCGCTGCATGGATGAATGGTTGAAAAAGTATAGCAGTTGGCGCAATTTCATTATGCAATCCTATAGCATTCGTTTCGAAGAGATGTTGCAGACAATAGATAGCATCGCGTTCATGAAGATGGATGAACGTTTGGAAAAGTACTTAGCTCAACGATCTGCCGAAATTAATACAACAATTTTACTTGGTACACATCAAGAGATTGCTGATGACTTACATACATCAAGAGAGGTGGTTTCCAGGTTGTTAAAGCAACTTGAAAAGCTAGGTAGAGTGCGTTTGTCTCGTAATAAGATTGAAATTATCAACCTTATGTGACAATAGGCACAAATCACTTTTTCGGCCTGTATTAGTTTTGTCACATCAAAAAAGACAAAACAAAAAAATAAAAATATAGGATATGGAAAAGATTGTAATAATTGGAGGGGTCGCAGCTGGAGCAACAGCTGCCGCAAAGGCAAGAAGATTATCGCCTGATGCTCAAATTACTATGTTGGAAGCAGGGCCAGATGTGTCGTTCGCTAACTGTGGTTTACCTTATTACATTGCTGGCGATATTGAAAGTCGCTCAAAATTAATTCTTCAAAGTCCAGAAAGCTTTAAGGAGCAGTACGATGTGGATGTGCATATTCACACACTGGTTAATTCCATCGATAAAGAAGCACATGTTGTACATACCGAAAATACACAAGACGGAACAAAGAAAGAATTTACCTACACAAAATTAATACTTGCCCAAGGCGGGCGTCCAATTCAACCTGATTTGCCAGGTGCCACTGACGATCATGTCTTTAGTCTATGGACTTTAGATGACATGGATAAAATTGATGCTCATCTTACCAATAATGAGCCTAAAACAGCGGTTGTTGTTGGTGGCGGATTCATTGGATTAGAAATGGTTGAAGCATTGGTTAAACGTGGACTTAAAGTGCATGTTGTAGAGAAGATGCCTCACGTTATGTCATTGATGGATGCTGAGACGGCCGGGTTTGTTACTCGCGAGCTATTATCCTATGGAGTTGGGGTTCATACCAATGCTGCCGTAACATCCATTGGAAGTAATACAGTTGAATTGGATAATGGTAAAACTTTGGATGCCGATATGGTATTGTTATCTGTTGGTGTTCGTCCAACGCTTCAGTTGGCCATCGATACTGGTTTAAAGATTGGTGAAGCAGGCGGTTTGTTGGTTGATGAATATTTGCAAACATCAGATGCAGATATTTATGCAGGAGGTGACATGGTTGAGATTGAGCACAGGGTAAGCGGTAAGAAGGTACGCATTCCATTGGCAGGTCCCGCTAATCGACAAGGGCGCATTGCTGCCGAGAATGCTTTAGGTGGTGCGCATGCTTATAAGGGTTCTGTTGGAACTTCTGTGGTAAGAGTTTTTGAAGCGGTGGCTGGTATCACTGGTATGTCGTTGAAGCAAGCTAAGGCTGCAGGTATCGATGCTGATGCTGTTGTTGTTCACAAGGAACATCATACATCTTATTATCCAGGTGCGGAAACTGTTAGTGTAATGGTGATCTATGATAAAAAGACTGGTGTTGTACTAGGTGGCCAGACTGCAGGATATAAAGGTGCGGATAAACGTTTAGACGTACTGGCCACAGCTGCGGCTGCAAAAATAAAAGTAAGTGAGATTGCCGATATGGATTTTGCTTATTCTCCTCCTATTGGAACTGCAAACGATGCTATGAATATGGCGGCTTATACTGCTGAAAACAAGATGTCGGGTTATAGCCCAAGTTTGTTGGCATCAGAATTAGATGAATTTATAGAAGGAAAACGATTGGTTGTGTTAGATGTTCGTGATGTTTTCTCGTTCCAGAAAAGTAGCTTGAAAGGTGCGCATCATTTACCATTAGAAATGTTGTCAGAGCAACTAGAGTCTATTCCTAAAGAAGTTCCAATTCTTGTATATGATGAAATAGGTAAGAAGGGGCATCAAGCTTTAAGAACACTTATTGGAGCTGGATTTACTGAAGTGTATAATATTTCAGGTGGACATATATCGTTACAACGTCACGCAGCTGCTGTAGGTTATAAAAACTTTCAGGTTGTAGCCTTACCAATTGAAAAGAAAAGCATTGAATCATCTGTTGAGGAAAGTGTTGAGAGTAATCAGGAGATAAATACAAATGATAATGAACGTTTGGTAATCGATGTACGTACTCAGGAAGAGTTCGAAGAGGGAGCGTATCCGGGAGCCATTAATATACCGCTTGATGATATAACTTCAGGTGCAGATTTGGAAACTAATAAAGATCGTGAGATTATTGTTTATTGTGCTTCGGGCGCCAGATCAGCATATGCACAGCAATTTCTGCTTCAAAATGGCTATACCAATATCACCAATGGTGGAGGTGTTAGCTCGATGATGGCTAATTATCCTAGTGAAGATCAAGAGGAGAGTAATGATCGTGTTGGGCAGGATGAATTAGAGCGATTAGTTATTGATGTTCGCACACCTGGCGAGTTCATGTCCGGCGCTTTTCCAAATGCAGTAAATATCCCACTCGATGATATTATGGCTGGTAAAGCGGATCTTGGATCGAATTCAGAGCGTGAAATAATTGTTTATTGTGCTTCGGGCGCCAGATCAGCATATGCTCAACAAGTATTGAACCAAAGAGGATTTACCAATGTTACAAATGGAGGCGGAATTGCATCTATGATGGCACAAGTATAAAAGAGTGTAGTGATAAGAAGTTTAAATAATTGAGGAATAAAAATTATGGGATTATTCAGTAATCTATTTGGAAAACGTAAGAGGATAATATTAGAGGCTTTGGAGCGCGATGCTAAAATAATTGATGTGCGAACGCCTCAAGAATTTAGAATGGGAAATGTTGATGGATCGGTTAATATACCATTAGACAAGTTAAATTCAACAACGATAAAGAAGATTAAAAAGCTGAATCGTCCAGTATTGCTTTGTTGTGCTTCGGGTACAAGAAGTGCTTCAGCAATGTACACTTTAAGATCAAGTGGTGTAGATGATGTGCATAACGGTGGTAGCTGGCACAAAGTTTTTCGCGTAATGCAAAGTGCCTAAATATTTATATTGGTTTCATAGTCATTAGATATTTTAGTTTTGATGGAAGTGCAGGTTTATTTTTAAGCCTGCGCTTTTTGTATGTATAACACAAAAGCCCGCTATCGAAATTAATCGATAACGGGCTTTAATGGTTAGGGTAGATATATTTTAAATACTTTAATTTCCTGTTAACGGCCGCAATATAGATAGATTACTTGAGCCTATTATTTAGCTTTGATTAATTGACGTAACCTTTACATGAACATGAAGAATATGTTGATTAATATAAAGCGGAGTAGCATGTTTGAATCAAAAAGTCGAATTTTTATTTCGGTAATACAGTGGCTATTAACGAAATAAAAAGGTCACTCTTTGAATAAGAGTGACCTTTGTAGTAGCTTGTATTTTATTGTTTATTTTAAACCGCAAGCTTTAGGGCCTTGTTCAAAAACAATGTCTCGTGGAATTCCTGCCGCTGCAATGCGGTCAAGATCTTTTTGAAGAGCAGGTCGGATAGTACCCATTTTCGCTAGAGCATCTTTGGCTGCTTCGTAATCACCGTTACCTTGCATGGTAAGAATTTCGGCAGAAAGACTATTCATAGCTGCCGTCATTTTATCAAAGTCAACAGTGTAATAACCACTTTCTTCATCATAGCTAAATGCACCTGTTTCTTGAAAATAATTGAAACGCATCATGTTTGCTTTTCCATGTGCACTTGCTGCTCCAAAACGCACTGAGCGGAATATGCCTGCCATAAACGTAACATAGTTATCCATTATTTCTTTACCAGGTAGTTCGCCCATTTTATCTAATTCGCTAACCATGTACAAGCCTAGAATATCAGCCTTGGCTTCTTCAATTGAAGAGTAAGTTTCTTTAAGCGCTTCACGAACGCCACCTTTTCCATTGATGGTTTCTTTAATGCCCAAACCATGAGCTACTTCATGGAACATAGTATTCTCGAAGAAGGCATCAAACTTCACATGTTTTTGTTGTTCAGGGGCAATTAATACTTTGCTTATTGGGATAAGAATGTGATCGAATTTAGCACGCATTGAGTTTTTAAGTTGCAATTTACGACTTCCTTTTTCAACATGAACTTGTGGATCGTTCGGAAGGTTAATGGCAATGGTTTTACTTCCGGCATTACAATCGCCGCCATAATATAAGGCATCATAAGCACCAAGGTCACTATCGCTACCCGGAACTTCAGCTTTATACTCGTCTGCCACAGGCAAAGATTTTTGAAGCTCAGGTAACATCGAAGCAAATCGACTTAATTTATCTGACCATTCTTTATCCTTAATTAGAATAAATGCTTCAAATGCTGCTTTATAGCCATATAAGGCATCTTCGTAATTTTCGATGGGTCCAACAACAAAATCAATGGTGTTGGTTTTCATATCCATCCAAGCCAAATCACTTTCCAAATACTCGTTTGATAATAATGCTTTGGCTCTTGTTTCTAAATAAGTTTTTAAGCCTTCATCTTCGGCTAGTAAAGCAGCTTGTTTTAATAGATCAGCGGCTTTAGTCAATTCTTTGTTGTACGCTTTGCTATAAGGAATAGCATTTAACGAACCATCTTCTTTTCGTTTGATGACTGTATAAAGTTCATCTTTGTTATCAGCTTCAAAAGCTTCGAATTCCTCTTTGGTCATATCGGCAGGATAGAAACCGGCACCAGCAGGTTTTTTACCTATGCCTTCAACAAATGATGAATTATCATTTAAACGTTCCCAGGGGCCGTAGTTTATTTGAATGAATTTTTTCAAATACTCGTCAGCAGAATTGTCAAGTAATTCTTTTTTGTTGCCCCAAGCCTGTTTCCAATATAGGTCGTCCATTATTTGAGCCGTTTCAAATAATAGGGGTAACATCTGCTTTTCTTTTTCAGTGAGCTGGCTCATGTCGGTTGTTAATTTAACCGAAATAAACTCTTCCACTTTTTGTTTTAAATCAGGATTTGATGCAGTGTACACTTTAGCTGGTTTTTGATTACATGCAGAAAGTACAAAGATGGCCATCATGGCCAAGATTAATTTATTCATACAAGATTAATTTAGTGATTTTATTTTTTATGAATAGTTGGGATTATCAACTTTTACCAGGCAAGAACATTTTCTTGTTAGGCTGACTAAATTACATAACAAGTGTAATGACGGCAAATAACAGCATATGTTACCCGACATATTTCTGATGTAAAAGAAGTATTTATTTGTAACTAATTAATTCGCAATAGTTTTTCTAGTCTTGAAACCTGACTGTCTTTGTTGACCTGTCGAAGATTACGAGCTGTTTCGGTGTAATATTGGTGCTTACGAATGAAATTCAATTGCATCATGTTCCACTCTTCAAGCGAACCGATTAAATTACGTTCTTTTAATTCGTGATAAAGATTGGTAGAAACAGGAATGAAGTCACTTCTTCCCAAGTAATCCAAATCGGAGTCACAAATAACCTGTTCTAATAAATCTTTTGGTTCAGGCGGGAATTTTGTCGACATAATTAAGCGACAAACTTCATCAATTTTTTTCTCCGTGTAATGGTAACGTTTAAGTGTTTCGCGCGCAATTTCGCTGCCCCTTAATTCATGTTCCTCATAATCGACTATATGACCACTGTCGTGGAATATTGCAGCCAGTTTAAGCGTAAGAATATCTTCTTCACTCAAACCTTCGGCCCAGCCTATTAATTCAACTTCGGTTACAACATCAATTGTGTGTTTGATGTTGTGGTAATAAAGACTTGCGGGAAGTTTTTGTTCTAATAAATCTAGTACTTCCTCTTGGATATCCATAAATTGGATGAGGCGATATTTTGTTGTGAATTTATTATTCGGGAATAAACCTTTGCCTTCGCTCGATATTTCGGGCAGAATACCTTCGATATTATGCATCTCAAGTAATCCTTTATATTTAGCCGGCATGTGACCTTTTAATTGCATCTCAAAAAACTCCTTAACCAATTCGTAGGTCATGGCCGAGATGTTAATTTGTCCAGTTTCAGCTGCCATACCCATGCGTGAGGCGATGTTTACACTTTCACCAGTTAAGGTGTAAGGTGAGTTTTTCTTGCCCGTTGGCTCACCAAGAACCGGTCCGGTATGTATGCCAATGCTAATACTCCAAAACGGATCATCATCACCGCTTATGATACATTTTTTGGCAGCAGCTTGCATTTCAATAGCTGTGTTAATTACATCTATGGGGTTAGTTCTATTCTCTTCCAATACACCACCTGCAAATAAAAAAGTGTCACCAATGGTTTTAACCTTCAGAACGCCATATTTTTTAGCAATATCATCAAATGTCAGATATAATTCATCAAGAGCATCAATCAATAATTGGGCATTGGGGTGACCATTGAGCTTTTTAAAACCAGAAATAGTAGCGTATAAAATAGAAACCATTTTAAAACGCTTAATACTCCTCTTGCTAGGGACCTTTAAACGATCTTCTATTTCTTCATAAGAATATTCGGAGAGTAAGTGCAGGTATTTTTCATTTTGCCGCTGAAGAATTTCGTACCACCCAACTAATCCTTGTAATTGGTCGTTTAATTCTTTATTACGGTTGGCTAATTTTGTAATCCTTAAGATGTATTCTTCAATGCTCTCCATTGTTGGGTGCTAATTTAGGGTATTTTTGTAATCAAGTAATTGTTGGTTAGTTCAGTTTAGTTATTTTTGTTAATGAATAGGTAAAAATTTAAAACGAACACATCCTGTTACGTTGATTTTTTCAAAATGTTATGACAAGATAATAACTCTTCGTTGTATCGGAACAATAAAAAATGCATTATGATGAAATATTTACGTCTTTTTCCACTTTTAGCACTTGTTATTTTATCTCATGGAGCTAACAGTCAAGAGTTAAATCGAATTTGGAGCTCAGAAGCAGTTTTTAATGTGCCTGAAAGTGTACTTTATCATAAGTTTAGTAATCGAATTTTTGTTTCGAATATTCAAGGAGGTCCTGCAGATAAGGATGGGGAAGGATTTATTTCGCTTGTGAAGGTGGATGGCTCCGTTGAAGAATTACAGTGGGTTAGCGGAATAAGTGCACCCAAAGGCATGGCAGCTGATGCTAAATACCTGTATGTGTCTGATATTAATGAATTGGTAATAATTGATATTGAATTGAAACAGATTCACAACCGAATAAAATATGAATCAGCAAAATTTTTAAATGATGTGTGCATGACCGAAACTGGTGATGTTTTTGTTTCAGATGCGGCGACAGGTCAGATTTTGAAATTGGAAGATGATAAATTAGTCCTTTGGTTGGAAGGTGATTATTTAAAAGGAGTTAATGGCTTGTTTTATGAAGACTATCACTTATTAGTTGGAACTGCGAATAATATGTTAAAGGTTAGCTTGCCAGAGAAGACTCACGAAATATATGTTCCCGAAACAGTTGCAATTGATGGTATTGAAGCGGATAACGAAGGAGGCTATTACTTTTCATCGTGGCAAGGTATGTTGTTTCATGTAGTACCCGACGAAAAACCTATTGTTTTGCTAAATACTGTGGAACAGAAAATAAACTGTGCTGATATTGGTTTTATTCACGAAAGCAAATTAATACTTGTGCCTACTTTTTTCGATAACAGAATTATTGCTTATCGCATGGAGTAATTGTCAGCTCTATGCTTTTAAGAGCTTGATTACACGATCGATTCTTTCATCAATGGGTTCAAATGCATCAACCCAATGAATGTTGGCGCCTTTGCGTTCCATACCTCTGAACCATGTCATTTGTCGTTTCGCAAACTGATGAATGGCAACATTTAATTTATCAAACATCTCTTTGTATGTGATTTGACCAGTGGCATGAAGCGTTAGATACTTGTATTCTAGTCCATAGTAAATTAAGTCATCTGGATTAATCCCTTGAGCTAAAAGTGTTTTGACTTCGTCGATCATACCCTCTTCTAAACGCTTTTTAAGTCGATTTGTTATTTTCTTGCGGCGAGCTTGACGATTGATGTTAACGCCAATAATTAAAGGGTTTACTTCGGGGAGGTCAAGTTTAATTTCCGGATTCGTTTTATAATATTCTTCAATTTCAATAGCTCTAATAGCACGCGCAACAGTATCGGTATCTGTTTGATTATGTAGCGATTTGTATTCGTTAAGGCGTTGACTTAATTCTTCAAGTGTTTTATTTTGAAGCGTATTTCTTAATTCATCATTATTAGGCACATTAATTAATTTGTATTTTTTTAATACCGATTCAATGTACATACCAGTTCCACCACACATAATAGGAAAGTGATTATTGGCTTTGACTTTTTCAAATGCTTTAAAAAAATCAGCTTGGTATTCAAATACATTGTACTTGTAACCTGCATCAACTATGTCGATCAAATGATGCGGAATGGTAACATCACCAATGGTATAGTCCTCAATATCTTTACCTGTTCCTAAATCCATACCTCTGTATATCTGTCGCGAGTCAGCGCTAATGATCTCAGCATCTAGACGAAGTGCAAGTTGGGTTGCAAAGCTTGTTTTGCCCGAAGCCGTTGGGCCTAATATCACTAACAGATTATATGGTGTATCAATTGAAGTCATTTCGATTTATTTTATATCCAAAATTAGAACAAATTAATGAAACTTTGAATTGTGATAATCGTTCGATGTCATATCCGTTGAATATAAGATAGGATAATTTTGTTATTTTTGTGACAACTATGGCGAAGGAAAAAATGAATAACGAAACATTGACCTTGGGAGAATTTTATAAAAAATTATTCTTCACGATAAGGGAATTGGTTTTCACACCACGTAAGGCCTGGACGATAATTTGGTCTGAAAAAACAGGGCTTAACGATGTGTTAAAGTATTTTAGCTTGCCGCTGATTGGAGCTTTTACACTTGCTACTTTTTTAGGGTATATATTTAATCATCAAGGGGTTGATTTTGAGTTAGCTTTGAAGTATGCAATATTTACCTTTTCGGCCTGCTTTTTTGGTTTGTACCTTGCTTATATTGTGATACTAAATGTACTACCGTTTTTGGGCTTAAAGCTTGAGAAAGATGATGCGTTTAAAATAGCTGCTTATCCATCTGTTTCGATTTACCTGGTAGGAATTGTTACAGTGTTGTTTCCTGAAACGTTTTTCTTGAGTTTTTTAATGTTATACGCAGCCTACATTGTTTGGGAAGCCATTTGTGAATTAGGGAATGCTAGCAAGGAAACACGATTTTGGCAAACCATAAGTGTTTCAGCTCTAGTTCTTTCATTGCCATATTTAGTCTATTTTTTACTAATTCGTTTAAGCGGATTCACTTTTAACCTATGAGCCAGACTGCACCAAGAATAAATATAAGAAATAAACGTTCCACTTTTGATTATGAGTTGATTGAACGTTTTACTGCAGGTGTTCAGCTTGCAGGTACCGAAATAAAATCAATTCGTCTTGGGAAGGCAAGTTTGGTGGATTCATACTGTTTTTTTGTGAAAGGTGAGTTATGGTTAAAGGGTATGCGTGTGTCAGAGTATTTCTACGGAACCTATAATAATCATCAACCGGAGCGCGAAAGAAAGTTATTACTACAGAAAAAAGAGTTGCAGAAACTTGAACGCAAAACTAAGGATTCGGGTTTAACCATTATTCCAATTAAGTTATTTTTAAATGACCGAGGATTGGCAAAGGTTGAAATAGCCTTAGCAAAAGGTAAGAAACGACACGATAAGCGCGAAACACTTAAGCAGAAGGATGCCAATCGTGAAATGGATCGGGTGAAAAAGAATTATTAATTATCATCTGCACGCAACCCTTCATTTAAACAGACGTCTCAATAAGTGAGAAAAGAAGCTCTGGTGGCCATGCTAAATTAGTTCTTTAATCAACTGGTTGAAGGATTCACTTAAAAGAGTTAATTTCAAACATTAGGTTTTTAAGTCTGAATGTTTCAATTGTCTGTGACCCAAATAGAAGAAATAATCAAGAATTGCCAAAAAGGCAAACGTAAGTCGCAACATCAATTGTATCAGTTGTATGCTGATAAAATGATGGGTGTTTGTCTGCGCTATTGTAAAGATCGCATGGAGGCTGAGGATTGTTTGCAAGAAGGTTTTATTAAGGTGTTTACTAAGATTCATTTATTTGGATTTAAAGGTTCGTTCGAAGGTTGGGTGCGTAGAATAATTGTTAATACTGTAATTGAGCATTTTCGTAAGAAAAAGTTAGAAGTGTTGGTTGATGAGTTTCCTTTAATGAGAGAAAATGAAGAGGCGGATATTTATGTGCCAGTTGTAAACGAGAAGGTATTGCTAAGCTTAATTCAGGAATTACCCAGCCAATATCGCTTAGTATTTAACATGTATGTTATTGAAGGCTATTCGCATAAGGAAATTGCTGAAGATATTGGTATCTCGATAGGAACTTCGAAATCCAATCTGTCGAGGGCAAAACAATGGCTGAAAAATAAAATAGAGTTGGAAGTAAGTAGTAAAAAACAGGAAGTATGTTGAATTTGAATAGCAATAAAATAGATGAGGTATTCAAAGGAGGACTAAATGATTTAAGTTCTGCTCCTTCCGATGCAGTTTGGGCTGGTATTGAATCTCACCTTAGTGCTACTGCAAAGAAAAAGCGAATTATATTTTATCACCAAGTAGGCATTGCAGCATCCATAGTTACTCTTTTAGGTTTGTTTATTGTTTTTGATTTATTGTCGCCTTTGGAAAACAATCAGGCATTATTGACAGCAGGTGATGTTTTAAATTCGGAGAGTACAAGCAATGGTATAGACAAAGAAATAAAGCTAAGTAAAAAGGTGATAGTTGAAGGAAAGAAAAGTGACCCGATAGCACTTGTGTCTGCTGTTTCTACTAATTCTGAACCAACAAAGACTGTTATTAATAGCATTGTTGATACTCAGGAAAATGAAGAAGAGGAAATAGTAAAGCGCGAACAATGGGTAGGAATGGATAGTAAAGATGATGTTCAGCTTCCAATCTCTATAATTTCAACTAAATTTCTTCATAAGCATAGTCGATTCAAAGAATTTGAAGAGGTAATGTTTGCATCTAATAATACTTCTTCTAAAAGAAAACAATTAAGAGTGCATTTGGGAGGTTCAGTTTCATCAGCCTATAATTCAAAGCAATCGGGTAGTGCTAATCAATCTGTGATGTATAGTCACGGATCATCAAGAAATACCGAAAGTGGTATCATTACTCTTGGAGGCGGCATCAATGTCAGGATTGAAGGGCAATCACGTTGGAGTTTTGAAACCGGTGTGTTATTTGCTCAGTTAGGGCAAGAGGTTAGTCAGACCGCTGGATTGTATAGTGATTATCCTATGTATGGTCATTCAGATATGTCAAGTGTAATGCCGACGCCTGCTGACTTAAGTAATTCGATGGGGGCGATAAGTTTAAATGAGGGGTCGAGTATCGAATTTGCGAATGATCTGAAAAATGAAGGAATGAATATTATTACTACTAATTCAATGTTAGCTCAATCAGATGCCTTACGACAAACACTTGATTATTTGGAGGTGCCATTAATGGCGCGATATCAGGTACTAGAATCTTTTGTTAATCTTTCCTTGTCAGGAGGTGTTAGCACTAATTTCTTAATTGGTAATAATGCTTATATGATTTCGGATGGTAAGAAAATTGAAATTGGAGAAACGGCCGATATTAAGCCAATGGCGCTGAGTAGTTCGGTGGGGATTGGCATGGAATTGCCCTTATCCAAAATAGTACGCTTCAATATTGAGCCTCGTTTTAAGTACTATATGGGCTCGGTAAGTAGTAACGATGCCTATAGTTTCCAGCCTTATTCTTTCGCGTTTTTTGGAGGCATAACAGTATTGATTAAATAGGTTATTTATTTTAAGGATTCGATCATTCTATATAGTTCTCCTTTGGTTTGCATTAAGTGCTGATATTCGCCGTATTCCGCAATGCCGTCATCTTTTAATACCACTATTATGTCGGCCATGCTTATCGTCGTTAATCTATGACTAACAATAATGGCCGTTCTGCCATGAATAATCTGTTTGAAATGTTTTATTAAACTTGCTTCGGTGAAGGCGTCGAGCGAGCTCGTTGGTTCATCAAGTATTACCAATTGGGCTTCGTTATAAAATGAGCGAGCAAGGGCTGTACGTTGCCATTCGCCGCGGCTAAGCATTTCGCTATCTTTAAAAAGTGTTCCTAAAGTTGTATCATACCCTTTGGGTAAACCATTGAAAACATTGTGTATGCCAGCTTCATTGGCTGCTTTAATTATATTATCAGCTTCAAATGGGCGTTTTACATTTCCAAATCGAATATTATCGGATGCCGACATATTGTATAGCATGAAGTCCTGAAAAATTACACTGATGTTCTGCGCTAGCTCTTCATGCTTGATGTTGTTTATATCAACATTATCGAGCTTAATATTTCCATTGCTTGGTTGGTATAAGCCAGCAAGCATTTTCACCAAGGTTGTTTTACCAGAACCATTCTCGCCAACTAAGGCAATTGTTTTTCCTGATGGAATGTGTAAATTGATGTTTTTAAAGACCCAACGCTTGGTATTTGGGTATTTGAAGCTTACGTCATTAAAAGTAATGCCATTGTTTAATGGCGATGGAAAGTCAGCTTTTGTGCTTTCTTCACTAGGTAAGCTTATTTTTTGAAACTCGAAAAAGTTTTTAAGAAACAGATTATCTTCATAAAGGGAGGTTATTTTACTCAATAGAACCTGAAGAACAGCATAACCTCTATGTAGGGCTAGGAAATACATGGCCATCGAACCATTGCTTATTTCTCCTTTGATGGCTCCTAAAATAATAACGGAAAAAACAATGAGAAGAACTGATGTGGAAAGAATTTGAACCATGCTTTCCCAAGCAGTTTTGTTTTTCGATAGTTGCCATTGTTTAGCTCTTAACCTGTCGCGTACTTCAACATATTTATCGCGAAAGGTATCATTAAGATTAAAAATTCGAAGCTCTTTAGCAAAATCCTTGGCCGTTAATAGGCGATTAAAATAATGCATTTTGCGCTCATCTTCAGTTTGCTCCTTTTTTATTGCATACAATTTGCGCGAGTAATAAAATCGAAATAAGATAATTGGAACGCCCGCAAGCAATAAAACAGGAATTAAACTCCAATGAAAAGTACTTAAAATAATAATTACGATCCCCAAGGTAATGAGGTTCTGTAATAAGCCTAATAAGCTATAAAAAATGGCACCAGGTCGATAGGGTGCTTCATTAATGGCACGGTAAAAAATGTCTTGATAATTCGCATCTTCAAAATAACGATACGGGATATTAACTGTTTTGTCTTGTATTAATGATTGAATATGATCGTTGACAAAGTGTGCCTGGCGTTCGCGCACCAATGCGTTTATTGAACCACTTACAGCGTTCAGAAGAAAGAAAATCCCAGCCAAAGCAACTGTTGTATAAACTTCGGTTAGGTTTATGTTTGATCCATTTGTTTCAACTGTTTGTGCAACAACATCCACTAACTCCTTTACAACATATAGTAAGAGAAGTGGAATAAAGCCTCTTAGGCTTGTTGTAAGTATATTTATTACAGTCCACTTTGGCGAACTGTAATACACTAGTTTTATCGCTTGTATTAAATATGTGAATCTTTCTTTCGGATGAATGTTCATTGGCTAATTCATAAATCAGTTACTAAAATACTATATAATCTGATTGAATTTAATATTGAAGCAGGAAAGATTTAATGTGCTTGTGTTAGATGTATTTTTGATGGAGTATTGCCATCACCATAAAAGGGTATGCTAAAAGAGGATGAAATGTAGGCATTATATGTGTCATTAGTCTGAATTTCCAATGCCTAGTAGTAATAGTTTTAGTGTGTCTGGTTCTAGCAGTGATTTTACCAAGTATCTCTTTTTTATTGATCATTGGGTCTGCTTTAATCAGGCTATCACCTTTGCAAATTACTTTTTCGTTCCGAATACTTATAACGCGATGTGCAACAAAAACATCACCTCGATCAAAAATAACGATATCCCCTTTTTTATATTTATCGTACTTCTTTACCAGTAATTTGTCATTTGGCTGTAGAAGTGGGTACATGCTAATTCCTTGCGCTGTTATCTCAGTGCTTTTACCATCATTCAATAGCTCTTCGACGATATGTTTTACATTATCAAGTTTCAAAATAGTTTTCAATAAATGATACTATTGATGTATCTGGTTTAAAACCTAGTTCAAATACGCCGTAATTTTGGGCGATGTTTTCGAGTGTATTCAAACGTTGTTTAACCTGACCTTCATCGTATTGGTATTGAATGCAGTTGCTTAAAAGTCCCATTGTACTTTTAATGGGTGATAATGGTTCAATGTAATTTTCCTTTGCTTGTTTTAAAAGGAAGGCTTTGTATAGCGGGGCTTTTTTATTTTGATCTTGATAGTGCGGCATTGGAGTATTGTGTAAATAATACTCTGATTTTTGAGGCGATATTATGATTCGGTCGTCATTGATGATTTTAGCTCCACAACTTTTCCAGAGATTAGCCATTGTTGACTTACCTGTTCCCGAAATGGCAGAAAAAAGATAACCTTTGTTTTTGTACTCAACAGCCGATGCGTGAATAATAACTCCGCTGTTCAGGTGGACAAGGTATTGCAAAAGCAATATTCCGAAGGGATGAAAAAACGGGTCTATTTTTTTTTCTGATTGCTGGTGATGAACCAAGCTAAGTTCTATAGTCTTGGTTTCAATATTTATTTCTGCTATTCCTTTTGAGAAATAATCATCTTGTTCAAACTCGAATACAATTGCCTTTTTAATGCTACTTGAATAGAGACTCCATTTATATGGTATTTCTATGTCAAACTCTTCAGACCCAGCAAATGTGAGTCTGTAATCTTTAATATTAATGTCGTTTGTAGAGCAAATGTTTAATATCCACGAGTGGAATGAATCTTGAAAGAAATGGCTTCCAGCTTTATTGTCAGGAAATAAAAAGGGGCAAAGGAAATTTACTTGTATTCCTATGCCCCCTATATTATAAGTTAAAGTCTTATTCACTATTGGCCTTTACATGTTATCATAATCCGGTTTGTCTCCTCCAAAAGGAGAATCACTTTTTAATGTATTAGGGTAATCTGGTAGAGATTCTTCCGCAGGAGCTGCGGCTCCCCATGGCGGATCGACAGGAACTGAAGCCATAACCAAACTAATTTCTTGATCTATATTGTAAACCTCAATACTTGGTTTTATGTATTTCCTCTTTACGCTCATTCTTATCTTGTCACTTCATTTATGATATTGACGATTCCCGCTTCCTTAGCTTTTAACAAAAAACTATCTAAGTCTGTTTTAGCAATTTCTTCAGTTACATCAAAATCGGTTAAGATTTTATCTAAAATCTCACCTTTTGTTTTAGGTTCATCAATTAAAAAATAGATGAAAGAACCAATTTCGTTAAGAGAGAATACTTTATCCATCTGTGCTACTGCTCCAACTAATGGAACAATAACTAATTCATTTCCAATATGCTTTTCAACAAATCCCGATGCTTTTTCGTAATATAACTCCCCCACAATTACCTAAATATGCTTGCAAAAATATAAAAAAACCCTCAAAGCTCCCTTTTTTACGGTAAAAATGCGTTTTATTTTGACTAATCGGCTTTTTTATTCTACCAAATACTTGACATTTAAAATATTTAAAACTCAAGTCTTGCAAAAGGTGCTATGTCCTGTTTTACAAACTCTTTCTTCAAGTATTTGTAGTAACCGTTTATGGCAATCATTGCAGCATTGTCGGTTGTGTACGAAAATTTTGGCACATAGGTTACCCAATTGTTTGATTTAGCTAATTCTTCAACACGATTTCGTAAGCCTGAATTGGCGGAAACGCCTCCAGCAAGCGTGATTTGCTTTATGTTTGTGGCTTTCGATGCTTTAATTAATTTATCCATAAGAATATCAATTATGGTTTTTTGCAAGGAAGCACAGATGTCAGCTTTGTTTTCTTCAATGAAATTTGCATTAACTTTAAGTTGATCACGCAAGAAGTAAAGAAAAGAAGTTTTTAATCCACTAAAGCTGTAATTGAAATCCGCTATTCGTGGTTTACTAAATTGAAATGCATCGGGATTACCTTCTTTAGCTAATTTGTCAATTAACGGTCCTCCAGGATATGGCAATCCCATTACTTTTGCACACTTATCAAAAGCCTCTCCAGCGGCGTCATCAATGGTTTGACCAATTATTTCCATATCAAGGTGACTCTTGACATGCACAATTTGACTGTTTCCGCCTGATACCAAAAGACACAAAAACGGGAATTTTGGTTGGTTATTATCGTCTTTGTCCTCCTTAATAAAATGTGCTAATACATGAGCATGTAAATGGTTAACCTCAATTAAAGGTAGGTTATTGGCAAGTGCAAAACCTTTCGCAAATGAAGTTCCTACCAATAATGACCCCATTAATCCTGGGCCACGTGTAAAAGCCACAGCATCAATTTCATCCTTTGAGACTTTTGCATCACGAATTGCTTTTTCGACAACAGGGATAATATTTTGTTGGTGGGCACGCGAAGCTAATTCGGGTACTACTCCCCCGTAAGCTTGATGAACGTCCTGGTTGGCGACGCAATTTGATAGCACAACTTCATCACGAAAAACCGATGCTGAAGTATCGTCACACGACGACTCAATACCCAAAATAACAACACTCATAATTTGATTTTAATGAATTACCTTTAAATCCGCATAATATCCCACGTTTTTGCTAATTTTGGTGGGTTATAAAACGGGATAAAAGTATAAAAAAAAATATCAAAATAGGATTGTATGTTTCGGCAGTGCTTTTGGCAGTGCCCATACTGTTGTATACCATCATTTTAATTCCTGCCGTTCAAACCAAGGCACTTGATTATTTTACCGCACAATTATCAGAAGAGTTTAATACGGATATTTCTGTAGGACGTGTTTATTTTAAGCCATTTAAGCATCTGGTTCTGGATGATGTTTTACTATTGGATGAACAGAAAGATACTTTAGTTTTTGTGCAGAAAATGAGTTCGGCTATTGATTCATTTCGATTGAGTAAAAAGCAAATCTTTTTTCGAAATATTCAACTTAACAAACCATTGATTCAAGTTGAGAAAGTTGATAGTTTATATAACTATTCATTTTTATTGGCGCATTTGGGGAAGAAGGATTCTGTAATTCATGATCGTTGGTCAGTGGGACTTAGTAATATCCACATAAAAAATGGTGCCCTTAGGTATGGGGATAGAGGCAGTAATATAGACGCCGATATTCATAATTTAAATGTGGCTATAAGTAATATAAAACAAGATAGTATCGTGTCTTTTGCCTTGAAAGCCATAAGTTTCTCTGAAAAACGAGGCTTTAGGATGATGGATGGCTCCTGCACGGCTAAATTTAACGATACATTTGTTTCAGCAACCGAGATAAAACTAAATACATCGTATTCTTCATTGTATATTGATTCTGTTTTTTGTCAGATAAATAAAAAGTTTGAGGGCATAGAACAGCTTGGAACCTTTCACTTGGGAGTCAAGCCATCTTATATTTCACCTTTAGATTTTTCGTTCTTTAATCCAAATCAGAATTATTTACGAGTGCCTGTTGGTTTATCAGGTAACTTTTATGGAAGAATTGACAATATTAAAGGGCGCAAGGTAAGGCTCGAATTTGGTTCGCAATCTTCAATCGCGACGAGTTTTGATATTAGTGGTCTGCCGAATATAGATGAATCATTCTTATACTTAAATATTAGTCATTTAAAATCTTCGCCAAATGATTTAGAACGCTTGCTTTCATTTTCCAGAGGAACTGCTGTGAAGTTGCCTAGTGCGCTACAAAGTTTAGAAGAGATAAGATATAAGGGTAATTTAACTGGTTTCTTAAGTGACATGGTGGCCTATGGGCAATTTAATTCTGCACTTGGAAGTATAGATACGGATATTGGTGTTAAAATTGATGAAGAAAAGGGGTTACTGTTTGCAGGGAACTTATCTACACAAGGTTTTAATATTGGTAAATTAGCTAAAGCTGACAGTTTAATGGAGAATGTAACAATGTCAGTTACTATCAAGGGGCAACGTAAGTCAGCTAGTTCCTTTTATGCACATTTACAAGGTAATATTGATTCTTTGAGAATCAATGATTATGATTATACCAATATTAATTTGAACGGATTGTTTGCTAATAATAAGTTCGATGGACATTTTGCTGTTAAAGATCCCAATGGTGCCTTGGCTTTTAATGGAAAGATAGATTTCTCAGGAGATGTCCCAAATTTTGATTTTAATGCAACAATTAGGGGTGCTAAATTAGATAAGTTGAATATTGTTCCGAGCGTTGTGGATAATAACTTTTCATTAAATCTGGAAACTAATTTTAGTGGGCGTGATTTAAATGATATTGTTGGATTTGTAAAGGTGAAAGATGCTCTTTTTGAATCGCCAATCCACGATGTTAAAATGGATTCATTGTTAATTATTTCTGTTCGAGAGGGAGATGACAAACACTTGATATTACAGTCTGATTTGGCTGAAGGCGATTTAATTGGAAAATATAATTTTAAATACCTGGGGTCGCTTATTAACCGTAAAATAGTTGATTATTTACCTGCATTAAAAAAAGAGTTGGAGGTAAAAGAGTTTGAATACCATGCCAATGAGTTCACATTTTCGTGTCGTCTAAAGAAGGTGTCGTCTATCATGAACTTAATTCAACCAAACATAGTGATATCCGATGAAGGTTTGGTTTTGGGAAGGTATAATAGTGAGACTGGTTACGTTGATGTGAGTGGTGAACTTGGTTATTTAAAGTATAAAAACGTTAGTGCAATCCGACCAGAATTAAACATTAGCTCAAAGGGAGATGAGAGTTTATCACTAATCACACGCTTTAAAAATATTGATATTGATGAAGAAACAATATTTCAGAATTTGAGCTTGCATCAACATCTGTACAGGGACACAGTTGTATTTAATGTGTTTTGGAATAATTGGAACGAGTATACCAATAGTGGTTCAATTCTCACAAAAACACATCTGCGTTCGAGCGATAGAGGCTTATATGCGCTTATTGACATTGAGCCTTCGTATGTAATGATACGTGATAGTTTGTGGGAGGTACAGCCTTGCAGAGTTAATTATCATCCTTTGGGTCTATCATTTAAGAATTTTAGAGTTCATCATCAAAATCAAGAGATTGGCATCAATGGTTTTCTACATAAAACTATTTCCGATGGTTTGAATATTCACATTCAGAATATAAACCTTGGGCATATATTAAGCAAAGAAAATTTGAGTAGTATGGATATTTCTGGTCTCTTAAATGGAAATATCAGTATTAAAGATGTTTTTCGTGTACCTATTGTAACCAGTGATCTAGCTATAAAAGACTTTGAGTTTAATAAAGATATGATAGGCGACTTTTATTTGGAAACGAATTATGAGCCAGACAATAAACACCTACTACTTGATTCAAAAGTGATGAAGAACAATACTGTGCCCTTGTCTGGTGGTGGGTATTTTGATATGGACAAATTGAGCATGGATATGGCTTTTCAAATAGATAGTTTAGAAATAGGTTTTCTTAATCTCTATCTAAAACGAATCATGCAAAATCTGTCAGGAACAGCTTCAGGTGATATTGCCGTTGTTGGGCCTATATCAGAACCAGAGTTGCTTGGTAGACTTAATATTAACAAAGCTTTTTTCGACGTTGATTTATTGAAGACAACCTATTCCATTAGTGATTCTGTTATTTTTGAACCTAATAGAATGTTATTTCAAGGGCTTAATTTATCCGATCGTTTTGGTAATTCGGGAACGTTTAATGGTGACATTACCCATACTGGCTTTCACGATATGTCCTATGATTTAGTTCTACTGACCAACAATATGTTGGTTTTAGATACGAAGAGTGTTGATAATCAGCTTTACTACGGAACGGTTTTTTCCAATGGTAACATGTCGATAACAGGTACAACAAGCGATATCATTATTGATATTAGTGGAACCACTGAGGAAAATACCAATTTTTATATTCCACTGAGGGGTGAGGAAAGTGTTGAAGAATCGAATTTTATTCGATTTGTTAAGGATGAAACACTCTATGATATAGTGGATAAGGAAGAAGTTCAGGGGTACGAAGCAGACTTGTCGGGAATGACGGTGACAATGGATTTAGATATTACACCAGAAGCTAAAACCCAAGTTATTTTTGATTCTAAAAGTGGGGATATCTTGAAAGGAAGTGGCAACGGTAATCTTCAAATAAAGATGGACAAGGAAGGTGGAATTAATTTCTATGGTGATTTTAGTTTTACCGAAGGCGATTATTTATTTACCCTTCAAAATGTTTTGAACAAGCGTTTTTTAATTAATCAAGGCAGTAATATTCAATGGAACGGTAATCCATATGATGCAAATATAGACTTAAATGCGACCTACAAATTAAAAACATCGCTTTACGATTTGGTTGCTTCTAGTATGCAGGATGATCCTTCGTTGGATGAGTATAGAAGGCGAATTCCAGTGCATTGTAATATGTTACTGACTGATCGATTAACGAAACCAGCCATTCAATTTGAGATTGTAACACCATCGGCGCAGAAAAATAATCAGGATTTTATTGATGCCTTTATTAATTCCGAAGAGGAATTGAATAGACAGGTGCTTTCTTTACTGGTACTTAATCGTTTTTATTCCGACGAAAACCAGTCGGCAAACGTAGGTAATGGAAATCGTTCAACAGGTAATAATGCAGCTCTTGTAACCACATCTGAGATGTTGTCGAATCAGCTTAGTAATTGGTTATCACAAATTAGTAATGATTTTGACATCGGTGTGAGTTATCGCCCAGGTGATGAGGTGACGAGTGATGAGGTGGAGGTAGCTCTCTCTACCCAAGTATTTAATAATCGTGTTTCCATAAATGGTAATGTTGGATATGGACAAGATGAAACACGAACAAGCGCACTTATTGGTGATTTTGATGTAGATGTAAAACTAAATGCATCGGGTAGCTTACGTGCCAAAGCTTATACGCATTCTAATGACGATATCGTTTACACCAGTTCTCCAACCACTCAGGGTGTTGGTATTTCTTTTAACGAAGAATTTGATACATTAAGGGAGCTAATGCACAGGTATTGGATGAAAATTAGAGGGGAAGGTAAAAAGGAAGAGGAAGTGGAGACTAAAGAAGAAAAGGAAACGTTATAGTTTCAAATGCGAATACAAAATACATTTTTGCTAAATTAGCCGTGTTAGAAATAAAAAGAACAATATGAACCTATTATTATTTATTCAGGCAACAGCTGAGAACTTAAATGATGTTGAATTAGAAGAAGGTGCTGAACAAGGCATGAATTATATTGAAATGGCGATGAATGGTGGTTGGATTATGATTCCGCTAGCCTTATTGTCCATCATTTCGGTGTATATCTTTTTTGAACGTTTTGTTGCCATCAAAAAGGCTTCTAAGGAAGATGATGGTTTTATGAATAAGATTAAGGATTACATACACGATGGTAAAATTGATTCTGCCATTGCCCTTTGTCAATCGCACGATTTTCCGATTTCACGAATGATTGAAAAAGGGGTTTCACGTATTGGCAGGCCATTGAACGATGTAAATACAGCCATCGAAAATGTAGGTAACCTCGAAATTAGTCGCTTAGAAAAAAGCTTGCCAACATTGGCAACTGTGGCTGGTGGAGCTCCAATGATTGGATTTTTGGGAACCGTTATTGGTATGATCAGAGCCTTCTACGATATGGCCAATGCAGGTAATAACATTGATGTAGGCGTTCTGTCGTCGGGAATATATACGGCAATGGTAACAACTGTAACAGGTTTGGTAGTGGGTATTATTGCCTATTTTGCTTATAATATATTGGTAGCTAAGGTTGAAAAAGTGGTTTTCAAAATGGAAGCAAGCACCATGGAATTTATGGATTTATTAAATGAACCTGCTCACTAAGGGATGGCGCTAAAGAGAAGAACAAAAATAAGCGTAAGTTTTAGCATGTCGTCAATGACTGACATTGTGTTTCTATTGTTGATATTCTTTATGATAACATCAACAATGGTGCATCCCAATGCCATTAAATTGTTGATACCTAAAAAGGCAACAAAAAAAGTTGAGGTAACTAAGTTTATTGATGTGAGGGTAACTGCATCTAGTCGATATGTTGTGGCTGGAAAATGGATGGGTGCTGAAAATGTTGAAGCACGTTTGTTAAGTACTTTTGCTAATAGCGATAAAACGGTTGTGAAGCTACGAACAGATAAAAATGCTTCAACTGGTGATGTGGCTCGAGTGCTTGATATTGCGGAGTCGAATGGTGTTAAAGTTATTTTAGACATTAGATAATGGGGTTAAAGAGAAGAAGCAAAGTTGAATCTGGTTTTAGCATGTCGTCAATGACCGACATTGTGTTTCTATTGCTCATATTCTTTATGATTACATCTACCTTGGTAACTCCTCCAGCGGTTAAAAACCTAAAATTACCCGAGAGTGATCATCAGGTTTCTGCCAAGCCAAATACGACGATATCGGTTACAGCGGATCGAAAATACTTTGTAGAAGGAGAGGAATTACCATTTTGGAAGGTAGAAAGACGTCTGAAGGAAATATTGGAAGATAGTCCTGAAATGTACATTGCTTTGCACGTTGATCAGTCGGTTCCGTTCTCAATAGTTGGGAAAATTAGAGATATTGCCATTCGTAATAAATTCAAGTTGATACTGGCCACACAAGCCAAATAAATATGAATGATAAGAATAAAAAATACGGTGTAATTGGCACAACAGTTTTTCATTTACTGTTGTTATTGTTGTTAATCTTCTTTGGTTTAAAAACTTTACCACAAGAAGAGGAGGGGATATTGGTTAATTTCGGTGATACCATACTAGCTGGGGGAGAAGTAGAACCTAAGCAAGCAGAGCCCGAAAAAGTTGAGGAAGTTACGCCACCACCACCTGCTAAGGAGCCTGAACCAGTAATTCCTGAACCTGAAGAGGAAACTATAAAGGCGCAGGATTATGATGATGCACCTGTGGTTCAAACCGAGGCGGAGAAAAAGAAGGAAAGAGAAGAGTGGGAGCGATTAGATAAGTTACGCAAGGAACAGGAAGAGGCTGACCGAATAAGGAAAGAGAAATTAGAAGCCGACCGTAAAGCTGAGGCTGAACGAAAGCGCATTGAAGAGGAAAAACGAATAGAACAGGAGCGCTTGGATAAACAAGCTGCTGATATACGTAACAAAACCAAAGGTGCCTTTGGTAAAAGCACAGGCGATAGCGATTCCGAAGGTGAAGATACTGGATCGGGTAATCAAGGCTACACGTCTGGTGATCCTAATTCGAAGAATCGTAAGGGATCAGGTCTTGGTAATTCGGGAAGTGGTTTTGATTTAACTGGGCGTAGTTTGGTTGGAGGCTTGCCAAAACCAAGTTATAACATACAAGAAGAAGGAATTATTAATGTTAAGATCCGTGTTGATAGAAATGGCAATGTAACCAGTGCCGAATTTCAACTTAAGGGCTCAACTACCCAAAACAACTACTTGAAACAAAAAGCCATTGAAGCTGCCAAAAAGGCTAAGTTTAATGCTGATAAAATGGCTGCTGCCTATCAGGAAGGAACCATTACTTATCATTTTGTATTGGATTAGAATCTCATCTTGGTCGCTTATCATTCTGGTTTAAATCCATCTAAACTATAATAATATCATCTCGGCAAGCTATTAGAATTGCTAATCTAATAGCGAGGTCGAGGTCTAAAATAACAATTCAAACACACCCAGTACTTTCAATGCCGCCAACATAACAGCAACCAATAAAATGTAACGAATATACTTGGTACCTATCTGTTTTGAGTAACGCGAAGCAATGTAGGCACCACTTGCATTACCAATGGCCAGTACGATCCCAAACAAATAATTAACCTGTCCCGACCACATGAAGATGCCCAATGCAAGTGCCGTATAGCAAAATACAATGAGAACTTTAACAGCATTGGCTCTTATCAGATCGTAACCAACTCCCAAGACCAATCCAGCCAATAGGAAAAAACCAACTCCGGCTTGAATAAATCCTCCATACAAACCGATTCCAAAGAAAATGATGATTCGCCAGAAAGTCGGTTTGGCATCAACACTGCCAGCTTGTTCTTTCACCCATCGTTCGGGCTTAAATAATATCACAAAAAACATCACAAATAATAAGCCACCAATAAAGGCATTAAGCAATTCTTCGTTTATGTTAATGGCCAATGTTGCACCAACAGCCGAGCCAATTAAAGCAGGAATAACCAAAGATAGATTTTGCTTTATATCCAGTGTTTTCTGTTTCTCAAAATTACGCACCGCCACAAGGGTTTGAAAAAAGATAGCTACCCGATTGGTGGCATTTGCCTGATGCGGCGACAATCCTAAAAACATTAAGAGTGGCAGGGTAATAAGTGAGCCACTACCAGCCAAGGTATTTATAAATCCGGCGAAGAGGCCGGCAACAATCAATAGTAATGCGTCGAATAATGTAATGTCCATACCTCAAAGGTAGTGTATTGTTGAGAAAAGCTTATACAAAAAGGAACGGTTCTCTATTGCAATACAGCAGTAAAGAACCGTTCCTTAAATTATTTATTTTACATCATGTAAATCGCTACCCCGATATTTATCGGGGGCTATAAGCGAAACGATCTATTATTACCATGCAAACATTGGCTTATCAGCTTAAAAGCGGTAGCTGACATTAAGCAGAATTTCTCGTGGGCGTAAATAGTAAGTGTTTCGCACGAATGAAATATCACTATTCCAATAGTTAATCAGTTTATCAGCGTTAAAGATGTTTCGGCATTGTATCTTGTAACTAAGTTTCCCTTTTTTAGGCTTGTACGCATAGGTGAGGTCACCAAAATATGTGCTTTGCGATTGACCATTACTTAGGCTTGAGGTATATTCGCCCCTGAGGTTAACCCATTGTGTTTTGCTCAGGTAGAAGAAGAAATCTAAACTGTGATCGCGATTGTAATATTGGCTACTGGCTTGAGTAGTTACCTGCTTGCTTTGGCTGTATTTAAACTTGTATTTTACTTGTAATGCTTTCCAAAATCCCCAATTGATATCTAAGGCTATCTGATTGGTTTTGCTATTTCGGTCGCTTAATTCGCTGTTTAAAACGTATTGTGTTTCACGGTAGTTATTAAAGGTATTAATGCCAATGGTTGAACGCCACTTGGCAATGTAGTAGGTTAACTCCGCGTTAATAGTATTGTCAATGGTTTCGTTATCGTACGGTAGTGCTTCGCTCTGAAAAATGCCATTACCCAAACTGATTTGCCGAAGAATAACATCGCTATGATTTAAGCTATATCTGTAATCGAGGGATGCAAACCAACCCGACAGAGGATTTTTAAACTCTCCTTTTGCTAAATAAGATATACGGTATTTTTGTGGAAGCAAGTTGGTTCCTCTTCCCAAACTACGGTAGTTTTTTATGACAAAGCCCTGTGTTAGTTTATCTACTTCACCAAGACTCTTGCTGATAGACCCCGATGTGATGAATTTAAAGTAATGTAGAAATTGATAATTTAAATAGGCGCGGGGCGCAAATAATGTTTGCTTGATATTTTGACCTGCCAGATGATAATCATCGTTGATGTTGTAATGCACATAGGATAGGGGCAGGTTAAAGCGTAGCCTCAAATTTTGAGTCTCGTATGTTATTCTTTCATCTACTCCAAACTCGCTCTGTAGCCAATCCATTTGATTACGTAAACTATCAGCCTCCACCAATGTATTATTTTTATCGATGGTTGTTTGCAGTTTGTTAATATCCATGTTTGCATAAAGTTTGGTAGCAAAAGCCCAGCGTTTATGGCTAAGCGTGAAAGCAGCCGAAGCCTTGGCTAATAAATCTTCTTTTAAGTAGTGTTGGCTTGCTTTAGTATAGTTTTCTCCATTATTGATGTAGTCATTAAATACCCCAGGTTGGTAGTTCATGCTTTGCGGACTGTGGTTGTAATCAACAAAGGCTTTAAAACTAATGAAATGCTTATTTACCATGCGGTGCCAATCCAATTCGTTGGCTATTGAAAAATGTGGCAGTTCTCCTTGCTGCTTCTGTTGAGTGTCGTTGATCGACGATTCGGCCTTGTCCCAATAATTCTCGAGCCTGAATTTATTATTTACGTATTTTTGACTGGCGTTATTCGTATATATCAAATCGGTTATAATACTGCTTTTTTTGAAGCGATTGAAGGTGTATTCACTTAGGCGGGTGGTGTCAGTTTCCAGATAGTATTCACTTTCAACCAGCGCTTTTTCTTCGATACGGTCGTTGAAGTACGACACGTTTGTTTTAAGTTCTTCATCGTCGCTTAGTTTCGAGAGGTAGTTAAAGCTGATAAGTGCTGCCTGATTATACAAAAAACGCTCATTGTTGCTAATGCCTGGTGGAGCCACCGACGATATGTTTAATAGGTTAGGTTTGGTGTTAGTATAGTTGTCAATTTCGCTATACGATAAGGTAAAGGGGTGGTGCTGTGTCGATAAGTCGCGGCCTGTGTTATTGGCTTGAAGCGAGGCAATCATCTGGTGCTTGGGCGAGAAAAGCATGGGTGTTACATTAAGGCTATATCTTGGCCAGGGTAGACCAAGTGCCGCTTCACCTCTAAATGTTGTGGTGTATTTCTTTTTCAGCTTAATGTTCACCGATGTACCATCGTGAAATTGTTTTTTGCGCAGCATTTTAATGGGCTGGTGGTTGTGTAATACCTCTACCGAACCCACTGCCTTGTTCGAAAGGTTTTTATTGGCGATGCTGTAACGCCCCTCCAATAAATCCATGCCTTCTATGTAATACTTATCGATGGGGCGACCCATATACGATATCTTACCCTTACTATCGACCGTAAAGCCAGGCATGCGATCAATCACATCACCAATCGATTCATCGCTCTTTTTTTCAAAGGCACTAACAATGTATTTAGTAGTATCGTCTTTGCTAATAATAGGCGTGCCACGCACACTCACCTCTTTAATTTGCTGCACCTCGTTGATCAATGTGATACTAAGTTCCTGGTTGCGATTAGAAATAATTAATGTTGTATCGCGGTAGTTGAGCGAGCGTGTACTGATGGCAAGGGTATCCAATTTACTGTTGACTTTTAACTCAAACTTGCCTTGTTCATCCGAAAAACCATAGGTGATAATGGCATTAGCATTAGATGCCTCATGTACAAGAATACTAATACCCTTAATGAGCTGATCTGAATTGCTTATAAATTGCCCTTTGATGGTAACTTGAGCACAGGTGCAATTTATTGCGAATGTTAATATAGAAAGGAGTAAACTTAGGCGCATTGACTTTTTACAAGGGTTTAAAATTAAAAGCGTTCAATAAAGTTATTGATTCGACTCATTTTAGCTGTAATCTCACCAATATTTCCGGTCGTTTTAAATTTCTCAGGATTATTAAAAAGTTCAATGAATTTTAAGTTTTCAGCTTTTTTATAACGATGGTAATTCTGCATGCTCACCACTTGATAATTCTCCGATTTGGTATAAATCTTTTTAAAACTATTTGACCTTTCTATTTTGACCAGTTCAAACATGTGTTGTTTTTGCTTGTCCTCTATTTTAACAATTAGGCCAGGAAGTCCCTTAAACTTGTATGGGCCATCACTAATTGGTATTTCCAGCGTGTACCATGCTGTATAATTACGCCCTCTGAACTGGGTAGTTGCTTTGTGACAAACAAAACCATTAATGGTTTGTATTTTACTTTTAACCAGATGCCAATCGAATTTAATTATTTCTTCTACTTTAATACGATCGGTAAAGTTAATTGTCCCTTCTGTTAATAAAATCGAATCATTATCTGTTTGTTTAATAATGCGATATCTGTTTAAAAGTCCGCTAGATGGTTTATTGCTTGTTTTAGAAAATACATCATAGCTAGATGCCTCATTATTGCCTGATTGGCGAGATGCTTGCTTTAACGAATCACGATAATAGTGTCCGATATGTTCAAACTTACTGTATTTTTCACCAATGTATAAAGCCATTGAATAGTGGCGTGTTTTATCAGCGTTTGCCGAATCTTCTTGAACTATGTAAGCATACTCTGCTATGTATTCTGATTGATCTAGCACTTTCCAATCTTGCGCCCACGAGAGCTTGTACAATAAAATTGAAAAGAGGATGATAGTAAGTGTTCTAACCATTGGTTTTAATTAGTAATT
Organism: Carboxylicivirga fragile; assembly: GCA_025499625.1. Lineage (GTDB taxonomy): Bacteria > Bacteroidota > Bacteroidia > Bacteroidales > Marinilabiliaceae > Carboxylicivirga > Carboxylicivirga fragile. The sequence continues at coordinate 27,911 of JAFMVD010000034.1, read as the reverse complement.
AAAAGCGTTCAATGTAGTTGTTTCTTGATTTTAGATTGTGAACTGCCTTTGCTTTAGTTTCTTCACTATATGAACTGCCTTGTTGGTATATAAAGGTTCTTAATAGTTCTTCAGTTCTTGCTTTTTTTCCAAGTATATAATCTTTTTGTGAGCCTGCTATATAATCCTTTTTCGTTAATAATATAGGTTTTACTTCATTCAGCTTTTTTATTCCTATTGCTTCGAAGCAATGTAGCTCATCTTCATCATGTATTTTAAGGATTAAACCCGGTAAACCGCAAAACTTATATGGCCCTTCGCTTATAGGTATGTCTAGTGTATAGTGAGCTATGAATTTTCTACCTCCATAAACGAGGTAAGCAGTTTTACATTTATATCCTAATACTAAGGTTTCAGGTAATGAGCTTAATGCCCATTTGAAATCTAACTCCTCAATGAATGACATCCATTGCTTTGGTGAGATTGGCCCTGTAAATAATAGTTGCTGCTTTTTAGGATACTTTTTATATATAGTATAATTGCAAAAATGACTTGTGTGGGATTTACTTAACTGTGGTTTTATTATTTGCATTATTTCTCCGAAGCTTTTATTTCTATTAACAAATAGAATGGAATCGTCTGTTAGGCCATTTTTGCTTTTATATTTTGATACACGCCCTCCTATCTCTAATGCCATTATTTGTTCTTTTATAGACAGGGTATTATTGGAATCTTGAAGGAAAGTATACCTATATTCAATGTCGTACTTTATCGTGTCAATTGGTGTTATTTCTTGTGAATAACCCGAAAAGCTAATTATGGTTAGAACAAAGAATAAGTTAATAATTTTTAATGATGTAATCATAATAACTGAGTTAATTTAAAGAGCCACCAATTGTTGGTAGCTCTTTCATATTTATTGTTTTAGCATTCAAGTATTTCCCACATCTCATCAACGGATTCCCTTATTTCATCATAGGTGTCACCACATATCAATCCATATCGACGTCCTCCGTCTTCACCATCGCACATTCTTACAGTATAGCATTCAGCAATAGTTGTTTGCGATACGGCAGTAACAAATAACATTAATAAAAATAAACTTTTGACTTTTTTCATCACACAAAATTTAAATGATTAATAAATATACCGATTACCAATCAAGACGACCCCGATAATGTCGGGGAATATCAATCTGTGATTGTGTATCGGCATTTACCATTGTATTTAGCAGAATGCCTTTGCATTTCTTTTGAAATACAATTGGTATAAATTAAATTTGTGCAGGTTTAATCCTGCGGCCCTGCTTAGCGGTTATTACCGCGGCCAAGCTGCACTGCGTCGAACATTGTGCTTGGTAGGCAGGGTTTGCTTTTTAAAATGGCCATTTTTATTAAGCAGGAACAAATATAAGTGTCAACCAGTCTAAAAAAATAGACTGCCCCCCCCCTTTTTTTATAATTATTTTAATGTTAGTAATAAGGGAGCGGCTCTTTATAAGCAATAAGCAAAAGAGAGCCGCTCCTTGGTACACTATGAAGAATAGTTCAACTTACTGAAAGCGTTCGATAAAGTTATTGTGTTTCATCATATGGAAGCGCATTCTCAGGGCTATGTTAGGATCTTGTGTCATTGATGAGGATGTATATTTTTCAATCTGACTATTTAACGAAACTTCTTTTGCTTTAATGTATTGTTGGCTTGTTATACTTTTATAAACTATGTTATAATCGTAGATTGGTCTTTTATAACTATTAGGAAGAAATGTAATGAGTTCAAAGGTATGTTCTTTGTGAGCGTCAGTAATTGAAATGATAAGACCCGGCAAACCTTTGAAGATATACGGGCCGTCTCCTATTGGAATATCAGTGGTATAATAAGCCTTGTAGTTTCTTCCTTTATAGTCGGTTCTGGCCATTTTGCAATTTAAACCAAGTATAGTGGTATCTCTATCGATTAGTTGCCACGAAAGGGCAGTGTCCATCTCTACTTGATAAAATGTTTTTTCGATTTGTTCCTTCAGCACTACTTTGTTTGTTTTTGTTTTAATCACTTGATATTTTGTAAAAAAATTGCTCCTGTTATTCATGAGCGATGGTAAAATCTTTAATGCGGCAGTAGTAGGGTCTTCCTTGCTGTGGACTTTTAATAATGAGTCCTTTCTAAAGTTACTACTGTGCTCGTATTTCGAAATGCCATTCCCAATATAGAGGTTCATTACTGTTGCTTGTTTAATTGCTACATCAGTTGAATCAACCTGAACCACATAGTTGTACTGACAAAAGTATATGCTTGTATCGAGCACAGTGAGGTTTTGGCTATTGCAACTAAAGTAATTGCCTATAAAGGAGATTAGGAATAGGGGCATTAATTTGCTCATAAGTTGGGCCTTAAGTTTTGTGAGTATTTTACAATGTTTCTATGTTTCAATTACTTCTATGGGTTTATTCACCTTTATGCGTTTCCCGTTTGTATAGATGTAACTGTTTATTTCTTCATCGTATTTGATGCCAACACCCATGCCTCTAATTTCGTCGAGCATAGTAAATAAGGTAGCTCGAGAAATACCAATAAAATTGGAAAGTTCCTTTGCCGATCCTGTCGTTTCGTTCTCAATTAAGGTAATTAATTGCTGGTAAGGCGTTATCTTTTGGTTAAGTTTCATAGTAAAATAGGTCTAAGCCCCGATCCCGATAATTATCGGGATTGGGGTAGGTTAATGCTTGTAATGAAAAAGGATGCGATCTTTATTTACACCTTGTTAATTAAGATCGCATCCTTAGTTAAGTTTACTCTTCATCAATATGTTGATGTCCACCTCGTAAATCAACAATTACACGAGCTGCCCGATAAGTATTATATACTTTAGCTTGTGAGTCTTTTAATAATTCTACGAGTTTATCAATTTTATTACGTAGCAGATCGTTACAATCTTTGGTTAGTATCGCCAGTTCTTTGGTGGCTTGCGAACGCGTTACTATGGCGGATCGAGGCGAGGAAATGATGGCTGCGAAGTCGTCAATCTCCTTTTTCAATTGAGCCACATCTTCCGCTGTTTTCCCATAGTCAGTTAATGCATCACCTAGTTTGTGGGCTTCTTCGTATATATTTAAGCAAGTTGCTCTCACTTTTTCATCCGACATACGTTCCAGTTGCGATGCCGAAACAGCACACTTGGCTTGTAAATCGGGTAGTTCATTAACTTGTGCATACACAAACATGGTACCCGCTACTTGAACAGTGGCCTGTATCATTTCGGCCTCTTCTTTTAACTTCAGTTGGCGGTTACCGGTTGTATTGCCCTGCTGCACCTGATGCGCTGCCTCAATTTTTACTAATAAAGCATCGAAGTCAACAATAAAGCCTTCCAGAGCTTTAATAAGGTTCAATTCAGTAGGGTAGGTGTCAAATACATTTTTTACGGCCTTAAACATGGCCACTTTGTTGCGTTGCTGTGCATTCATGGTTTGGATAAATTTAAGGTTATGAGTGACTCAAAATTGAGTGCTCACTCATTAATTGCAGAAAAGCAGAATCGTAACACCTTTTTAGGGATGAAAATTCAATTTCTATGATGAGTGACTCGTATTCTTATGTGAATAGGTTGTTTTGTTTGATAAATGCCAGTGTGATAGTAAATAGTATAGGTACGATAGCAATAGCTTAAGTATTGTATGGTATTAATGGGAAAGTTGTATGTAAAGTTGATAGAGCAGTATGCTTTAATTGTGATAGGCTATGTGGTTTAGGAAGCAACGTGTGTAAGTAAGGTAGAAGGATATGTTAAGATGTCAGCGTTGTATGTTTTATTGTTAGCTGACTATGTAAGGCAAGCAGTATGGTATGTAATCGTTACAGAGAAGTATGAAAAAGTGCCAGCATTATATGTATTAATACCAAAAGGCTTTGTAAATCAGGTAGCATTATATGTAAGTCTGATAGACGCATGTGTAGGATGGTTGGTGTTGTATGTATGGCCGTAAGCGCTTAACGTATATAAAAAAGGAACGGTTCTCTATTGCAATACAGCAGTAAAGAACCGTTCCTTAAATTATTTGTATATTATGTAAATCGCTACCCCGATAGCTATCGGGGGCTAGTGGCTATTAACCTACCATGCAAACATCGGCTTATCAGCCATCAATGCGTTTACCTTTTTGCAAACACCAGCAATAACTTCCTCGTTATCGATGTTAGAAATAACCTCGTCGATGAAGTTAACGATCACACGCATTTCGTCTTCTTTCAAACCACGCGAAGTGATGGCAGAAGTACCAATGCGGATACCCGATGTTGAGAATGGTGAACGTGTATCGAAAGGCACCATGTTTTTGTTAATAGTGATGTCAGCCTTAACCAAAGTATTTTCTACTTTCTTACCTGATATATCAGGGAATTTAGAACGAAGGTCGATCAACATTAGGTGGTTATCAGTTCCACCTGAAATAATCTTATACCCTAGTTTTACAAACTCGCCAGCCATAGCCTGTGCATTTGAGCGCACCTGGTCAACGTACGTTGCAAAACCATCAGAAAGAGCCTCACCAAAAGCAATAGCCTTAGCGGCAATTACGTGCTCCAAAGGTCCACCTTGTTGTCCTGGAAATACAGCGAAGTCAAGCACTGCGCTCATCATCTTAGTTTCACCTTTTGGAGTCTTGTATCCAAATGGGTTTTCGTAATCTTTACCCATCAAAATCATACCGCCGCGAGGGCCACGTAAAGTTTTGTGAGTAGTGGTAGTTACAATGTGACAGTGCTCAACAGGGTTGTTCAAACGACCTTTAGCAATCATTCCGGCTGGGTGAGCCATGTCGCACAATAACAAAGCACCAATCTCATCAGCCAAACGACGCATACGTGCATAATCCCACTCGCGAGAGTAAGCAGAAGCACCAGCAATAATCATTTTAGGTTTTTGCTCACGAGCCAATGTTTCCATCTCGTCGTAATCAACCAATCCAGTATCTTCTTTTACGTGATAGCAAATTGGGTTATAAGTTACACCTGAGAAGTTTACCGGCGAACCGTGTGTTAAGTGACCACCATGTGCAAGGTCTAAGCCCATGAAAGTGTCACCTGGCTTAAGTACCGCGAAAAATACAGCAGCATTAGCTTGAGCACCTGAGTGAGGCTGTACATTGGCGTATTCTGCACCAAATAATTCACATGCTCTGTCGATAGCCAATTGCTCAGTTTTATCAACCACCTGACATCCGCCATAATAGCGTTTCCCTGGGTATCCTTCGGCATATTTGTTGGTTAAACAAGAGCCTTGTGCTTCCATTACTTGTTCGCTCACAAAGTTTTCAGAAGCGATTAATTCGATGCCGTTTTTTTGACGATCGTATTCCTGATTGATCAAGTCAAAGATTACTGTATCTCTTTTCATCTGTATGTAATTTGTTTTCAATAGTTTTTACAGCTTTTTCATCAATAGTCCACAAATTTACGCAACTATATGATATAAAAAAGTGTTGCAGTTTATAACTTTTATCGAACTGCAAAAATGATATCCTGCAGGATTGATAAAACTCACATTTTTAGTAGATTTGAATACACTTAAAATAATGAGATATATGGACGCAAATGCAGTTACTTTTTTTCTGGCTCAAAACAGCGATAAATTTCCAGCAGAACGTTTGCCAATGATCAAGCAAAGTTTGGATAATCTGGATGAACAAAAGGCGTTTTTGGTTCACGCCCAGGAATACAGAAGCCCGATAGTGGTATTTCTTCTGTCTTTCTTTTTTGGAACCTTGGGTATTGATCGTTTTATGATTGGACAGGTTGGATTAGGTTTTGCTAAGTTACTTACATGCGGAGGATTGGGTTTTTGGTACATTGTTGATCTGTTTATTATTATGAGTGCTACCAAAGAAAGTAATTTCGAAAAGTTTTATCACGCCTCCTTATAATTGATTCGCTTTCGATCGTCATATATTAATGTCATAATTGCGGTAGTAATTGTAGCAGGTTATGCGTATTTACTATTCTTTAAGACCATAGATAATTACCAAAGCACATGTTTGTTTAAAGGGGTAAGTGGCATCCCTTGTCCGGGTTGTGGTATGGGTCGTAGTACCTGGAAACTGCTACGAGGCGATGTGTTGGCATCCTTGTACTATCACCCATTTGGGATAGTGTTTAATGGTTTTCTGCTTCTGGCTTTATTCTGGTCGTTGCGTGATATGATCTATGGAGAAGCAAGTTTGTGGAAGGCATTGAAGCGTCCGTGGCCAAAGATCTATGTTATTATCTTATTAGTGCTAATTTTGGTTGCTTGGGGCCGTAGTATAATAGTGGGGATTTAGATTGAAAGTCCGTAGCAAGTAGTCCGAAGTCCGTGTTTCAGAGAAATTATGATGGACTTCTATCATCTAGAAGTCTATTATCTAATTTCTTAGAGTTTTATTCGTCAGAGAAGTGAATCAAAACACGACGATAGACAGAGAAAATTTTTGATTTAGATACAAAGCCCAGGTATTTACCACCTTCAACAACAGGAAGGTTCCAGGCACCTGTTTCCTCAAACTTACGCATCACAGCATCCATGTTTTCTTCACGTTCAATCATGGTAGGAGGTATGTTCATTAATTCTTCAACCAGAGTTTCCTCGTACATTTCGTGGTTAAACATGATTTCGCGAATGTCGTCGAGCAAGACAATACCGCGCAATTCGCCACTTTTCTTAATAACCGGAAAGATATTACGTTTCGAGGTAGAGATAACTTTAACCAATTCGCCAAGCGTCATCTGCGGATGAATGGTTTTAAAGTCAGTTTCTAGTACACGATCCAGGCGCATCATGGTTAATACAGCTTTGTCCTTGTGGTGCGTGATTAACTCGCCTTTGGCAGCCAATCGCTTTGTATATAAGGAGTGTGGCTCAAAATACATAATGGTTAAGTAGGCAATGGTTGAGGTAATCATCAATGGGATGAATAATCCATATCCATTTGTTATTTCGGCGATAAGGAAAATAGCGGTTAATGGTGCATGCATCACACCTGCCATCATTCCTGCCATGCCAACAAGTGTAAAATGTGAGGTTGGCAAATCAACAAAACCCAGACTATTGGCTAAGCGAGAAAAGAAATAACCCGTGATACCTCCCATAAATAGTGTTGGGGCAAAAATACCACCGATACCACCGCTACCAGTTGTGAATGCTGTGGCAAATACTTTAAAGACGATTAAAAGCCCGAGAAAAGTCAGTAGTCCCCACGTATTGTCCTGAAAACTATAGAATAAACTACCGCTTAATACTTCGTGGCTATTGCCATTTAATAAAGCGGTAATGGTGTGATAACCCTCACCATATAGTGGTGGAAAAAGAAAAATCAAAAAGCTTAGGCCGATACCTCCAACTAACCATTTAGAGTAGGTGTTTTTAATACCACCAAGGCGTTTCTCAACTTGCATTACACCTCGTGTAAAATAGAGGGAGATTAGTCCTGCCATTATTCCAAGTGCCAGATAGTATGGTATATTGCTTAGGTGAAAAGGGGCTTCTAGGGCAAAGGCAAATTCAACCTCTTTACCCAAGAAAAAGTACGACACCGTGGCGGCCGAAACAGCTGCAATCAATAAAGGTACCAACGAGGCCATTGTTAAATCCAGCATTAATACTTCCAGTGTAAATACCAGCCCTGCAATAGGGGCTTTAAAAATACCTCCAATAGCACCTGCAGCACCACACCCTATTAGTAGAATGATGGTTTTTGTGTTCATGTGAAACAATCGGCCTAGCGATGATCCGATGGATGCACCTGTTAGAACAATTGGAGCCTCAGCTCCTACCGATCCACCAAAACCAATTGTGAATGTACTGCTTAATATGGATGAGTAATTGTTATGAGATTTGATGTGTCCACCACGCTTAGAGATTGCGTAGAGAATTTTACTCACACCATGACCCAGATTATCCTTAATGACGTATTTTACGATAAGAATGGTGATTAATATACCTATGATTGGGTAGGCAAGATAAAGGTAGTTTAAACTCTCGGTGTTGAAATTGTTGGTTAATAAACCATGTGTTGTGTGAATGGTGTTTTTAAGTACAACTGCCGCTAGTCCACTTAAAACTCCAACCAATAAACTCAGAATTAAAATAAACTGCTTTTGGCTGATGTTGCGAACCCTCCATACCAAAAATCTCCCCAAAAGTTGATTCACCTTTTTCATAATGGCCGCAAAAGTAATACAAAAAGGTATGCCAAATACCATGATAGGTATTTAATTTGATTATAAACTAGTGCTCAACATACGGCTCAGGCACGAATTCACAATTGAATCATAATTCTTACTTATCAATCGAAAGGGATAGAAGTCTATAATTTAGGCTCAATCTCAGGCCAGTTTTCTTTGCGTGCAATCCTACTTACTTGCATTTCGCTAACGCAGAATAGTTTAGAAATCAAGTTTTGCTTAACACCTTTAACCAACATGCCTTTAATTACAGCAACATCATCAGTTGTTAACTTCGAGCTTGTAACCACTTTGCCTGCTTTCTTGCGTGCTTCCTGAAGCACCTTGTGCATGCGCTTGTAACTTTCGGCTTTAGTAACCCATTGCAGGTTTGTGAAGAAGTTGTTTTGTTTGTTCCAATCAAGGTGTATTACAACATCCTGATCATCGGCAGTTTTATCAACAAAGTATTGTGCCGTTAATTTATGAACAAGAAAGGATTTCTTTTTTCCTTCCACGCGAAGACTTACATTAAAAAAACCTTTAATGTTGCCAAGTTTTACAATGCGTCCATTTTCTTTATCGTAACAGTAACTCTTAATACGTCCATAATTACTTATTTCGTATTTTTTGTCGGTGAACGTTAATTGTTTCCACTCCTCATCGTCTATTTTTCGAAGTTTGCGTGTGTTGGTGGTTGGTTTCATAACATTGTTCTAGTTTGGGTTTGTGCACTTTGTTCAGATAGTCAGTTGTTTACCTGGTGTGTGTTTAAAAATTCTAACGATTATAACTGACTAACTGTTCAAAAGTAATAGCAAAAGTATAAAAAAGGGTTTGTTGATGCAATATCTTACCATAATCTAATACTGTTAAAAAAAGTTAAGTGTTATTTAAGGATTAATATTTTAGCTCATAAGCATATGCAGGACTTTCTTCAAATCTTGATCAATTTAATATATTTGCAGAATAATTGCATTTCATTGTGTTCAGGCAAAACATTGAGTTGGCATAAAACTTATGGTGCATATACACGTTAGTTGAACGATGTGCAATAGTATTAGACTTAAGGCTATTTGTAATAGTTGATGAATATAAAGATTATGAGTGGAAGGGTAGTTACAGGGAAAACAAATTACTGGAAGAATACAAATGATTCTATTTGGGCATTAGCGCCAATGGAGGATGTTACTGATACAGTGTTTCGTGAGGTGGTTTTACGTTTGAGTAAGCCAGGACATATTCATTTATTATTTAGTGAGTTTCTATCTACAGATGGGTTTTGTCATCCTATTGGTCGAGAAAAAGTTATTCATCGCTTTAAAATTAATCCTGAAGAGTTAGCCTTAGCTCGAGAGATGAATGTGAAATTGGTTGCTCAAATATGGGGAACCGATCCAGATAAATTTTATCAGACGGCCAAGTACATTGCCGAAGAAACCGAGTTTGACGGGATTGATATTAACATGGGCTGCCCCATGAAGAATATCATTAAAAAAGGTGCGTGTTCGGCATTAATTAATACACCAGAATTAGCACGTGAGATTATATCGGCTGTTCATGAAGCTTCTGATTTGCCTTTGAGTGTAAAAACGCGCGTAGGTTTCAAATCAATTGTTACTGAACCATGGATTTCAACCTTACTGCAATCTGAAACCGATGCTTTAATTGTACATGGCCGTATTCAAAAAATGATGTCGGAAGGTGTTGCCAATTGGGATGAAATTGCCTTAGCCGTTGAGCTAAAGAATGAAATGAATCCGAGTATCAAGCTACTCGGTAATGGCGATGTTATGTCCCTAAACGAATCGGAGCAGAAGGTTAGAGATTACGGTGTAGATGGCGTTATGGTTGGACGTGGGATTTTTCATAATCCGTGGTTATATAATCCTGGTCATGAACCATCGTTAGAAGAACGTATTGAAGCATTACGACTGCATTCTTCTTTATATGCAAGAACATGGTCAGGTGAAAAGCCATGGGCGATTCTGAAACGCTTCTTTAAAATATATACCAATAGTTTTGTTGCTGCTGCTCAATTAAGGGCTCAGTTAATGGAGACCAACGGCTTTGATGAAGTAGATAAAATCCTAAATGATTTTCTTGTTGAAGCGAAACGTCGGGAGCTTGAGGCAGAACAGAACGATGTCGATAATTAATGATCGCCCGAGAACATTCTTAGTTGATTTCGGTAGGCTGTAAATGCATTGGCCCGTGATATAAATCCTAGGTATTGGCCTTTGTCGATTACTGCAATGTTGAAGCGGCTCGACTTACGAAACATTTCAACCAGGTCTTCCATGGAGTCATCAGGACTTATGAAATATTCAGGCATGTACATAAGATCCTTAACAAGCACAGAGTCGTATAAGTCTGGCTTAAATATGATTTTACGGATATCGTCCATCTTGATCATTCCATGCATCATGCCTTTGTCATCAACCACTGGAAACAAGTTGCGATGAGCTTCGGATACCACTTCTACCAAATCCCCAAGGTTGGCTTCGGGCGCAATTTTAGCAAAATCCGTCTCGATGAGGTTTTTAACTTCCATCATAGTAAGCACGGCTTGATCCTTATCGTGCGTTAACAACTCATTACGCTTAGCCAAAAGGTGCGTGTAAACCGAATGTTTCTCAAATGTTTTAGCCGTAGCAAAAGAGGCCGTTGCAGTTATCATTAAAGGTAGAAACATTTGATAACCACCTGATAAATCAGCAATTAAAAATAAACCTGTAAGAGGTGCTTGTAATACGCCGGCGATCAAGCCAGCCATACCAATAAGTGCAAAGTTTTGAACTTGTAACTGGTGAAAACCTAGTTTATTAACAATGGTTGCAAACAATAAACCGGTATTGGCGCCCATAAACAGAGTAGGCGCAAAAATACCACCAACACCGCCACTACCAAAGGTTAGCGATGCTGCAATAACTTTAAGTAATATTATCAGGCTAAGTAGTACTACAAATGCAACAAAACTACTTGACCAACTTTCAAATATTGTATCAGCAAAAATATAGGTAATGTCTCCCGAAAGGGCACCGTTAATCACTTCATAACCTTCACCGTATAAGGAAGGGAAAAAGAATAGCAAGGTACCAAGTAGCAAACCGCCAACAAGCATTCGTATTCGCATTTTACCCATGTTTTCGAACCAGCGCTCAAGCAAAATATAAACACGTGTAAAATAGGTAGCCACAAAGCCAGCTATTATTCCCAGTATACCATAGTATAATAAGTCGATAAGCTGATAAGTATATTCTACCTTAAAGGGATAAACCACTTCTTGCCCCATAAAAATATAAGAGGTGACAACGGCGGATATGGATGCCAGAAGAATAGGTACTAATGAAGCCAGTGTTAAATCAAGCATTATCACTTCCAGGGCAAAAACAATGGCGGCAATGGGAGCCTTAAAGATGGCTGCCATGGCTCCAGCACACGCACATCCCAACAGAAGTTTGAGCTGACGGTAGTTTAAGCGGAACATTTGACCAATGTTACTACCTATGGCTGCTCCTGTTGAAACAGTAGGTCCCTCCAATCCAACACTTCCACCAAAGCCAACGGTAAGTGCACTGGTAACTATTGAAGAAACCATGTTGTGTCGATTCATTTGTCCTTCATTCTTCGAAATGGAATACAAAACATTTGGAATACCATGTCGAACGGGTCGTCGGATAACAAACTTAATAAATAACACAGTGAGAAAAATCCCAACACTAGGAGCAATTAAATAGATATACCCATAGTCGCTTTCGAGAATATTTCGAACGAAATCGCTTATGAAATGTACCGAGTTTTTAATGACAACTGCAGCTAGTCCGGCTGATATGCCAACTAAGACGCTAAGTATCATCATAAACTGACGATTGCTTACGTGCCTTAAGCGCCAAACTAAAAATTGTCGAAAGAGGGATTTTCGGTTCATTTTCATTGCATTGTTGTGGAAAGGTAGTAAATTTTAAAGTTTTGTTGAAGAAAACTTTTTTCTACTAATGTTGTTTAGCATTAAGCAGATAAGATTAAACATGAAACGACCCATGAGAAAAAGTTCTCACACATAGTAGAATGACTAATCCCGATGACTATCGGGAGGCGAGTTACATCTGACCTTAAAGAACAAAAATATAAACAGATGAAAAAGATATATATATTATTAGGATTTATTGTGTTGGCTTTTAATGTGCTAGCCCAGAAAGGTACAATTAAGGGCTTGGTACGTGATGTTTATACCAATAAACCAATACCTTTTGCAGCGGTTACTGTTTTTGAAACAACCAATGGTACAATGACGGATACCCTGGGGCGTTTTGAGATAAATAATTTGCCATCGGGGTTTATTCGTTTGCAACTATCGAGTATCGGTTATGCAGATTTAATAACCGAAGAATACAACATTTCGCAGATACGTGGTAATTTTGTTGAGATTAGTTTAGAAAGTACAACAGAAGCGATTGATGAAATTAGAATAACGGCTTCTCCATTTGCTGTTAAGCCTGAAGCGCCTGTTTCTTTGCGCCGTATTGGCATTGATCAGATTGAAAAAAGTGCTGGTGCCAACCGTGATATTTCCAAGGTTTTGCAATCTTTTCCAGGTGTGGGGAGTGCAAGTACCTTTCGAAATGATTTATTTGTTCGCGGTGGTGGGCCATCTGAAAACCGATTTTTTATTGACGGAATTGAGATTCCAAATATCAATCACTTTGCTACACAGGGAGCTTCTGGTGGACCTGTTGGTATATTAAATGTTGATTTTATACGGGAAGTAGATTTTTATTCAAGTGCTTTTCCCGCGGCAAAGGGCAACGCATTAAGTTCGGTATTTGAATTTAAGCAGGTTGATGTGGATATGGATAATTCAAACTTTAAAGCCACGCTTGGTGCTTCAGAGGTTTCGTTTACGGCTATGACGCCTATTAGTGAAAAAACAGGTTTAATCGCATCCGTTCGCCGCTCCTATTTACAATTTTTGTTTTCTGCATTAGAGTTGCCTTTTTTGCCCACTTTTACCGATTTTCAGTTTAAGACCAAGACACGCATTGATGATAAGAATGAAATAAGTTTTATTGGTGTTGGTGCCATTGATAAGTTTAAACTTAATACCGATGCAGAACCGACGGAGGAGAATAATTATACTTTAGGTTATCTGCCGGTAAATAATCAATGGAACTACACTATTGGATCTACTTTTAAGCATTATTTGGAGCGTAGTTATTTTTCGTTCTTTTTAAGTCGTAACCATTTAAATAACGAAGCATATAAATATCAGGATAACATTGAGGTGCCACAGAATTTGAATTACGATTATAGTTCGGATGAAATAGAAAATAAGTTTAGAATGGAGTACACTGCTCGTCCTAATCAATTTACTATTAATGTTGGAGCCGGAACGGAGTATGTGCAATATAGTAATCGCACTTATAGTCGAGTTTTTATTGATGATCAAGCCAATGAGATTAACTATTCTTCAGATTTGAATTTTCTGAAATGGTCGGTATTTGGTTCCGTATCACATCCATTTTTTAATAATCGGTTGAATCTTTCTGCTAGTTTAAGGATGGATGCGAATAGCTACTCTTCAGATATGAATAACTTGCTCGATCAAATTAGTCCGCGCCTGGCATTATCATATATGGTGTTGCCCGAGGTATATTTCAATGCTAACGTGGGACGTTATTATCAGAATCCAGCTTACACAACCATGGGCTATCGCGATGAAGATGGCAACTTGCTGAATAAGCAGAATGGTTTAAAACACATCTATTCCGATCATTTTGTAGCCGGTTTTGAATATCGTCCAAACAATCATAGTCGCATTACTTTAGAGGGGTTTTATAAGAACTACGATAATTATCCTTTCTCAGTCAAAGATTCAGTTTCGATGGCTAGTAAGGGAGGTGATTTTGGTGTGTTTGGCGATGAGGAAGTTACACCCACTTCGCGAGGAAAAGCCTATGGTGTTGAAGCTTTAGTCAGAACCAGAACGCATAAAGGTTTAAACCTAATTGCGGCCTATACCTATGTGAGAAGTGAATTTACCGATTATAAAGATGCATACGTACCATCATCTTGGGATAGTCGTCATTTGTTTACGATCACACTAAACCAAACTTTAAAACGTAATTGGAGCATTGGTGCTAAATGGCGCTTTGCAGGAGGTTTGCCATATACGCCCTACGATAGAGAAAAATCAGAATTGGTACAAGCCTGGGATATTCAAAACAGACAATATTTGGATTATTCTCAATATAATACACAACGCCTGATTAGTTTTCACCAGTTAGATATCCGTGTGGACAAGACCTATGAGTTTAAGAATATGACTTTAGGCTTTTATATCGACATACAAAATTTGTATAATCAAAAGGCTGAGCAACCGCCTCAACTCGTTCAAGAGCTAGATGAAAACAATCTACCAATTATAATTAATCCAGGCGATCCATATGAAGAGCAACGTTATTTATTGAAAGAACTGGCCGCATCTTCAGGTACAGTTTTACCTACAATTGGTTTGATGATTGAGTTTTAGTTATAAAGACGCTCAATTTCCAAATTATTAAGGAAATTGAGCGTAAAAGGTATTGTTAATTTATGGATGAATTGAGTAAGTCTATATTAATAGCGATTTTACTTGAATGTGATTACTGCTAGGTTCATGTCTTTTTTTACCTTTTCATTAAGTGTTTTGTATTCGACTAATTCAAGGTATTTCTCCAAACGTTGGTTCATTAATTCGGTGTTGCCTTGTAATTCATAAATAAATGCTTGCCAAAAAGTAATTGACATATCATTTGGTACATATTTTTCAGCATTGGCCAAATGAGAGCTTGCTACTTTAGCTTTGCGCTGTGTCTTGATAATAAGTCTGTTTTTATCCAATGATCTGGTAGGTAGATTCTTAATGTCATTTAGTTGCTTCATTGCAAAACCTAAGTGCAAGTTGGCCATATCAACATGGTTTGGATTGCCAGGAATATCAAATTTCACATACATTGTTTTTTCCATAGCAGTTGCTGATCCGTTTATTTTTCCAGCTAACCATTTTTTATCACTTGTCTTTATGGCATGCAATACAGCGTAATCTAATGTCTTGGAGACAGAGTTTTCAATATGTATTTTTGATAACGAACCATCAGCATTAACCGTAAACCTGACGCCAACGATACCTTCTTTGTCAGGATAGTCAAGTTCCGATAGGTACTCTAGTTCTTGCTGAAGAAAGTGTGTAAAGGTTATTTGATCACTCTTGTCAATATTAGCATGGCCTACGAATACTGGGGCTTCAACAAGGGTTTCGAGGATAAACTTTTGCTTTAATTCAGTTTCTTGTGCGGATGCAACTATAAATGAGAAAAGCAGCGCGAATAAAATGTTAATTTTTTTCATGACTCTATGTTTTTTAATTTTGGAATTGAATTATCAACTTATGAGCCAAGAGTTTTAAGTTCTACATTTATAGAATGTAAGCTTCGTTAGATGAAGTTAAGTTGAGCAAAAACGCCCGGTGTAGTGTTTGATAATGCACGGTTGAAATTGAAAATGCAGGTTGCTTGATTTGCAGATAGCCGCCATATCTCTTTACGGCTTATCTAAATAAAATCCGAAACATACGTAACTAACCTATTGAGCTTTTAACAAAACAGCCCCATTTGCAGAGTAAATGAGGCTGTTTTAGTATTTTCAGTTTTGATCTATTTCAAAGTTTCATCTAAGAAACGGAAGAATTCTCGTTGCCAAAGAATACCGTTGTGGCAAGAAAGAACCCAATGGTTTTCCTCAGGGAAATATAAGAAGCGAGCTTGTAGTCCGCGCATCTTAGCTACGTTGTATGCTCCCATGCCTTGCGTGTAAGGAATACGGAAATCCTTCGCACCATGTATTACTAACATTGGTGTATCCCAGTTTTTAACAAAGTTGTGTGGAGAGTTGGCATAACTACGCATAGCTGTTTTATTGCTTTTATCCCAATAGTTGCCTTTGTAATCGAAGTCAACGAAGAACATCTCCTCAGTAGTACTGTACATTTGCTCAAAGTTGAAAATACCACAGTGTGAGATAAATGCACTAAAACGTTTGTTGTGGTTTCCAGCTAGCCAGTACACAGAGTAACCTCCATAACTTGCTCCGATAGATCCAAGGTTATCATTATCAACAAATGGCTCTTTTGCAACTTCATCAATGGCTGAAAGGTAATCTTTCATGTTCTGACCGCCATAGTCACCACTAATTTGCTCGTTCCATTCCTGACCAAATCCTGGTAAGCCTCTACGGTTAGGAGCAACAATAATGTAATCGTTGGCAGCCATCATTTGGAAGTTCCAACGGAGGCTCCAAAACTGACTTACCATGCTCTGTGGGCCACCACCACAATATAGTAGTGTTGGATATTTCTTGGCAGAATCGAAATTAGGAGGGTAAATTACCCAAGTCAACATTTCTTTGTTGTCGGTAGTTTTTATCCAACGCTTTTCAACCTTACCCATTTTAAGTTGAGCTAACAATGGTTCATTTACTTTTGAGATGTTTTCGCCTTCGCCTGTTTCAGGGTTAACGGAAATAATCTCGGTTGGGTATTGCATTGAAGTACGAGTTGCAATCAACATATCGCCAGCTGGAGCAACTGAGTTATAGTTGTGAATACCATCGGTAATCTGAGAAATACTATTGTTGCTTATGTCAAAGCGAAAAATCTCTTTAGAACCTTTGTCCTCACTTGTAAAGTAGATTTGTTTGCTATCAGATGTCCATGTTAATCCATGTACATTCTGATCGAAATCAGCTGTGTAATCTTTCTTCTCTTTTGTGGCAAGATCCATGATGAATAGGCGATTTTGATCGGCCTCGTAACCATCGCGTTCCATGCTTTCCCAGGCAATGTATTTTCCATCAGGAGAATAGGTAGGAGCAATGTCATACCCCATCATACCTTCAGAGTAATTCTCTGTTTTACCAGTTTCGATAGAGAATACATAGATGTCGCTATTGGTTGAGAATGCTGATTCCATACCAACCTTTTTCTTACTTGTATAAGCAATGTTTTTTCCATCTGGAGAGAAAGTAATTTGCTCCATGCCACCCCAAGGTTTGTTTGGTGAGTGAAAACGCTCGTCTTTCATGATATCAACGCCTTCTCCAGTGGTGGCGCCGTTCGCGTAGCTGATGTAAAAAACGTGTGTATATGTTGGGTCAACCCAATGGTCCCAGTGGCGATACATCAGGTCGTCTTCGATGCGGGCATCAGCATGTTTTAAGTCAGGATAACGATCGTGAATGGTTTGATCAAGCTTCACACTTTTGGTGTAAACCAATTTATCCATTGTTGGCGCATATTTATAGCCTTCTATGCCACCTTTTACTCTTGTTACTTGTTTGTTCTGCGTTCCATCGGCATTCATTTCCCAAAGTTGAACATCACCAGAGGCAGCAGTCATATAAGTTATTTTAGCACCATCAGGTCGCCATCTTACTTCAAATTCACCACCTTTAGTTGATGTGATTTGTTTAAAGTCACCACCTTTGGCAGGCATTGTGTAAATGTCGGAGTAGGTTTTATTCTCTTCAATTTTGGTGTAAGAGATTGTGAACGCTACTGTTTGCCCATCTGGAGATACGGCAACGCTACCAACACGACCAAATGACCATAGAACTTCGGGTGTCATAATTGGACTTTCGACCTTGATGTCGCGGTTTGTAAATGTCTCTTCTTGTTTTTGTTGCGGCGCTGAACAGGCTGCAAGTAAAAGAGCTACAAAGGCATAAAAAACAATGTGTTTCATGATGTGATTATTTTTAGACTAATGTTTGAACATCTTAATATCAGCAATATAGTCAATATTAAAAGTGTTAACGATTTTACGACATAAAAATAAGGGCTTTATTTATGAATTGTACTGAGATATATCAGTTGCTTATTTTGATTGAAACTATATTGGCTATGTTGTTAGTAACCATGATAAAAGGATGGTTTAAAATTGCTACCTTACAATTCCTTTAAAACCCATATATCATGAATAAGACTGAAAAGAAGAGTAGAAGACATTTTCTGAAAGTAGCCACAGCGGGTATAGCTGGAGCGTCGCTGCTTAAAACAACGGATAGTGCCGCAAAATCAAAAAAGAAAGAAGCTGTTATTTACCGAACACTTGGCCGAACAGGTATAAAATTACCTATTGTTAGTGTGGGAGCTATGAAAGATCCGTCGATGGTAAAAGCCGGTTTAATTAAAGGTATTAAACACTTTGATACGGCTCATGTATATCAAAAAGGTAAAAATGAAACCATGTTAGGTGAGGCTCTAGAAGATCAGGATTTGAGCAAGCTATTTACAGTTACTAAAATTGTTCCTGATGACATGGATCGGAAAACTGGTTTGATAGGTGAAGAGTGTACCGCTGAGAACTTTTTAAAGATGTTCGATACCAGTTTGGAACGACTGCAAGTAAAAAGTGTTGATTTATTATATGTGCATGCTGTTTCGACTAAACAAGCAGTATTACATCCCGAAGTTATTAAGGCTGTAAAATTGGCTAAAGAGCAAGGTAAGTGTAAATTTTTGGGTGTTTCTACTCATAAAAACGAGCCGGAAGTTATACGTGCGGCCATTGAGGCCGAAATATATGACGTTGTATTAACTGCTTATAATTTCAAGCAAGATCATTTACCAGAGTTAAATATGGCGATTGAAGAAGGCGCTGCCAAAGGTATTGGTTTCGTGGCTATGAAAGTAATGGCGGGTGGCTTTTTAGATAAAGATCAGACTAAACCTGTTAATACAAAAGCGGCACTAAAATGGGCTTTGCAAAATGAGCATATTTGCACTTCTATCCCTAGTGTTGCTACCATTGATCAACTGGAAGAGAGTTGGAGTGTAATGGAAAAACTCAAGTTAAATAAATCGGAAGAGAAAGATTTAGAATTTGCACGTGAATATGCAGGATTATATTGCAACGCTTGCGATGTATGTAATGGTCAATGTAAAAAGAACTTGCCTATACCTGAGATAATGCGTTCGTATATGTATACCTACGGGTATCGCGAAATGGGCAAGGCAAAGGAATTGTTGGCAAATATGGGAGTTGTAAACGATCCATGTAGCACTTGTGACTCTTGTACTGTAAGTTGTGTAAAGCAGTTTGCTGTTGCTGATAAAATTAAAGAAGTAAGTCGTTTGGTTGATGTGCCAGAAGATTTTGTTGTGTAATTAGTAATTGATATTAGATGAGGCGATTTTTTGTAGTGATGTTGGTGTTTGTTGTAGCACTAAATGGTTTTTCTCAGGATTATCCTGAGCAATTTAAGAAGGTTGATGGTTATAGTATCTCTGGTGAAAAACAATTTTATGATCGTGATAATTTGTATGATTATATAAACGGAGCATCAGATTTTTACCTTGGTTACAAGTTTCAGGATTTATGGGTAGTTGATTATGCTAATCCCGATGGAAAACTTGTGACATTAGAGCTGTATCGCCATAAGAATCCTATGTTTGCCTTTGGTATTTACACCGAAGAACGTCCGCAAGGAGCTAAATTAAGCAGCATCGGAGCTGAGGGTTTTATTGAGAGTGGAGCTGTGTTTTTTCTTGCAAAAGATTACTACGTAAAAGTTTACAATGGCTATCCGGCTGTTCCCGAAGATGAATTACTAAAGTTTTCGAAACAAGTGGCTTCGCTTATTTGCGAGCC
This sequence comes from Carboxylicivirga fragile, assembly GCA_025499625.1. Taxonomy (GTDB): domain Bacteria; phylum Bacteroidota; class Bacteroidia; order Bacteroidales; family Marinilabiliaceae; genus Carboxylicivirga; species Carboxylicivirga fragile. Next base: position 8,052 of record JAFMVD010000034.1, on the reverse strand, counting down.
TTGTGCATTGCCTGAGCAATTCACATGGTTTCCAAAGAAATTTAAAGTAGCTTCTACTGAGCGCTATATGGCCGAGAATTTTATGGGTATTACTGGCTTTAATGGCGCCTGTACCGTTGTTTATGAAAACGAGGGAGAATCAATTCGTTTGTTTGCTTATAAAGGAGATGATGAACATTGCAGAGCTGTAATTGAGCGTTACTTTACTAGACTCAAATATAAGAAGCGATTGAAAGAGAAGCGGTATCAATTTGACGACCCTTACATAGGCAAGGTAGTGCTTAACTATAAGGAAGGTGTAATTTGTGGTTTGCTAGATGCTAAAGAACCCGAAAAGCACTTAAAGTTATTGGATGATTTGATTGAAACTGTTCAATAGAAATAAAAAAGGGGAAAATCACATTGATTTTCCCCTTTTATATATTAGTTCACTAATTCCTTAGTAACGTTTTTTGCGTCCTGACTGCGGTCTTCTTCTGGATGAAGATGAAGGTTTTGGCGAAGCTACTTCTAAGTTTACGCTTTTGCCTTTCATCTTAGCTTTGCTAAGTTTGGTAATTACATCTTGCTCGTACGCTTTATCAACTTCAACAAATGAGAAGTTACGCAGTAGTTCAATTTTACCAACTTTTACTGTAACACCTTTTAGTTTGCTGTTAATTAAACCAATGATATCACCAGAGGTAATCTTGTCGACCTTACCAACGTTAATGAATAAGCGGCTGAAGTCAGCATTGTCACGGCCTCTTCCACCATCACGACGATCTCTACCACCACGGCCTCTATCTTCTTTATAGATATTTAAGTCTGGCGCATCTTTGTAATACTCCATGAAACGGTTAAATTCAGCAGCCACAAATTGCTTGATCAATTGCTCGCGTTCCATATTTGCTAGCTTATCATAGGCAGCAGGTAATAACGCATTCACTGGTGAAGTTTCCTCTAGTTCGGTAACGCTAACTCGATCCAGGAAGCTGAACAATTGTTTTTCACAAATTTCATCTGCCTTAGGAACCATTTTACGCTCGAATGTTTTCTTAGCAATTTTTTCGATTGCTTTGATGCGGTGCATCTCACGCGAGTGAATGATTGTAACAGCGATACCTTTTTTGCCGGCACGTCCAGTACGCCCACTACGGTGGATGTATACCTCAATATCGTCAGGTAAATTATAGTTGATAACGTGTGTTAGATCGTTTACATCAATACCACGAGCAGCCACATCGGTAGCTACCAATAGTTGAAGGTGCTTTTTGCGGAAACGGTGCATAACCATATCGCGCTGTGCTTGTGATAAATCACCATGAATAGCATCGGCATTGTAACCATCAGCCATCAATTTATCAGCAATGTCTTTTGTTTCCTGTCGTGTACGGCAAAAGATAATACCGTATACATCAGGTGTAACATCAACAATTCGCTTTAAGGCTTTGTAGCGATCGTGAGCTTGCACCATGTAGAATTGATGCTCCACGTTACTTGCTCCAGCGTTTTTAGCACCTACGCTTAGTTCCACTGGATCAGACATGTACTTCTTCGACATCTTTGCAATCGCAGCAGGCATGGTTGCCGAAAATAATAGCGTTTGACGCCACTCTGGTGTTTGCGCCATGATGCTTTCAAGATCGTCTTTGAAACCCATGTTAAGCATTTCATCAGCTTCATCAAGGATTAACCAACGAACATCACCTAATTCAATTGCCTTACGGTTGATAAGATCATTCATTCTGCCTGGCGTACCAACAACAATGTGAGACCCTTTTTTCAAAGCTCTCATCTGTGTACGTATCTCAGTACCACCATATACAGGTGTTACAAATAAATCTTTGTAATATTTAGCATATTTCTGTAAATCCTTTGTGATTTGTAAACACAGTTCACGTGTTGGACAAAGGATAAGTGCTTGAACTCTTTTTTCTTCGGTAACCACCTGTGGTATTACAGGTAGACCGAAAGCGCCAGTTTTACCTGTGCCGGTTTGTGCCAAAGCAATTAAGTCATTTCCGTGATTTAAAATTTCAGGAATAGTTTTACTTTGAATAGGGGTTGGTGTTTCGTAACCGAGCTCACCAATAGCTTTCAGAATCTCCTCGGGAAGACCTGTGTCTTTAAATGTTTGCATAAAAAATTCTTTTACCACTCGTTTTCACGTTCATGCAGCGGTTACCCAGAATTTTAGCTATGCTACGAAATGCTACGGAAAGTGACCAGAGAGGTCTTGTTTTTATTATCGGGCGCAAAGATAGACCTATTTTTTGATAATGAGTAGTCTTGACTTGGTCTAAATGTGTTTTTTGGCTTTAATTAACGTTTGAGGGGGATTATTTATCCATTACAATGATAACATGAGTGAAATAATGAAATTTCTTCCCGGAGCAGCAATGCCTGATGAATAACCTTTATAGCGTTTGTCTGTTAGGTTATCGATGCCAGCGGTGGCGAGTAAAGCATCATTTATCTGATATTGCCCACGAATATTCATGGTTGTCCAGGAAGGGGAGTATGGATTACCGTTGCCATCGAGTGCATAAATGTGTGTTTTACTAATTTCGCTGGCTGGCATATTATTGTAGGCTACCTGGCCATTGTATTGTAGGTTGAAATCCAGTTTTAGTTTTTCGTTTTTATAGCTAATGTGGCTCGATCCAAACCAAGGTGGCGCATGGCGCATTGGCGAATAGGTGCCATCTTCCAGTTCCTCTTCGCCCTTTTGGTAGTTGAAGCGAGATGAGGCACTGATGCCAGATTTAAGTTTAAACTCAAATCCGCATTGAATACCATAAACATAGGCATGAGCAGCATTTTGTATGGCTTGCACTTTACTTAATTCATCATCGTACATAATGTACTCTTCACCATTAAGTGTGAAATCACGACGTACCATGGCATCGGTTAATATGGTATAATACGTTGCAAAATCAATTTTGAGTTTTTTAACCACAACAACAGCCGCTCCCAGTTCTCCATTTATGGCATATTCAGGTTTTAAGTCTGGATTAGGAACTACAACTGATCCAGGCTCAGAATCGAATACTTTTCCCACATCATCAATGTTAGGCGCTCTAAATCCTGTAGCTATAGTAGCACTTAGTTGCCAGTGGTCGATAGGGTTATGGATGAGCCCGGCACTTCCTGTTACCGCACCTGTATTAATGCGTGCATTGGTAAACTGAAAGTCGTAGTAGTCATTGTTGAAATCGGCATTTAGATAGATGTAATTGTATCTTAATCCACCTTGAAAACTTGTTTTCTCATTGAACTTATGAAGTATGTTTCCGTATCCTGCCATTGATAACCATATAGATCCATCTGGATAGCGTGAAGCATCTGGGATACAGGTGTTATTACTTATGTCTTCTTTTTGACCTTTGGAATTAACCTTGTTTATTACGGTTTCAAAACCATAAAATAAGCGATTACCATCTCTCCAGCCTTTTTCTAAATCTATGTTTATACTGTAGGCATTTACTTTTTCAGTTCGGTGTTTCTTGTCAATGGCATTAAGGCTTCTACTGTGTCTGCTTTCCTTGAAGAATTGATGTGAAGCTAGAATTTGAACGTGGTCGTACATTTTACTGGTGCCAGAGTGCTGAATGTTAAGATTATTCATTAGCCAAACTTGTGGGCCATAATACCATTCGGCATAGCGTAAGGCATCGTCCTTATATTGAATTAAACGATCGTAGCGATCAACATTTGAGGATTCGGAATAATGGAAGCCGTAATTAAGTTGCCACCGATCATTAGGTGCATACTTAAACTTCTGCATTAAGTTCAATTGATTATAGCCACTGGGAATCTGATTTGTTGGTTCCCGATTATCGATTATTTCATCAACACCATTTTGTCTTTCCACATACTCAGAGCGTAAATAATCATCTGGGCCGTTTTTGCCCATTTTCTGATCACCATATTTAGAATAGGTGATGCTTGAAAAGGAAGCCCACTTGTCGAATCCAAGGTTGAAATCAACATGTCCGGTTATTTCACTATTGGCTGATGAGTATCTGGTATTTGCACGAATTAGGTCGAAGTTTCGCTCTCCATGAGAGAGGATGGGATCAAATGTATAGAAGCCCATCACACCGCCAATGGCATCGCTTCCATAAATGATTGAGCCTGGGCCAAATATCACTTCGGCTCTGTTAGTTGCAAAGGGATCGAGTGATATAATGTTTTGAATGTTTCCGCTTCGGAATATGGCATTGTTCATTCTTACACCATCAACCGTTATTAATACACGATTGGTTGCAAATCCTCGAATCATTGGGCTGCCGCCACCCATCTGACTTTTTTGAATAAATACGTCACCTGTTTTTTCAATAAGATCGGCTGCTGTTTGAGGATTTAGGAAGCTAACATCCTTGGGTTTAAGAACTGATATTTTAGATGGCGTATCTCTTCTGCCTTGCTTCCATTTTGTTGCAGATACCACCACCTCATCAAGCGATAATTCGCTTTGCTCCATCAGTACCTCAAACTGTCTGTTCTTTAGGTCTGCATAATTAATAATTATGGTTTCGTAGCCAATTAGTCTAAAATGAATGCTGTCGAGGTTTACAAATTCTTGGATAGAGCTTTGTCCTTTCATATTTGTGACAGTACTCTTAATTGGATTTTGAGTAAAAATCGTTACGAGCTCAAGAGGCTGAAGGCTTTGGTGATCTCTTACGAGTACTGTTTGGCCTGCTACCTTTGATATAAAGCTTAAGAATAAAAAAATATAAAATAGCCGAATCATTCTGCCAAAATCAGATTAAGGTTAATCAGCAATCGTTTCTAAAGCACAAGTGTGTGCGGTATTGCTGCTGCAAATATAGGATTTTATGGCATTTTGTACTTTAATATTGTTATGAAATTTTAAGGATTAAACTTAAGTGTAATCTCTAATATCTCCGGACGATTCCCCGTTCTGATGGGTGGTCCCCATGTTCCAAACCCTGTGCTCACAATAAAATGCGATTGCTCTTTCTGTTTGTATCCTCGACTCACTTCAAAAATTCGTTTGGTGATGTAGTTGATTGGCCAAAGTTGCCCGTGGTGAGTATGTCCGGATATTTGCAGATCTATGCCTGCTTTGGTCGCTTCATCAAGATTGAAAGGCTGATGATCAAGTAGGATCATTGGTTTAGCCTTGTCGATGTCAAGAAGTAATTGATCTAAATCTTTGCGTTCAGATGCACTTCTGCTTCTGTTCTTGTCCTTGTCTTCGCGTCCGATAATGTAAAAGGAATTGTTTATGAGGATATTTGAATCCCGTAGAAGAGTCAAGCCGTGTTCCGAAAGGTATTTTGCTGCTCGTTCAACGCCACCAATGTATTCGTGATTACCCGTTGAAGCATAAATACCCAAGGGAGCTTTGAGTTGTTTGAGGCTCTCGCCAAGGTTTTGTTTTATTACGGGTTGAACATCTTCATCCACAATGTCGCCAGCGAGTAATATAATATCAGGTTTAAGGCGGTTGATGGATTGAACCAGTTTTTCGGTTTTTCGAGGACCGATAATGGTGCCCAGATGAATGTCGGAAACGGCAACAATCCGCAGTTCTGTTATTTCTCCCGCTGATTTATTAATGGTAATGTTGTGTCGTGATGTTTTGGGGGTCCAAGCATTGATAAAGCCAGCCAACATTAGCAAGAGAATCAGCATAGTTACACCTGATCCTAAAAAGAGTTTTAGTTTTTCGTATGAATCTGTGTTTTTCGCCGGGAGAAAATGGAAAGCTAGGTTAATAAGGCGAATTAAATCTATCGTAATTAAACTAAGAGTGAAGTATAGCATGCCTGCAAACCAAAAGGCACCAATCCAATGGAGGCTGGTTGCGACAGGAGAGTACCATATTTTTTCAAGGAAGCGACCAAGAGGATAGGCAATGACTAATATAATCATGATGGCTCTGAAAAAGCTCTTGAGTTGTGGAGCGCCTTGGAGGCATTGAATGCCACGTGAATAAATGTAATAATTAACCGTGAAATGAACGCTAAGTATGATTCCAAGAAAAATTAGTATGCTGGCTATTTTCATTATTAAGTTTCGATTAGGGTGTTATGTATTGTAAATATAGTAAAGCTCACAATAATATTGTTATATAATTGGACTTAATAATGGATGTGTTACTTTTGAAGTTCTCAGCTTTGCACCATTGGATGTTAAAGCTTTTTATGTATTGAATAAAACAAAAGAGAATATGGGAAGAGTTAAATCACTCCTGATTGTTGGAGGTGTTTTTATATTAACTGCAATAATTCTACGTATATCTGGAGTTTCAGGAATCTTGCCTGTGGTGTTGTTTTCATTGGGTGGTTTGCTAAAAGCTATTTACTTGATAATTGGAATTAGGTCGGGGCGATTTAAAATAGGTGCAGAAATAGTATTGTTACCAATTGGTGTGTCGTTGGTTCTAACAGGGGTATTTGTAAAGGGTTCGCCTGAATTAAAGCATATGTATGGTTGGCTGATTGCCTCGGGTGTTCTATTAAAATCAACATTCTTATTCCTGTTTTTTCGTAGGCAGCGAAAGCAGGTGATTTAGAGATCATATTCTAGTATAATGTATTGCAACCGACATATTTTATGTCGGTTTTTTTTATCTTATTGCATTAAATCATATAAAAAAACAATGAAAAATAATGCTAATAAAATAAGGTTATTTGGGGTTATTAATAAAAAAATACACTAAAAAAGAATGATATATGGTAAATGTTTCTATATTTGCAATGGAAAAAGATAAAAGCATCTTAATAGTGAAGATTATTTAATTGATTGTTATGAAAAATATTACTTGTCCCATTTCAGGAAATCGTATATCGGAAGCCCAGCCAAGGGTGTCAGCATTTATAGTTATTTTGTTGTTGGGTGTAAGTATGCTTTTAAATTCATTTGTAATTCCACTTTTATTGGTATTTGATTTTTTTCAGCGTGGTTTCGTTGGCCGCCGCTATAGTGTTGTTGGTCAGATTGCTTATTACCTTGCGTCAAAATGGTTTTCAAATGCGCCACAAATTGATAGAGCGCCTAAGGTATTTGCTGCCCGTTTAGGTTTTATATTTACAGGTTTAATATTTGTTCTATATATTATTGGGGCTTCAGGCTTGGCAAATGCCTTTAGTTTGTTGTTAATGGTGTTTGCTGGTTTAGAGTGTTTCTTTAATTTTTGTGTTGGGTGTTATATCTATACTTTCCTTAATTATTTATTGCTAAAAAGAGCTTAAATAATCCATTGTTTTACTGCTTTGTAAATCTGATTGTTAGCTCTTTTGTTGAAAACTTTCGTTAATGATTTTTGTGTGTTAGTCTATGTGATGTGGCTGTTTGTCAAAATAATTGAGTCGTTTATCCGTAAGGCCGTACTACTTAACACTTTCAGAAATTATTAAATGAAAACTGAAATTATGAAACAATTAATTATAACACTGATAGCTTTAGTTCTAGCAGTTTCAACAAAGGCTCAAGATTTTTCTTATTTAAACGATATTGAATTAAATGATAAGGAGCAATTAAAAGATGCAGAAGAATATGTTTTGGATTGTTGTTATTATTTAACGGCAACACGCTACGATAAAAAAGATGTTCAGCGTGATAGGGCTACTGCTTTTGTGAAAGCTTGGTTATCAAAATCAGAAGATTTGTCTGCTTTAATCAATGAGGATGTTTTCTTAATGACGGAAGAGCGCGATGATTTAAAGAATTTATATTTGAGTTGCTATGCCTTAACGGTAATAGAAAATGAAGGTGCGAGTCAGAAAGAAATAGAGGATGGAACTTTAGTTTCGTTGCTAAATTATTGCAATAACCCTATCAATAAGATGAAATTAACTAAGGAGCTGAAGCGATTAGTTGAGGTGCTTGAAGAAGGAAAGTTAGAAGCGTATTTAAGTAAATAAAATAAACTTGTCTGTTTGGCTCTGGTGCATTTTGCTTCAGGGTCTTTTATTATGGATTGTTTTGATCCAATAAAAAAAAGAGGCTGTCTCAAAAGAGAATTTAAAATCCAGACAACTTATAGATTAAAACTTAACCTTTATTTCTACCCCTCCAAACCTCCCCTAAAGT
>JAFMVD010000033.1 GCA_025499625.1 Carboxylicivirga fragile | reverse complement strand
TAAAAAAATCAATCTGTGCTTTTGTATCGGCATTAACCATTGTAATTAGCAAAATGATTTATCAATCATTTTGGAATACAATTGGTATAATAAGGCCACATTCATAGTTCAAATGGTATAAAAGCTTCTTTAAAGCCAAAAAGAAAGGGAGACTCGCTAGAGTCTCCCTTTAATATTTTATTTCGATCAATTGTTATTGAACGATAGACTTGAAAGTTGCATCTTCGAAGAATTTAGCGAATTCAAGATCTTTAACAGCTAAACCTTTGAATTTACCGTCTAACTCAGTTGCCTTACGTAATGCGTCAAACATTAAGTCATTCTGACCAGTTCTTGCACCAACGATAGCTTTCAAGTAATATTTGAAACCTACTTCCATAGTGTTAGCATTGATAGTAGATAAAGCAGCATCGTATTTTCCAGCTAAGATTTTAGCTAAAGCAGCGTTGCAATTAGTGCTGTTACCGAAGTAACGAATTGCATTGTCATACTCTCCTTTGTGGATAGAAACGATACCTAAGTTATTATCAAGCTCAGCACCTGCACCAGCAGCAGCTCCGAAGAACTCTTCTGCTTTAGCTAAGTCACCATCGCGAAGAGCAACAACACCTAAGTTGTTATTAACTTCAGCAACACCAGCCTTAATTGTATTAGCTTTTTCGAAAGCAGTTTTAGCTTCAGCAACTTTTCCTTGAGCATAAAGAGCAACACCTACGTTGTTTTGAGCTCTCCAGCATTTAGGATATTTAGCAGCAGCAGCAGTATAAATAGCTTCTTGCTCAGCAGCATCTTTAGTTAAAGTAGCAGCATAAAGTAACTCTTCGATATTTAAGTCGCTAGGAGAACTTTTTGAGATAGAAGTAAGTTCTTCGTCAGATTTACCAATAACATCAACGTTAACAGCCATTTTAGAACGACGTAATTTAGGAAGAATGTCGTCAGCAATTACTTTGAAAGTTTCTGACATGTTCTTGATTTCACGCTCACGTACTTCAGGATCGCTGTACATAGAAAGAACACGTAGAATAAGTTCTTTGTCTTGTACGTCAGAATTTTCCATAAGTGTTTTGAAACCTTCCCAATCTTCAGGAGTGTTTTTCAAAGTAAAGAAGTCAGCATCTTGAGCACCTTCAACTTTTGCTTTTTTCAACTCGCGAGCTAAATAATCTTTAGCAGCTTTTTCACGTTTCGAAGCAATTTTTGTATTCAAGTCAGTTGGTCCGTCAGGAGATGCATAAGCAGAAATCTGAACACCTTTGAATTCTTTATTTTCAGCAGCCTGAGCTTCTTTGATAAAGTCTTTCAAAACAGCAATTTCTTCTTTTCTTAATTCAGTTCCGCGAACATTTGCTTGCTGAATAAGGAAATAGATGTCAGCTAATTTTTCTTCTGGGATAATACGTTCGAATCCGTCAGCACCAATTGCAGCTTGTGCACCTTGGTCAGCAACTAAAGAAGAAGTAGCAATTACACCATCAGCAATTTTGAAATCATCAAACTCTGAAGTGTTGCTTCCTTTGGTAGCTTTGATACGAACAACTAAATCAGACACTCTCATGTTTTCATTGTACTCAACAGAGTTGTTGTAAGTAAATGATCCACCATTAGTGTAAGAAATAACTTTGTCATTTCCTTCAAAACTTTCACCTTGTAGCTTGTAAGCTGGGAAAGCAGTTTCGCCTCCTTCATAAACTAATACAGGAGTAGCTTCTAAAGATACTTTCTTGTCAAAATACTTTTCAGGAATCTGAACTTTAATCTCAACATCAACTTTACCTGCATGTGTTTCCAGAACTTCAGGAGTTACGGTATATTTTACACCAGGTGCGTCTTTTTTCATCTTATCCAACCCGGCACAACTTACCATTAAAGCTGCAAGTGCCAGAGATGCAAATAGGTTGATTCTTGTTTTTTTCATAATGTTTACCCAATTATTTGTTTTGTAACTTAATTTCATAGATGAACTCTACAAATTTAAGAATGTTTTTAATATATAAAAGATTGGTTCTATAATTATTGCAAATATAGATATTATCTGAATTTATAACAATCATACATACCCCTCTGTTTGGTATTAAATCTACGAAATTTCTGTTAAATAAATGTAATTGTTTTTAACTTAATGTTGAACGGAGGTTAATTCGTGTAATTCCGGTAGGGTATGATTTACTAATTTGATCGATTATGGCTTGATAAATTGTAGGATCTTTTTCGAAGTTCAGGTCTTCAACATTAACGAGCAATACCTTTAGTTCGGGGTGTTCTTTAAAGAAACGAAAGTATCCTTCTTGTATGTCGTCCAGATAGTTAGCTTCGATACTTTGCTCATAGTCACGTCCTCGTAGTGCAATTTGATTAAGTAAAATATTAGTTGGACGATGTATGTATACATATAGATCGGGTACCGGAGTCATCCCATAGATGATATCAAATATTTGACGATACAAGCGGTATTCATCTGGTGGTAATGTTTTAGCTGCAAAAATTAAGGATTTAAAAAAATGGTAATCGGCAATGGTGATGTCATGAAATAAATCACCTGTGTCAAAGTCTTTTTTTAGCTGTTTGTAGCGTTCGGCCAAAAAAGATAACTCCAATGGAAAGGCAAAACGTTCTTTGTTTTCGTAAAATTTTGGTAAAAAAGGATTGTCAGCGAATGTTTCAAGTACCAAACGAGCATTGTAGTCGTTTGATAATTGCTTGGCAAGTGTTGATTTGCCCGAGCCTATGTTGCCTTCGATGACAAGGTATTTTTTGTTGAGTTTATTCATAGTTTAAAAAAGGATGTCTTAAAAGTAGAACCATTGTGAAACTCCACTTTTAAGACATCTTTTAAATATTAAATGTAGGAATTAATACTTAGGAGTAATTCCCATTTGATCGAAAGCAAAGGTATATAAATCAGTCCACTCTTCAATGGTTTTTGAGGTTGGTTTTCCTGCTCCATGGCCGGCATCTGTTTCAATGCGAATCATCATCGGGCGAGAACCAGTATAGGCTTCTTGTAACGCAGAAATATATTTAAATGAGTGGGCAGGCACTACACGATCGTCGTGATCAGCAGTTGTTACCATCACTGAAGGGTAGTTCAATTTTCCATCAATGGCGTGTAGTGGCGAATACTTATATAAATATTCAAACATTTCTTTATTATCCTCGCTTGTACCATAGTCTGTTGCCCAGTAGCGGCCAATGGTGAATTTTTGATAACGTAACATATCCAATACACCCACTTGCGGATAGGCCACACGGAATAAGTCAGGCGCTTGATTAATAACTGCGCCCACTAATAAACCTCCATTTGATCCACCTTGAGCAGCAAGTAATTTAGGGTTAGTGTACTTGTTCGATACAAGGTATTTGCCAGCAGAGATAAAATCATCAAATACATTTTGCTTATTCATTAATGTACCTGCTTTGTGCCATTCTTCACCATATTCGCCACCTCCGCGCAGGTTGGCAACAGCAAATACACCACCATTTTCTAACCAAACTAATCGACGGATATCAAAACGTGGAGTTAAACTAACATTGAAGCCACCGTATCCATAAAGCCAAGTTGGATTGTTTCCATTCAATTCAAGGCCTTTTTTATGTACGATGAACATCGGCACTTTTGTTCCGTCTTTGCTTTCGTAGAATACTTGCTTGGTTTCGTAGTTATCAATGTCGAAATCTATTTCTGTCTTATGGTATAATTCTGATTTATTGTTTTCGATATCGTATTTAAAAATAACCGAAGGATAAGTATATGAGGAGAAAGTGTAAAATGTAGAAACATCTTCTTTTTCACCGTAGAAACCACCAACGCTTCCAACCGAAGGCATTTCTACATCATATAAGAATTTACCATCGAGGTCATAGGTTTTAATGACTGAATGTGCATCTTCCTGATAGTTAGCAAAGGCTTTGCCTCCTAATACGGATAATGATCTCAATACATTCTTTTCATCCTCTGGTATAAGGTCTACCCAATTCTCACGCGATGGATTATTGACATCGATTTTAACCACTTTATATTTAGGGGCGTTATCGTTGGTTTTAACCCATAAGTAACCATCGTAATGATCGATTACCGAGTAGTCCTGCGTGAAATCAGTGACCACTTTAACCACTTCTGCATTCTTCTTGGTAAGATCTTTAAAATAAAGCGCATTACCACTGGTTGATTCTGTTACACTGATGATCATGTATTTTTTATCATCGGTAACACCTACACCAAATCCCCAATCAGGATGTTCAGTGTCCTCGTAAATTAATTTATCGTCTTCTTGTTTAGTGCCAACTTTATGGTAATATACCTTGCTATCTTTGTTTTGCCCTTTAAGCTCATCACCTTCTTTGGGTGTTGGATAGCGACTGTAAAAGAAACCATCTTTGTACCATGTGATACCCGAAAATTTGATCCATTTTAAGTGATCTTCAAGATCTTGTCCTGTTTCGATATCTTTAACAAAGAATTCACGCCAGTCAGATCCTCCAGTTGAAGTTCCGTAACCTAAATATTTACCATCTTTCGAAACAGAGAAATTAGCTAACGATACGGTTCCATCATCCGATAATTTGTTAGGATCAAGAAATACTTTCGCTTCACTATCTAATGATTCCTGCATGTAATAAACACTTTGATTTTGCAAGCCATCATTTTTGGTAAAGAAGTATTTGCCACCTGCTTTCCAGGGAGCTGAACGACGTGGGTAGTTCCACACTTCAGTTAGGCGTTCCTTTATTTTGTCTCGAAAAGGTACAGTCTCAAGATAAGAGAAGGTAACGTAGTTTTGTCCCTTAACCCATTGGGCAGTTTCTTCCGAACGATCGTCTTCTAACCAACGGTATGGATCGGCAACTTGTGTGCCGAAATAATCATCAACAACATCTCCTTTTCGAGTTTCAGGATAGTTGAATGTGCTTTTCTTCATATCACACGAATATAAAGTAGCGAGTACTACAAGTGTAAGGATTTTCAGGTGTTTCATCTTTCAATTTTTAGTAGAGTTTATTGTTTTTAGATAGTTTATTTTCTGTTAGTTTACCAGTAATATACCCTGCAATTGTGCCGGCAGCCCATCCCAGTCCTGCCATTCCAATATAATTCTCACCGCCGCTTAACCAAGTGTAAGCACTTGCTATGATAATTCCCAGAAACATGCCTATGGCTGCGTACGATGCTGATAATTTACCCTTGGTTTGCTGTTGGTGCACGTTTGTAAGGTGCTGTTGCGATGTTGTTACCCAATTCTCAAAACTTCGCTTAGCTCTCACGTCATTACCAAATAGAGGGCTAATATCATGTACAAATACCTCACCCTCTTTCGTGAAGCGTTTACACTCATTGCAATGGTTTTGATTAATGTGAAGTACATTCATTAGCCTTGGCAAAACAGCCAGACTTAGGGAGCGAATTTCTACTTTTGATATGTCTTTTAACTGTTCGTTAAGCAGGCTAAAGCATTCGTTGTGTTCCATTATAATATTTTGTATAAATGCTAGGGAGGTTGAATTGATGAAGTTAAAAAAAAGTTTTAAGGGAACAAAAAAGGCTGACTCCTAGAGTCAGCCTTTTAATATATTTTGCAGAATTATTATTCAGCGTCTTTCCTAGGCTTACGTTCCGGACGAGGAAGTAATACCTTACGTGATAACTTAAGTTTACCAGAACGTTGGTCAACCTCAATTAATTTCACTTCAACTTCTTCACCTTCTTTCAAAGCATCTTCAACTTTTTCAAGTCGTTTCCACTCAATTTCAGAAATGTGAAGTAAACCATCTTTTCCAGGTAAAATTTCAACAAATGCTCCGAAAGGAACAATTGATTTTACTTTTCCTTTATATACCGTACCTACTTCAGGAACCGCAACAATTGCTTTAACGCGAGCTAATGCAGCATCAATCGCATCTTTGTTGTTAGCTGAAATAGCAACATTACCTACATTACCTTCTTCTTCAATGGTAATAACTGTTTCGGTAGCAGCTTGAATCTCTTGAATGATTTTTCCACCAGGTCCGATAACAGAACCAATCATGTCCTTAGGAATTTGAATCTTAATGATTCGTGGAGCATGTGGTTTGTAATCTTCGCGAGGCTCAGTAATGGTTTCTTCCAGTTTGTCAAGAATGTGCATACGACCGGCTTTCGCTTGCATCAATGCTTTTTCAAGAACCTCGTAAGAAAGACCATCTACTTTAATATCCATTTGAGTAGCTGTAATACCATCTCGTGTTCCAGTTACTTTAAAATCCATGTCACCTAAGTGATCTTCATCACCAAGGATATCTGAAAGAACTGCAAATTCACCCGTTTTAGTATCGGTAATTAATCCCATTGCGATACCAGAAACAGCTTTCTTGATTGGTACACCAGCATCCATAAGTGCTAATGTTCCAGCACAAACAGTTGCCATTGATGACGAACCATTTGATTCCAATATGTCAGATACAATACGTACAGTGTAAGCATAATCTTCAGGCATCATGCGCTTAAGTGCACGAAGTGCTAAGTTACCATGACCAACTTCACGACGGCTAGTGCCACGATTAGGTCGTGCATCGCCGGTAGAGAAAGAAGGGAAGTTGTAGTGTAATAGGAAACGATCGTACCCTTTGAACATTACATCATCGATTAATTTCTCATCCATCTTAGTACCTAGAGTTACAGTCGTAAGTGATTGAGTTTCACCTCGTGTAAATACCGCTGAACCGTGAGGTCCCGGAAGGTAATCGATTTCACTCCAGATAGGACGAATTTCGTCTGTCTGGCGACCATCTAAACGAATTTTTGTATCTAAAACGACTCTGCGAACAGCTTCTTTCTCAACGTCGTGGTAATATTTTTTAATTAAGCCCTTCGGAACTTCATCTTCCTCAGAGTAATTATCAGCGATGAACTCTTCGCAAACAGCACCAAAGGCCTCAATGCGTTCGTGCTTGTTAGGATTTGCCGCTTTTGCTACAATGTATGCTTTGTCGTAAGTTGCTTTCCAAACTTTCTCACGTAATTCTTCATCATTATCCTCGTGACAATATTCGCGCTTTTCTGTTTTTCCAAGCGCTTCCATCATCTCAATCTGAGCTTGACACTGAACTTTAATTGCTTCGTGAGCAACTTTCATTCCTTCTAATAGGTCTGCTTCAGAAACTTCTGACATTTCGCCTTCTACCATCATGATGTTATCAAGGGTAGCAGCAACGATAATGTCCATATCTGCTGTTTCTAATTCCGAAACATTTGGGTTTACTTTCATTTCGCCATCAATGCGAGCAACTCGTACTTCAGAAATTGGTGTTTGAAACGGTATATCTGAAACAGCAAGTGCTGCAGAGGCAGCAAGTCCTGCTAAGCAATCAGGTGAAGTTTCACCATCTGCCGAAATCAAGTTTACAGTCACAAAAGTGTCTGCATGATAATCTTCAGGGAATAATGGGCGTAGAGCACGGTCAATTAATCGTGATACTAATATTTCATAATCTGATGGACGCGCTTCACGTTTTTGGAACCCTCCAGGAAAGCGTCCTACAGATGCATATTTTTCTTTGTATTCTACCGTTAAGGGCATGAAATCAACATCGGGTTTGGCGTCTTTGGCAGATGTTACTGCGGCCAATAAATAGGTGTTACCCATTTTAACGACTACCGAGCCGTCTGCTTGTTTTGCTAGTTTGCCAGTTTCAATGGTAATTGTTCTGCCATCACCTAGTTCAATGACTTTTTCTAATGGTTTAATCATGATAATTTTCTTATCTTTTTTTATCCGTCTATATCACCGCCAAAGATATGCAATATCCTCAGATAATGAATAAAAAGGGATTCTTTTTTAGGATTGCGGTAGTTTGGTTCTATAACTCACATAAAAATTAACTTACTGAATGGTGTTTGCGAGATAATGGTTAAATGATTCGTTAATTCGATGTAAAGCGGATGTGATACTTTGATATTTGAAAGTGCCAAGACGCAAAAAAAAAAGCAACTTTCTTTCGAAAGCTGCTTTAGTCTTTTTAAATTATTGCTTACTTACGTAATCCAAGTTCTGCAATAATCGCGCGATATCTAACGATATCTTTTTTCTTCAAATAGTCAAGTAAGCTACGACGTTTACCTACTAATTTAATTAGCGCGTGTTCTGTACTATGATCTTTACGATTTAACTTTAAATGTTCAGTTAAATGCGAGATACGGAAAGTAAATAATGCGATCTGGCTTTCTGAAGAACCAGTATCAGAATTCGATTTTCCGTACTTCTCGAAGATCTCTTGCTTTTTTTCAGCTGTTAAATACATGTTACTATATTTAGTATATAATTTGAGGGTGCAAAGATAAGTAAATTATTTATGCTGACAAGTCCTTCTTAATTAGTTTTCTGAGATAGGTTTAAGTGAATGCGTAGTACTCGACATGTTGATATAAAAATAAGAAACCCCGGAAGTTAATCTGCCAGGGTTTCAAATGTTTTTGTTTAGGAATTACAAACCTTTTTCGGCTGCCATTTTTTCCATTTCTTGATTGAATATTTCTTCAAACTTCTTTTTATCGTAGTCAACTTGTAATTTTTGATTTTGCGAAAGTTTGTTGTCAATGCCGTTCATGATTTCTTCTTTGCTCACTTCAATTGCAATGAAACCGCGGTATTTGCCATTAGCTAGTACACTTGCCTTTTCGCAAGCAACAACAATGTTCGAAATAGTCTCATCAGCTACTTCGCGAGTTAGGTTTTCAAATTTGGCTTCAAATTCAGAGGCATCACCAAATTCGCGCTCATTTACATAGCGATCCGTTACCGATTTGGTGTTTGAGTTAATCAAAGTAACAATGCGTTGCTTGGCATTTAATAAAGCTTTTTCCTTAGCTAAGCTTAGGTCTGAACTTGTAGCCATTCCACTTGCGCGGAAGTAATTCTTATCCGATTCGCCCTCATCTTCGCAAGGCATATTTTCCAAGATAGTTCCAACTTCACTGTTTGTACTAACTTTTTCCTTTGACTTACAGCTGCCCATTGCTACAACAAGCGATAGTGCTACGATACCTATTCCTAAAAATCTTTTTGTTTTCATAATTTAAGTATTTGGGTTTTTAAATCCGATTGAAGTTCTGCAAAAAGCGAACCAAAAAATCAAAAATTTATTAAAACTTGTATTTTTGTCTAAAACACACTGTGTAATTTGATCAATAAATGTACGTGATTTATTTAATATTGTTGCTTAAACTATTTTATCAATGTCTGTTACTTGACGTTCGTTATCGTATAACAAATGTTCGAATTTACTTATCTGTCCAGGAGCACCTAGTACAAATAACTTATCTGCTGGTGTA
Source organism: Carboxylicivirga fragile (assembly GCA_025499625.1). Taxonomy (GTDB): domain Bacteria; phylum Bacteroidota; class Bacteroidia; order Bacteroidales; family Marinilabiliaceae; genus Carboxylicivirga; species Carboxylicivirga fragile. The sequence goes on along the minus strand of JAFMVD010000033.1, from coordinate 54,708 downwards.
ATTTCAATGTCAGGTGAAGGATTGAAAATATAGGCTCCTTCAGCCGTTTTTATACCAACAAGATTAGCTCCAGATTTTTCGCGCAATTTGAGTTCCCGAATTGTCTTTTTATAATTACTTACTGCTAATTTACTGCAGCTAATTTCCATTAGTTGAACATCCTTCGCACTTTGTAAAAGTATGTATTCAATAAACTCAACAACATCGGGCTGGGTTACCAATTTTGCCATTCGTTGGCCACCAATTCTATCAGGCATTATAACGTTAGTAGCACCTGCTCTCTTTAGTTTTGTGTCTGATCTAAAATCACTTGCCCGGCTAATTATTTTTAAAGCCGGGTTCATTTCGCTAGCGGTCAGTACCACAAACATGTTATCAGCATCGTTCGGAAGAGCTGTTATTAAAGCCTTCGCTTTACGAATTTGGGCTGCTTCTAATACTTCTTCTGAGCTCGCATCACCTTGTACATATAAGTTGTCAGGATTTTCAAGAATACGGGTAATGACGTGATCGCGTTTTTCAACAATTACATACTGCTCGTTATGTTCGGCCAATTCAACACTGGCTTGATAGCCATTTCGTCCATAGCCACAAACAATTATATGATCCTCTAATTTTACAATTTTCTTCCTCAACTGGTATGCTTTATATGATTGGTGTAATACCCCTTCAAAAATAACACGCGTAATTTGCGTGATTACGTAACCGAAAATTCCTAAGCTAAAAATAATAAGAAAAATGGTAAATATCTTACCTGTATCCGATAAAGGTACAACTTCGCTAAATCCAACTGTTGCCATTGTGATGACAGTCATGTAGATAGCATCTAATAAACGATAGCCTTCAATGAGCGTAAATCCAGCTGATCCAGCTGAAATAGTCAATATTAGAAGCCCTGCCGATATGAGTAGAGCTTTAATGGTTTCGTGATATAGCGATTGGTTATTCTTCACTTTTACTTAAAACGTTGTGTCCGATGTGGCAATTTAAACACTTTTTATGACTACAATAGTGGTTTTTCAAAAAAATAAGTGATTGGGCATGCGCTTGGTGTTCTATGTTAATGCCGATTTCTTTCCAGTTGCTTAGTAGTCTGTTTCTTTCGGATGGTAGTTTGTGGAAAAGTTCAATGATTTTTTCTTTGAGTTTATCTTGCTTATGGTAGGAGGCATAAACGAATTGATAGGGCAGGATGGTATTAAATAAAATGCGCTTTTTCGAAAATGAGCCTAGGCTTTTAGCTTCCGTTTTTTTTGTGCTCTTTCCAAAAGTGTAGTGTGTATCCCAATAGTTTGAAGCGATAATACGTTTTTTTTCAAAGCGTATTAATTCATCCATATCTAATAACTCGGAGAATTGGCCCTTGGTTTGATAGATTAGATTGGCCAACTGGGATATTCGTATTGTTGGGAAATTGGAGGGGCGAAGGCGAAGAAATTTCCACAGGTGATATTGTATGGACTTAAGTTTATATTTTGTAGAAAGGAAACTGTATTCCTTCTTCAGTTTTGTGAAATAATCATTGCCTTCGAATTTCTGGTTCAGAAAACCACCTTGTCCGAATAGTATTGCTTCTAACTGAAAACTATTATCAGCATGCTTCAATAATGTTTTTAATGGGGTTTGGCGAGCCATCATTTCGAAAGGTGCTCCATTGGTGCTAAAGCCAAAGCTTCGTGCTAATAGAATAAAAAACACCTGATCCCAATCGTTGTTGTTTGATCGTAAAAGTTGTTTGATGAGTTCACTTTTTTCCTCCAATTTTTCAATGAGTAAACGCTCTAACCACTGTTCAAGAATAAAGGGATCAACTTTAGAAATGACGGATTGGCATGGTATCCACTCTTTATTAAGAATTAGATTATTGTAGCGTGTTAAAATTTGCGCTTGAAATTGTATTCGACAAACGGGTACTGTATTTCCTTTTGAATTTTTTGTGCCCGAACCAAGTGAGTTAACGACGTGAAGAATAACATTGTCGTAGGCTGGGTTCGTGTGATGTTGGTGATTCAACCAGTCATCTTCGCTCAGGTGGATTTCGACATTTCCTGCCCAGAGTGTATTATTAATGCGAATTTTAGCATTGAAAAAATCCGGGCCTGCATCCGTATTAATATGGCCAGGATGGATTACTTCAATTGTTTCTCCATTTGATGTAATTAGTTTATCTGCCAGGTAAAGTTTATGCTGCCATATAAAATGTAGAAATTCTTCGTGCATGATAATGTAGATTTGGGTAAACCCAAATTACTTTAAAAAGTGTAGTTAATCAAGGTTGATCATAATGAATATTTGTAAGTTTATTTTACGGATGACATCTTTATGCAAAAAATGTCTAAAAGATGTCATCCGTAATCATAAAAAAAGCGGATCCCAAATAATGAGATCCGCTTCAATGTTTTATAGTGGAGTATTATTATACTAAACCATGTTCCTTTAATAGTGTAGCCATTTCTTCCTGAACCTCTTTGGCCGCTTGTCCGGCTTTCTCAGCAAAGTCAGCTCCGTTGCTGGCATATATGATACCACGGCTTGAATTAACCAATAAACCACATTTGCTATTCATTCCGTTTTTAGCAACCTCCTGAAGACTTCCTCCTTGAGCCCCAACACCTGGAACCAATAAGAAATGATTAGGGATATGCTTACGAATATCAGCTAGCATTTCTGCTTTGGTAGCACCAACCACATACATTAAGTTCTCTTCCGTTCCCCAGGTAGCACTGGTTTTAATCACCTTTTCGTAAAGCTTCTCGTCATTCTCTTCCATGAATTGGAAGTCAAATGCGCCTTTGTTAGAAGTAAGTGCTAAAAGAATCACCCATTTATCAACGTAGGTCAAGAATGGTTTTACTGAATCTTCGCCCATGTACGGCGCAACTGTCACCGAGTCAAACTCCATGTGATCGAAAAATGCTTTTGCATACATGGCAGATGTATTACCAATATCACCACGCTTAGCATCGGCAATAATGAAAATATCAGGGTAATTATATTTTAAGTAATTAACCGTTTTCTCCAAAGAGTTCCAGCCATTAACACCAAGGCTTTCGTAAAAAGCTAAGTTTGGTTTATAGGCAACAGTGAATTCTTGAGTAGCATCGATTATTTGCTTGTTGAAAGCAAAAATAGGATCAGTAGTGTCCAAAAGTTCACGTGGAATTTTATTGATGTCGGTATCTAATCCAACACATAAAAAACTCTTTTTCTTCTTAATGTTTTCAAAAAGCTCTTGCGAAGTCATACTTAATAGCTTATGGCTAACAGCTTTTAGCTGACAGCGGTTTTAATAGTATATGTTATTTTGAAGCTATCAGCCATTAGCTAATAGCTATCAGCTGTAAAAGTGCTTTCGCATTTTTACATTTCACTTAATTTCAATCGCTCCGAATTTTCCTCAATAATTAGTTTATCAATGATTGGCATGATGTCACCATCCATAATCGCTGGTAAATTGTATAAGGTAAATCCAATGCGGTGATCCGTCATACGCCCTTGTGGGTAATTGTAGGTACGAATCTTAGCCGAACGGTCACCTGAAGATACCATTGTTTTACGTTGCGACGAAATCTCATCCAGATACTTTTGATACTCCAGATTATAAAGTCTAGTACGCAATTCAACCATGGCTTTATCCAAGTTCTTAAGCTGCGATTTCTGATCCTGACAAGTCACTACAATTCCACTCGGAATGTGAGTTAATCGAATAGCAGAATAGGTTGTATTCACACTCTGCCCACCAGGTCCCGACGAACAGTAGGTATCCTTACGTATATCTTCTTTACGTAATTCAATGTCAAATTCTTCAGCTTCGGGTAATACAGCAACTGTTGCTGCCGAAGTATGCACACGCCCCTGTGTTTCGGTTTGTGGTACACGTTGTACACGGTGAACACCAGATTCGTATTTAAGGATTCCATAAACGCCATCGCCTGTAACGTTCATTACAACTTCCTTAAATCCACCAGATGTACCTTCGCTGCTATGTGTAACGCTAACTTTCCACTTTTTGCTTTCACAAAATTTGGTGTACATGCGGAAAAGGTCACCTGTAAAAATACTTGCTTCATCGCCACCTGTTCCAGCACGAATTTCCAACACAGCATTTTTACCATCTTGCGGATCAGCAGGTATAAGTAATAACTTAATTTCCTCTTCCATCACAGGAAGTTTGGCTTCCAATTCATCCAACTCCATCTTAGCCATCTCCTTCATTTCAGGATCGGTCTCTTCTTTCAGCATCTCACGAGCTGAATCGATGTTGTCAACGGTGTTTTTAAATTCCAGACGAACTGTTTCAATGCGTTCCAGTTCTTTATATTCTTTATTTAACTTGATGTATTTCTTAGTGTCAGAAATCACCTCAGGATCGGTAATCTGTTCGCTCACTTCAATGAAGCGGATGCGGATACCTTCCAGTTTTTCGAGTAATTGATGCTCTTGAGCCATATCTATTTTCGATAATGATCTGTTAAACAATGTTGGGATGATAAAGTAACATCCCGTAATTAAAATAAGTTCTAGTACTCAAAAGTACCAAACTCACTTTCGATGGTTAGCTTTTTGCCTTGATTTGCTTCAACGCGACCAACTACCTGTGCATCGATGTTAAATGATTTAGCAATCTCGATAATCTGATCTGCTTTTTCAGGCGACAGGTAAATTTCGTAACGGTGCCCCATGTTAAAGACTTTGTACATCTCTTTCCAATCGGTACCTGATTCTTCCTGAATTATTTTGAATAAAGGAGGCACATCAAATAAATTATCTTTTATCACATGTACATCTTCTACAAAATGAAGTACTTTAGTTTGCGCACCACCCGAGCAATGTACCATGCCGTGAATGTCCTGACGCATTTCGTCCAATATTTTCTTCACAACAGGGGCGTAAGTTCTGGTTGGCGATAGGACTAGTTTACCGGCATCCAACTCAACGCCTTTTATATCTTGAGTTAATTTGTAGTTTCCTGAATAAACCAAGTCAGCCGGAACTGAGCCATCAAAACTTTCAGGGTATTTTTCTGCTAAATACTTGTTAAATACATCATGACGAGCGGATGTTAAGCCATTGCTGCCCATTCCACCATTGTATTCAGTTTCGTAGGTAGCCTGTCCCGATGAGGATAAACCAACAATTACATCACCATCCTGAATTGTGTGGTTTGAGATGACATCTTCGCGTTTCATGCGACATGTAACTGTACTGTCAACAATGATGGTTTTAACCAAATCTCCCACGTCAGCTGTTTCGCCACCAGTAGGGAAGATGCTAATGCCCATCTCACGCAATTCAGCCAGAAGTTCATCGGTGCTATTAATAATGGCCGAAAGCACTTCGCCAGGAATAAGATTCTTATTACGCCCAATGGTTGATGAAACCAAAATGTTTTCGGTAGCACCTACACAAAGCAGATCGTCAACATTCATGATGATAGCATCCTGAGCTATGCCTTTCCATACAGAAACATCACCTGTTTCTTTCCAGTACATATAGGCCAATGATGACTTAGTGCCAGCCCCATCGGCATGCATGATGTTGCAATACTCTGGATCTCCACCTAGTATATCAGGAACAATTTTACAGAATGCTTGAGGAAAAACGCCTTTGTCAATATTCTTGATGGCATTATGTACGTCTTCTTTTGATGCTGAAACACCGCGTTGGTTGTATCTCGAATCTGAACTCACAAATAATAATTTATCAGGTTTTTACCCTATTTCGGGATGCAAAAATAATACAATCTTTCGGCATCGTCAAAGGAAGCTGCTAATATGTGAGATAAATCGGGTTTTAGTTCGAATGTGAACTTAATTGAACTAGCTTGTTTACGGTGTATACTTGGCTTGAAATGCTTATTTTTACCGAAAATTTCTACGATGCTTAAAAGGCTTGATGGTTTTATTATTGGCTTATTATTAATGATTGTGCTGGCTTGGTTTATTCCCGAGTTGGCCAATGGGGGAGGTTTTTTATCATTAGAGGTAATTGCTGATATTGGTATTTCTTTAATTTTCTTCTTTTATGGTTTGAAATTAAGTCCGCGCCAAATGAAGGAGGGTTTAAGTAATTATCGCTTACATATTTTGGTGCAGTGCACTACTTTTTTACTCTTCCCAGTTTTGGTATTGTTGGCTTATCCATTTATTAAGGGAGAGGATGGACAGCTCTTATGGTTGGCCATGTTCTTTTTGGCAGCACTTCCTTCAACCGTATCATCGTCGGTGGTGATGGTTGTTTTAGCCAAAGGAAATGTGGCTGGTGCCATCTTTAATGCAAGTATTTCGGGCTTAATTGGTATTGTGGTAACGCCCCTTTGGATGGGTTTGTTTTTAGCAGGTGGCGATGCTTCTTTTGATTTTACAGGTGTGATGCTTAGTTTGATTCTTAAAATATTATTGCCTGTTGTATTCGGTTTGTTCTTTCATCGCTATTGGGGAATTTGGGCAAAACAACACTCAAAAAAATTAGCTTTGTTTGATAAGGCTATCATTTTAATAATTGTTTATAAGAGTTTTGCGCATTCTTTTGAGGCTGGCATTTTTCAGAGTGTTAGTATTGGGGAGCTTAGTGTATTGTTTATTGCAGTTGTTGTTTTGTTTATTCTCATTTACTTTATTGTTCTCCTTCTGGCAACTCGATTTAATTTTAATCAAGCCGATAAAATAACTGCTTTATTTTGTGGATCAAAGAAATCATTGGTTCATGGATCGGTGATGTCGAAAGTATTATTCGAAGGAATGGCAGGACAGGGTTTGTTTTTGTTGCCAATTATGTTGTATCACGCCTTGCAGTTAATTGTAATTAGTTTTATCGCGCAGAAGATGGCCAAAAGGAATGAATAGACTTTATTTCTTTGTATCATTGCAAACTTTTTAAAAATATATGGGCGAATTGAGTAAGTATTTAGCGGTTTATTTGGCTGGGGCAATGGGAATATATAAAGGTATTCCGCTTGGAATTGCCATGGGTTTATCGGCTTTTAGTACCGCACTGTTTACTGCACTTGGGTCCATCTCGTTTATTCTGATACTTTATTTTGCAGGCGATAAGTTTCGGCTGTGGTTAACTAATAAATATGGTAATAAAACCTTAACTGGTAAAAAAGAGAAGTTCACAAAGTGGATGGATCGTTATGGTGTAGCCGGATTAGGCTTGATGGTTACTGGCTTGCTAGGACCCATTATTTCTTTATTAATTGGTATGATGATTCTTAAAGAAACCAAGCGTTTCTTAATGTATCTACTTTTAGGAATTGTCTTGTGGTCGTTCTTTATTTCTTTTTTGGCAAGCCCAATAGTAGAATTAATTAAAGGCCTTTTTTAAGATTCTTTCTCCTCTTTTTTAACTTTGAATTCGATGCGGCGATTAAGTTCATGGGCTTTACGTTTGTTGCTATTGCCTCTTATTCGCCTAATCATATTGTCGTTTAACACTGTTCCTTCCTGAAGAAAGTCGTTTTTGCGAGCCATTCTTTTAGTTACAGTTATGGGTTGTGAGTTTCCATATCCTCTAGCCGATAGACGTTCGGTTTTAACTCCCTTTGATAACAGGTATTCCATTACTTGCTCGGCACGTTGCTGCGACAAAACAATGGCTTCGGTATCATCCCCTTCGTCAGAAGCATGGGCTGCTATCTCCAAAACAATACTTTGGTTAATATCCAGGATAGCTGCAAGGCGGTCTAATTCTTGTTTTGAATCGTCATTCAATTCAAATTTATTTTTCGTAAAATGGATGTTTTGAAAGACAATGGCATCTTCCATTTTCATTAACGAAATTTCAAAATCAAATTCTTTATTGTCGCTTAGTCCAACGGTGCTTAGTTTTTGTTTATGGTTAAAATAGCCTTTGCTGGCCACCATAAACACATAGTCGGTTTGTTTGGCTAATTTAGCTCCAAAGGTGCCATCGCTACGGATGTTTAATTTAACGTTTGTTCCATCTGTACCAATCAATCGTATGTAGGCATCGGCTATGGGCGTTTCTTCAGATTGACTTATAACTTCGCCCTTCATGCTAAATTCTAATTTTGGAAGAATAAAAGAATAGATGTTGTCGACGCCTTTTGAACTTCCTCGTGATGAACTAAACAGGCCTTCTTCTTCCATTCCTTTAAAAGCGATGCCAAAATCGTCACTCTCACTATTGATTGGTTTACCAAGGTTATGGACTCTATGGTAGCCAACTTCTTCATCGAATACAGCTCGATATATATCTAAACCACCATAACCAACGTGGGCATTTGAAGCAAAATATAAGGTGCCATCTGTGCGAACATATGGAAACATTTCGTCTCCAGGTGTATTAATAAGATTGCCCATATTGATCGGTTCGCCCCATCCGCTTTCGCCACCCTTCTCAGCTTTCCAAATATCCTTACCTCCCTCACCGCCTGGCATATCACTTACAAAATATAAGGTGTTGCCATCAGGTGATATTGCCGGGTGTGCAAGTAGCAAGCTGTCGCCTCCAATACTTATCTGGCTGGGTTCTCCCCATTTTCCGCCTGATCGGCTAACCATGTATATCTCCGCGCTAAGTGGCTTTTCATTGTCGTAGGGGCAGCGAGTAAAATACATTTCTTTGCCATCGTCCGACATGGTAGCACTTCCTTCGTCAAAGGTAGTATTGATTGTTTCGGCCAGAGGTTCGGCATCTGTCCATTTTCCCTTGGCATCGATGCGCGAGACGTATATGTTTGATCCTCCTTGCCCTGTAACACGATTTCTTTTTCTTGATTTTTTTTCGGTTCGCATGGATGAGAAGTAAACCTGATCGTAATCGGAACTGGCATATCCGGGTGAAAAATCACTGTAACGTGTATTGCTGAGTCCTTTTACCTTTTCAACCTGATAGCGTGTTTTTAAGGAGTCATTCAAGATGAGGGCATAGGATGCAATGCCGTTTTGGGCTCTTCTGTCGAGAGCTTTTTTCTCTAAATAACTTTGGTAGGCCTCAATGGCTTCTTCGTACTTGCCGGATGCAAGTTGGGTGTCGGCATAGTATAATTCAGCCTCAATTACCTCATATTTGTAGCGTACACTTTTCGAATAGTATCCTGCTGCCTTCTTAGGTTTGTTGGTGATGCGGTAGCATTCGCCCAAATAGAAGGCGATTTCACCTTTGGTGTAACGATTTTTTTCTTTCTTGTAAGCTTTTTTGAATTGCTTGGCTGCTCTGTCGTATTCGCCAATTAAGTAGGCCTTGTTGGCATTGCTGAATTTACTGCCCCCTCCGCATCCCATTGTTAATAATGACAAGAGAATGATGGGTAAGACTATTTTAAGAAAGGCTATTTTATAAATGGGCATCAGGTTCAACGTTTTAAGGAACCAAAAATAAACAAATAATAATTCTTTAGAAAGAAACGTTGAAAGTAGTCGTGTATTGTTTTCGAACAGGTTTATATTTTTATTGCGAAATGTCTTCGATGCGGCAAGTTAGTTTGAAAGTGTTTTGGCAGAATGTCAGGGTAAAGCAATACGACTTTAATCAGATAAATTCCTCGAGACTTGCCTCGTGGGTTTTATAGTTCGCCCCATTTTTCAGGGGAGATGTCCGATTTTTATAGGTCAAATAATAGTTGGTAAGGTCTTGAAATAGCCTCCTCGAGTTGATTAAGACCTATGTTACGACTGAAACGCTGATATTCTTTTCCTTCGAAAAAGATAAGGATGGATGGCACGGTGAATATTTGGAACTGAGCAGCTACTTCTTGTTCGTTCTTAGTATCGACAAATTTTAGTTCAACTTTTGGGAATTTGTCACTCACCAATTGTTTAATCTTGGGGAGTAGTACTTTGCAAACATTACAAGCATCGTGCGAAAAATACAGGATGACAGCATCAGAATTGTTTGTTAACTCATTTGGATTCATCTTATCTAGGTTTTTGAAATGAGTACTGTTGCATAGGCAGATATTCCAGCTTCGGTGCCTACGAATCCTAATTTTTCAGTTGTGGTAGCTTTGATGGCAATGTCTTCAATGGCAATGTTCATTGTTTCTGCCAATGTTGTTTGCATTGCAGGTATTAGATCTTTTAGTTTGGGTTGCTGCAAGGCAATGGTGGAATCAATGTTACCCACCTCAAAACCTTTATCTCTAAGTAAAGCAATGGTTTTAGCTAAAAGAATCTTGCTGTCGATTCCTTTCAATGTTGGATCATTGTCAGGAAAATGGAAGCCAATGTCGCGTATGTTTGCTGCACCAAGTAAGGCATCACAGATGGCGTGTATTAACACATCGCCATCTGAATGTCCTATGCTTCCTTTATGATGTTCTATTTTTATGCCGCCAATCCATAACTCTTCTCCTTCTCCAAGTTTATGGACATCGTAGCCAAAACCAACTCGTATATTCATTGGTAATTATTGTTTTTTCTTAACGACGTTTTCTTCCTCCACTCATTTCGCTTAGGTCGAAAGAAAGGGTGAAACGCATTGTATTAGCCAAAGGGTTATTTTGTACCAAAGGAATAATATACGATGCATCTAATTGAAACATGTTAAATTTTAAACCAGCACCTGCTGAAGCAAACTTGCGGTTTCCAAGGCTTTCATCTTCATGGAAGTAACCAGCTCTAATGGCAAATTGCTTGTCGTACCAATATTCAGCACCTAATGAAAAGGTTATTTTGTTAAGTTCACTTGCCTTTTCACCTTCTGTGCCATCTTCGTTAATGTTTTCAATTGCGGGAGTTAAAAGCCTATTTCCGTCTAAAGCAAAACTTACGGAGTTGTATTTATCTAATTCCATGAACCAACCAACACCCAATTTAAGATTGGTTGGTAACGACATTTTATTGACTCCGTCGTAACTCATCTTTGAGCCTAAGTTGGACAAATTAATACCTGCAGAAAATTCAGCATCGTTGCGATCGATTTTAACAGGTGTTTTAAAATAGAATGCAACATCAGCAGCAAAAGCATCTCCAGCTTGAATGTTACCACCGTCAGAATATCCATTAGAAATGTCAGAACGAATATACCTGAAAGCAACAGCACCAGATAGTTTTTTTGACAGCGCTCTTGAGTAGGCTGCATCCAAGGCAAATTCATTAGGGTTACCAGTAGCAAGTGTATTTCCTTGTTCATCATTAAAAGTAATGCTCCCCATCGAGAAATAGCGTAATGAAGCACTCACTGTTGACATTTTATCAATTCGATAATAGAATGAGGTATAATACATGTTGATGTCGTTCACCAACTTTCTGAGCCAAGGAGTAAATGAAAGTGATACGCCCATGTCGCTATCTATAAACGCGTATTTAGCTGGGTTTAGGGCTTGAGAATTCATGTCAGGTGATGTTGCAACACCAGCATCTCCCATACCTCCTGCTCTTGACTCCGGCATAATATTTAAAAATGGAGCTGCCGTATTAACCACTTGTCCATCATCTTGTGCCAACAGAGAAAGTTGACTTAAAAATAAGCTTAAGAGTAGTGCCCCAACTTTCAATCCTATACTCTTCTTCATATTCAATAGTTTTTTTGTTTTCAAATTTAGTTGTTCTTGTTGTAATACAGATTTGGGTTGTATTAGCGATAATTTTAGTTGTCTAAACTCCTTAAAACGTCACTTGATGAATTTTATTATCCCAGATAATATAAAATGTAAACTTTACAAGTTACGTAGTTTTCATAAAAACTATATAAGGAACTGCAAAAATTGATAAATATTATTTAATAATCAGGATTTTTTCAGATAATCTTCCAATTTGTCCATCTTCAGCGGTAACATCACAAGTAAGGATATATAAACCATTAATGATTTGCTTGGGAAGTTGAATTTGTATTGGAGTAATCGAATTGCCAAATGAAGGCACTTGTTTGTCAATGGAGCTGATGATTCTGCCATCCAATGTGTACAGCGATGTTGTTGTTCGTAACATTGAATTTGGAGCATCATGCTCAAAATATATTTCTAAGGTATTCCCAATTTTAACCGGATTAGGACGTAATGATATTTTTTCAATGTTTAAAGTGCTGCTTGCTTCAACGTTGAAAACAATTTCTTTTGTTGATGAATTGTTTAAGTTATCCCAGGCTTTATGCTCAATTATATGCCTTCCCTCTTCCATTTTTGGTAACTGGTATTTGAGACTTCCTTTTTTGTAGTCGTTCTTTTCAGAAATGTAGAATGAATTTAAGTTAATGGTTTTTGATCTGTCGCCATTAATTATTAATGAAAGATCATGTCCAATACCTACACCACTTGTATTGATCCCACTTTCGTCTTCCAACTCAATGTGTAGAATAGGATTGGTGCCTGTTGTTCCTCCTGAGCTAAATGAGGGATTATTTAACCACATGTTTATTTCTGGCCCTTTGGTGTCATTTGGAGGATTTGAGGATATACCACCAACTTTTATTTGATTGTTAGCACCAAATGCTTCAATACCATTTTTATCAGATGCATAATAACTAATCCTTCCGAAATCAACATTGAATCGAATATCCTTGGGTATGATAAACGATGTTTCAAAACTATTGTTTTGAGCATCAACCTGGCCTTTGAATATTCTATTTTGATAGACTTCATACTCGAATGGAGTTGCGCCGCCATTGCCCAGCGTCTTAACCATTACAGGCTTGTCAAATACACTTATTTCAACGGTCCCATCACTAAACACTTGATTGCCGTCACCAATTACTCCTTCAACCGTATTTTTAGTAAAGGCTTTAAGCGTATCTTGTTTTTCAGAGTCTATTTCACCGTTAATCTTTAAGTTTCTAATTTCTTCGGATGGATAAGCTAGTTGTAAAGCAGGATCGCCAAGTAGAGTGAATTGAACTTTGTTTACTGAACTTAGTGATTTGTTTTTAGTTTGACGAATAATATCTCCAAGGCGTAACTTGTTTCCTTCTTCGTCATGTTCAAATATGAAATCGTATAAATTATTATTGATGTTATAATTAGAGTTTGACCATGCTATTCTTGTTGTAGTGAAAAGGGCAATTCCTCCTCCATTAGGGGTTTTTAAAACAATCTCACCAGCTGTTCCATCTTCATAGTTTTTGTCGTCATAACGGCTGAACTCGCAGGTTGCAGTAACAAAGATAGGTAAGCGATCAAAATTGGACATGGAAACAATTTCAGGAATTGTTAGGATGTGTTCATGCGCCAATACTTTTTCACCTCCATGACCTGTGTAATTGAAAATTAATGCCCCATCCGAAAAGTTGTGTTGGATAGCTGCATTAACATCAGGATACCTATCTCCTGATGCAGTAATGTTTTTTTTGTAAGCGTCAGAATATATTTTCTCGGTGCTGAACTGTGGGTAGTTAGATGCAACTTTTTGTGTTAAACGATCAGCATCTCGCATGTGGAGATTGTTATCCCCATCATCTGCAACAAACATAATTTTTGACTTCCATGAACCTAGATAATTGCTGAATAAGTATGTTTCAATTTTATCAACTACAGTAGTTGCTTCTTCAACTGTACCAACTGGAAGTCTTCCAATTCCAATGTCAAGTTTGTTAGTAAGAATATTTTCTCCTTCATCATTATCAAGGAATCCATAGTAATCATCGGAGCAATAAGTAGCAGAGATATTGATCGAATTAACAGATTGATAAGTTAGAATGAAATTTGAGTTTGATTCACTGTAGTCGCGATTGTCGTAGGAGCCATCACCAAACAATAAAAGATATTTAAATTGTTCATTGTCTTTGTTGTAAAGGAAACGTGCAAAATCACGAATAGCGCTTACATCAGCTTGTCCAGATGAAAATTCATTATAAACCTGTTCAGGCGTCACAATTAATGTTTTAAGGCCAGTTTTTCGTTGGTGTAATTCAGCAAGGCGTTCTGCTTGACCAAGAAAGATAGGGTGCGAAACTATCAGCATTTCAGGTACCGCGTTGCCACGCAGATTTTGATTACTAATGTTTTTTACAAATGTTGGTTGAGGAAGGCTTGCGTCAGTGTTAAAAACAGCAAATTCTTTTAAGTTGGATGTTTCCGTTGTAATGCCTTTTCTGTCAGAATACGTTTCTACTTTTAACTTAATAGGAGAGACATGATTGCTAATGTCCCAAACAACTGATTTGTTAGAAAGTTGTTCTATATAAAAACGCGAAATGTTACCTAGGCCAGTAAGATCATTGTTGCGAAATAATAAATTACCCGTGTTTTGAAGGTTTTCTTTAGAGTTAAGAGTGATGAAATTTAAGTTTCCAAAGGCACCCGAGGCCATTGTATGGTAACTTAGTTTTATGTTGATGTTTTTATCATTTGAATCGAATTCAGTTTTATTGGTGCCTGCATGTGCTATGCTACCAGTCGAATCTTCGTAACGAACTGGCGGTATGCTGATGCTCTGGATTGGTGTGCCATTAGCGTGCGTTTCAAAATGTGAACTTTGATTCGAATGGCCTATTACACTCGTAAGTATTTTAACAGGTTTACTTGTAATAATATTATCGAATTTGAAATTATACTCACGCTCTTGTGCCGGGTATAGATCCAGGCCATACCAAGTTCGACCCGAGTGTAAGAGGTTGCGGGCTTCTAATTCATAATAGTCATAGCTATCAAATTCGGATGTCTCGTGGGTAAATGAGTCATGAGATTCACTACTTGCTTCCACACGTATGCCAACGCCATTATCATCAGAAAGGTAGTAATAAGCTTCATCTACATAGTCATGAAGTTGGTGTTGAAACATGTCGTTGGATTGATTGTACTCCCATGTAATTGGACCCTGGGCATAAAAGTAGATAGCATTATTTTCGTGAAGCGTTGCATTCTCGGTTAGATCTTCAAGCCTTTCAATGCTGTTTGATTTAGGAAGCATATTTCCGCCATTCCCAAATACATTAACCTTACTTCCATCACTAAATCCCCAGGAATTTAAAACAGAGTATGGGATTGTATAAATGCCCGATTTGTCAATAGATATTTTTATCCACTTGCCTTGAGCAAGAATTGAGTTTTCTATCGTTTTTGATGATTTTTTACTTTTGAAGTTCGATTTTGAAGACTCGCTAGGAGGTATGGTAACATGTAAAGAATATTGAGTTATTTTTTTTAAGAGTTGCAACTTCTCATCAAAAGATATTGGCGTTAATTCTATTTCAAGTGAGGTCGATTTGCGATCTTGAACCTTGTATTTAGTAATGTTATTGAACGAATAGTTAATTGCAGAATTGATAATGTCTTGTTCAAAAGGGTTGAACAAAGAACTATTATTAATTCTCAAATCAATTTTGATGCTGTCGATGTTGCCAGAGTAATCATTTAGTGGAATCTGATAAGTGATGACAGGCAATTGAGTGTTGCCGTTCCAACCCGATTGCTGATCAAATTCAAGACGTACGGGAAACTCTGAATTATTAGTTTGACTTATGGCTTTCCAATCAATGGTTTCATTAATATGGTGAACTTGAGCCTCACCAATGTTTATTGAAAGGATTAAAAAAGATAATATATATAATAATTTGCTCATGTTTTTTTACTGTTTATAACTAACGTCAAAACTTGTGAATAGTTTACTATCAGTGTGTTTTCGCGTTTAATTGTTGCAACTTCACTTATCTTTCTCTGTAAAAAACGGAAAAATAACTCATTCAGTACAAGAAATTTTTATCTTTAACGTTTTAAATGTGTAAAAATTGCACATTTGAATGGATTTGCGAATAAAGAAAAAAATAGAATGAAAAAGGCGACTTTCGTATAACCTTTTTTTATTTTTGCAGTATAACGAATGCAGTTGCACTCCTGTTTAATGGTTGCATCATTAAAGCTAAATAATTGAAATATAGATTACAATACCATAACGCTATGAGATTTAATACCGGAATTTTACTGGCTGTTTTTGCAATAAGTTTATTGTCCTTATCATCATGTGGTGGTAGTAAGGGAGGAAACAAGTCAGCATCATCAACAACAGGTTGGGAATACAATACTACTGATAATGGTGGTTTTGAGTACAACGCAGGTTACGAACAGGAAACAGGACCAGGATTGGTTTTTGTTGAGGGTGGTACCTTCATTATGGGACGTGTAGAACAAGACGTTCTTTATGAATGGAACAATGCACCTCGCCGTGTTACTGTGCCTTCATTCTATATGGATGAAACTGAGGTTAGAAATGTTGATTATCGTGAGTATTTATTTTGGATTACTCGTGTGTTCATGGATTATCCTGAGGTTTATCGTAAGGCATTGCCTGATACACTTGTTTGGCGCCGTCCAATGGCCTACAATGAGCCTTTGGTAGAAAATTACTTACGCCACCCTGCGTATTCAGAATATCCGGTAGTAGGTGTTAATCACATTCAAGCTCAGGATTATTGTAAATGGCGTACCGACCGTGTTAATGAAATGATATTGGTTGAACAAGGCATTTTAGAATTAGACGTTAATCAACAAAACGAAAATAACTTTAATACCGAGGCTTATTTATACGGACAGTACGAAGGTATACCCGGTAAAGATCCAATGGAAGACTTAAATCCAAATAACGAGACTCGTAGAGTTCGTTGGGATGATGGTCTATTATTACCTAAGTACCGACTACCAACTGAAGCTGAGTGGGAATATGCTGCCTTAGGTTTGATTGGTAACTCCTATGATGAGCGTATGACGAATCGTCGTATCTATCCTTGGGATGGTCATATTACACGTAATGCTGATAAGAAAGAGCGCGGTAAGATGATGGCCAACTTCGTAAGAGGTAGTGGTGATATGATGGGTATGGCCGGTGACTTAAATGATGGTGGTGATGTAACTGTTGATGTTCGTTCATATTATGCCAACGATTATGGTTTATACTGTATGGCTGGTAATGTTAATGAGTGGGTTGCTGATGTTTATCGTTCATTGTCTTTTGATGAAATGGATGAATTTAGCCCATATCGCGGTAATGTATTTCAACAAAAAGTACTTGACGAAGAAGGTTATATTGTAGAGAAAGATAGTTTAGGACGTATTCGTTACAGAACCGAAGAAGATAAAGATATTATGAGTCGTAAGAATTACCGTACGGCTGACAATAGAAACTATCAAGATGGTGATGCGATTACCAATATCTCAGAAAGTGGTTCAGATTGGACAACTTCAGAATCTAATACATCAGCTATGTATTCGGGAGCTAAAAATAGTAGCTTAGGAAGTTTAGTTACTGATAGATCTCGAGTTTATAAAGGTGGAGGTTGGAGAGACCGTGCGTATTGGTTAGCACCTGGTGCTCGTCGTTTCCTTGATGAAAGAGAAAGTCGCGATGATTTAGGTTTCAGATGTGCAATGACGCGCGTTGGAAGTCCTATGCAAGGCAAAGGTAAATAGTAAGGAATTTAATATTTCAATATAATGAGAGGTTGACTTTATAAGTCAACCTCTTTTTTTATTTTTGTTTTTTTATAGTTAATACCAAAACAAGTCAAATGAGTCAGCTCGAAGATATTTATAAGGCATTTTTACAGAGTTCCAGCATATCTACAGATAGTCGTAAATGCGAGAAAAATTCCATGTTTGTGGCACTTAAAGGAGATCGCTTTGATGGTAATAAATATGTGAAGGATGTACTCGCTAAGGGTGCTGCATTTGCCATTGCTAGTGACCAATCACTTGTTGGTATGGATAATGTATTTGTGGTTGATGATACCCTCGAAACACTTCAAGCCTTGGCAAATCACCATAGGCGAAAATTAAATATTCCTATCATTGCTATTACAGGAACCAATGGAAAAACAACGACCAAAGAACTGTTGGCTGCCGTATTATCTAAGAAATATAGAATTAAGGCAACGGCTGGTAATTTTAATAATCACATCGGAGTTCCTTTAACATTGTTATCAATGGATGAAAATGTGGAGCTTGGAGTCGTTGAAATGGGAGCCAATCATGTGAATGAAATAGACTTGTTGTGTGAGATTGCTGAGCCAAATTATGGTTTGATAACTAATGTGGGTAAAGCACACCTTGAAGGTTTTGGTTCGTTTGAAGGGGTTCGCAAAGCCAAGGGAGAGATGTATGATTACATAGCTTCAAAGAATGGTTTAATTTTCATAAATCGAGGTAATGCGTATTTAATGGAGATGGCTGAAGAGGTTGATCGGCGTTTTTACTATGGCAAAAATGGTATTGTGCAAGCATCGCTTACTGCAGTTAATCCATTTGTTTCACTCGATTGGGAGCTTGAGGATGAGGGCTTGCTAAGTAATGTTGATACGAAACTTATTGGTGGTTATAATCTGGAGAATATTTTGGCTGCGATAGCTGTAGGATCTTATTTTAAGGTGGAGAAATATGAGATTAATAAAGCTATAGCTGATTATACACCAAGCAATAATCGTTCGCAATTTATTAAGACTAAAAATAATCGAATTATTATGGATGCCTATAATGCCAACCCATCAAGTATGGAAGTGGCATTAGAAAATTTTAATGAAATTGAAGAAGCGAATAAGGTGATTGTGATTGGTGGAATGAAAGAGATGGGGGAGGATTCCAATGCTGAACATGCGAAATTGCTTTCTTTGATTCAATCTGGTAATTATGAGAAAGTAATCTTAATTGGTGAAGAGTTTAATGATAATGCATTAACTCCAAATATGAGGTTGTTTCCAGATAATAAGAGTCTGATTTTAAGTTTGCAGAGCGAGAAGTTAAGCGATTCCTATATTCTTATTAAAGGATCGAGAAGTAATAAATTAGAAGAGATTCTTCCATATCTGTAAAAATAGCTATTTCAGGTGAAAGTGTTTAAGTTCACTGAAGCGTCTTAATTTCTTTAGGTAAAATGCCCAAATAATACTTTGAGGGTAGATTTCTTTGTGATTATTATGTGTGCGCAAAGGCTTTAGACTGCGTCTTTTTTTAATGCTTTGAGGTAATCGTGAATAGAATGACATGTGAGCTGAAAAAACGGCTTTAAAGTGTCTGAATTCGCCTTTTATTAAAAAGTGTAAGGCAGCAACTCCATCCAATATCATTCTTAGAAATAATATGGTGAATAATTTCCAGGATGGTAGGTTTTTAACAAGCATCACTAAATTATTTCTGAAATTCAGAAATGTTTTTCGGGGGTGTTGCATGTCGAGTGTAGCACCCCCAACATGCAGGACTTCAGACTTGGGGCACACTTTGATATCATAACCCCTATTTTTGATGCGCCAGCAAAGATCAATTTCTTCCATGTGAGCAAAAAACGATTCGTCTAAACCGCCAACTTCATGGTATAGTTTAGCTCGAATCATAAGTGCTGCTCCAGTAGCCCAAAAAACGGGTAGCTCCTCATTGTACTGTCCCTTGTCTTCTTCAATTTCATTAAGAATGCGACCACGGCAAAAGGGGTATCCAAAGAGATCAATGTATCCTCCTGATGCTCCTGCGTATTCAAACATAGTGGGTTGTTTCTGAGCTCTGATTTTGGGCATGCAAGCTGCAAGTTTTTCATCAGAGTCCATTGCGGATATTAATGGTAATAACCAGCCTTTCTCAGGTGCAATATCACTATTTAGCAAGAGGAAATAATCAGCATCAATTTCTTTAAGTGCTTTGTTATAGCCGCCAGCAAAACCGTAGTTTTTATCTAAGGTAATGGTTCTGATAAAAGGGAATACGTCATTAATAAATGCCAAGCTGTCGTCGCTTGAAGCATTATCAGCTACGATAATTTCAACATCTGAATGACTGGAATTTTGTATTACAACAGGAAGGAATTCTTCCAATAAATGACGCCCATTCCAGTTAAGTATAACTACAGCTGTTTTGCTCATGCATTTAATTGTTAGCGTCAGTTTTTATTACTCTTTGTTTTGAATATTTCCATCGCTTATGCGACCAGAGCCAATACTCTGGCTTGTCAATAATAACAGACTCAAGGTGTTTAATGTATAGATCAGTTATTTCATTTTCAGCGGAGGAAGCACTGTCTTCCATTAAAGGGATAATATCAATTTCGTAATAGCCCCTTTTTATTTTTCTCATGTTTACATATACAACAGGCGATTTCGTCAGTTTTGCCATTTTTTCAGGGCCTGTTAATACGGCTGTATTCTGGTTAAGGAATTGGGTCCAATATTGAATTTCAGGTAGTCCTGGGGACTGATCCGCAACCAAACCTATAAAAAAACGTTCGTTTTTTCTTTTTAATTTGATAACCTCTTTAAAGGTTGATCTCATATTGAAATTAACCGTGCCCCATTTGCTTCTTAGGCGGAGCATGTATCTATCAAAATACTTATTTTTAAGCGGACGATAAACATTTACACCTGTTGCTTTAATGTGTAATTTCATGCTAGGGAACCATTCCCAATTGCCATAATGCGCTGTTACTCCAATTATGTCTTTGCCATTATCGTAACATTGATGGACGTACTCAAAATTATTTAGTTTTACCCGTCGACGCATTTCTTTCTCCGACATGTTTTGAATTTTGATGGTTTCGAAGAATAAGTCGCATAAATGGCTATAAAACTTCAGTCTAATTGACCTGATTTCCTCCGCGCTTTTATCAGGGAATGAGTAGCGAAGGTTTTCATTGATAACAGTTCTTCTGTAGCCTATCAATCGAATGATGTGGCAGAATAAATTGGAAAAAATGTATAATACTCTTAATGGAAGTAAGCTTACTAGCCAGAGAAGTCCAATTATTATATAATTAAAGATCGCTTGCATTATTTTGTCATTATTTGATTCACTATTGTACTAAATTCTTCAAAGGTAGCATTATTTGAAGCAACAATTTCTTTGCCGAAGAGGTAATTATTTTCTTTTGTGAAATCACATACCTGGCCACCGGCTTGTTGCACAAGAAATGCTCCTGCTGCCACATCCCATGGTTTAAGGTCGTATTCGTAAAAGGAATCGAGTCGGCCACAAGCAACGTATGCTAAATCGGTTGCTGCTGAGCCTAGTCGTCGTATGCCGTGTGAGTTTTCCATGAAGTAGGTGAGCGATTTCAGAAAAGCTTCCATGCGCGAATAGTTACTGTAGGGAAATCCGGTAGCAATCAGGCTGTCGGAAACGGTTTTTGCATTTGATACCTTTATTCGACTTTTGTTTAAATAGGCATTGCCTCCCTTCCAGGAATAGAAACATTCGTTGAGTCCCATTTCATACACCACGCCAACAACCGTTTCACCCTTTTCTTGCAGAGCAATACTAATTGCAAATGGTGCCAAACCATGAATGAAATTGGTAGTGCCATCGATGGGATCAACTATCCAATTATATGTGTCGCCTTTTTGTGTTTTAGTTCCTTCTTCAACTATAAAACCTGCATCTGGCAATAAAGCTTGTAGCTGTTCTACGATCAGTTCTTCCGAAGCCTTGTCTACATGAGTAACAAAATCATTTAGCCCTTTTGTTTCAATATTAAGTTGAGCTTTTTCGCGTTCTTGCTTGATGAAGCCTCCTGTGGTTTTGGCAATGCGACAGACTTCTTGACAAATTTCTTCGTAATTCATACTTAGATTTCTAGCGGGGTTGAGGTGATGCACATATCGTCGAGAGACAGATTTTTAAATTTGACTGTTACCAGCTTGTTCACCAATGCTTCATCGTATTTAATTTCAGCTTTAATGTAGTTGGATGAATAGCCTGACATATAGCCATTGTTTTCGGCTTTTTCGAAAAGAATAGTAGCTTCTTGCCCAATGTGCTTTTTATAAAAAGCCTTTGTTTTTTTGTCGGATAGCTGGTGTAAAATTTTACTTCTCTCTTTTCGAACTCCAATGGGAACGACATCATCAATTTTTAAAGCTTGTGTGTTGGGGCGCTCCGAGTAGGTAAAGACGTGTAGTTGAGTGATGTCCAAATTTTTTAATAAGAGTTTTGTTGTTTCAAAGTCTTTGTTTGACTCACCGCGCACCCCAACTATTACATCAACTCCAATAAATGCAGATGGAATTATTTGCTTAATGGTATTTATCTTTGATTTAAAGAGTTGTGTGTCATATTTGCGCTTCATAAGTTTTAGTATCTTATCAGATCCTGATTGGAGCGGAATGTGAAAATGTGGCATGAAACGCTTTGATTGGGCAACAAATTCAATTATTTCATCCGTTAATAAATTGGGCTCGATGGATGAAATTCGGAAGCGTTCGATGGTTTCTATTTTATCCAACTCTTTAATTAAGTCGAGAAATGATTCCTTGTTTTCTTTACCAAAATCGCCAATATTTACACCTGTTAAGATAATTTCTTTAGCACCTGCATTAGCTGCTTGTTGCGCCTGTTTTAGCGTGTTTTCAATTGTGTCGCTACGGCTCCTGCCACGCGCAAATGGAATGGTGCAATAGGAGCAATAATAATCACAACCATCCTGAACTTTCAAGAAACATCTTGTTCGGTCGCCAAATGAATAAGATGGTTGAAAGTTTTTATTGGTTCTTATTTCTCCAGCATGAATTTGTGGTTGATTTTGCTTGTCACAACTGTTCATGAACTCAAGGATGTCAAATTTTTCATTTGAACCAAGCACCAGGTCAACGCCTTCTATATTTGAAACATCTTCGGGTTTTAACTGAGCAAAACAGCCGGTCACCACAATAAAGGCATCTGGGTTTTGGCGGATGGCTTTTTTAATGACTTGTTTGCATTTTTTATCAGCTAGTTCGGTAACTGAGCAGGTGTTAAAGACATAGACATCGGCCGATTCAGAAAGGTTGACTTTCGTAAATCCAGCTTCCATCATCGATCTAGCAACCGTTGATGTTTCGCTAAAATTTAATTTACAACCAAATGTGTGGAACGCAACTTTCTTGTTTTCAAATACCGACTGATCAATCATGCACCAAATTATTTAAGGCTGCAAAATTAGGAAAAAGTCGTTGAAATATGATGAGAGAAGGGAATAATCGAGCTTAGAAAAGGATATCTAAGCTCGAGCTTAGTGTTTTATAATAAATTGGACGCTAATTCTGCTAAATAACTTCTTTCGCCTTTGACCAGATTAATATGTGCAAAAATATCCTGCCCTCGCATCTTATCGGTCAGATAGGCAAGCCCGTTAGATGTCATGTCCAGATATGGAGAATCAATTTGTTGAACATCGCCAGTGAATATCATCTTAGTGCCTTCTCCAGCACGTGTAATTATTGTTTTTACTTCATGGGGTGTTAGGTTTTGAGCTTCATCCACAATGAAAAAAGCATCGGAAAGGCTTCGCCCACGAATATAAGCTAAGGGCGTAATGAGTAATTGCTCGTTTTTAAGCATTTCATCTAAACGGTTTATTTCTTTGCTCGATGATTTAAATCGACTTTTAATTACTCCCAAATTATCGAATAGCGGTTGCATGTATGGGCCAATTTTGTCGTTTACATCACCAGGTAGGAAACCTAAGTCCTTGTTGGCAAGCGGTACAATTGGTCGAGCCAAAAGTATCTGGCTATACATTTTATTTTGTTGCAAGGCCGCGGCAAGTGCCAATAATGTTTTTCCGGTACCGGCCTTTCCCGATAAGGAAACAAGGCGGATTTCCGGATTTAACAAAGCATCCAATGAGAAGGTTTGTTCTGCGTTGCGAGGTTCTATTCCATAGGCGCTGTGTTTCTCTACGCGTTTTATTAAGCCGCTGGCAACATCGTTAAATGCAAGAACGCTTTGGTTACCATTTCTTAAAACAAAGTATTGATTGGGTGGTAAATCCTCATCGGAAGGAAACTCTGTAACAGGTATGCCCTGATGCTGATAAAGGGCTTCGATTAGTTGCTTGTCAAAGTCTTCATGAATGGCAACACCATGGCTTAGTACATCGATGTCTTTGACCTTATCGTTTTCGTAATCCTCCGAATTTAGGCCTAGCGATTTTGCTTTAAGACGAAGGTTAATGTCCTTCGTTATTAGTGTTGTTTGGCGTCTTGGGAATTTTGATTTTACATGAAGTGTGATGGCGAGGATTCGATGATCTGCTGTGTTTTCACTGAACGATTCCTTCATTACTTCGGGGCTTGGTTTGCCTGTTGTTACAAATAGTTTACCTAGCCCACTTCCTAATTTAATACCTTCATTAAATAACTTTTCGCCAGCTAATTTGTCAAGATCGCGTGCAAATTCTCGGGCTTGAAAGTTAATTAAATCATTTCCTTTTTTGAATTTATCTAGTTCTTCAAGAACAACTATTGGAATTATAACATCATTTTCCTGAAAGTTGTATATACATTTGTGGTCATGTAAAAGAACATTGGTGTCGAGGATAAAAATCTTTTTAGCCATATTAGTAAGGTTATGTGTTTAACTAAAGATACATAAAAAAAGCCTTGAAAGTACCGATGTCATTGATAATTTTAGAAAGAAATGAAGGGGTATAAAGAAACTTTGGATTTTTTATTTGGGCAGTTGCCAATGTATCAGCGAGTAGGAAAAGCTGCGTATAAGGCAGATTTGTTCACAACTCAGGAGCTTGATCGTTATTTTAGGCATCCCCATACAAGCTATAAAACAATTCATGTAGCAGGAACAAATGGTAAAGGTTCAGTGTCGCATTGTTTAGCTTCCGTTTTGCAGAAGGCCGGTTATAAAGTAGGTTTGTATACATCGCCTCATTTAAAGGATTTTAGAGAGCGTATTAGGGTTGATGGACAAATGATCACTGAAGAGGCTGTGGTAGGTTTTGTGAATGATCATCAATCAATTATTGAAGAATTAGAGCCTTCATTTTTTGAGATGTCAGTAGCAATGGCCTTGCAATATTTCAAGGAAGAGAAAGTTGATGTGGCAGTTGTGGAAGTTGGGATGGGAGGACGCTTAGATTCGACCAATATTATTCAGCCAGAATTATCAATTATTACTAATATTGGTCTTGATCATACAGGCTTTTTAGGAACAGATATAACATCAATAGCTGGTGAAAAGGCAGGAATTATTAAGTCAGAAATTCCTGTGGTTATTGGGGAAACGCATCCTGAATCAAAGGAGGTTTTTGAGGCCATAGCCAAAGAAAAGGGTGCAAACTTGTATTTTGCTGATAAAGTTTACGAAATTCCTTATGCTACCAATTCAATCGATAACCGTCAGGTGTTTCAAGTATATGAGAATGGAGAAGTTGTTTATGAAAACCTGAAACTTGACTTGTTAGGCATTTATCAGCAAAAAAATGTGGTAACCGTATTGTCTGCCATTAATCTTCTTAATGAGGGTGGTTTTGCAATTAGTAAAAAGCATTTGTATGAAGGCTTGAATAATGTTGTTGGATCAACAGGTTTGCTTGGGCGTTGGCAAATATTGGATAATAATCCGTTGATCGTTTGTGATACAGGTCATAACGCGGAAGGTGTTAAGCAAATTGTGGATCAGCTTAAGTTAACACCTCATAAGCAACTGCACATTGTGATAGGAATGGTTGACGATAAAGACCATGCCGCTGTTATGAGTCTTTTACCAGATGGAGCTAAATATTATTTTACAAAAGCAGCGATTCCTCGAAGTATGAAGCCTGATAAATTAGCTATAATGGCCAAAGAATATGGATTAATGGGCGATATTTATTTAAATCCTTTGGAAGCATTGGGTGCTGCTCGAAAAAATGCTGGCTTTAATGATTTGATATTCATCGGTGGTAGTACTTTTATTGTGGCTGATGTATTAGAAAACTGCAATTAATATTTGCAGGAGATAAAAAAGAGATATACATTTGCATCGCTTTTCAGGAGAAATCTTAGAAAAGGGCGATTAGCTCAGTTGGTTTAGAGCACTTGGTTTACACCCAAGGGGTCGGGGGTTCGACTCCCTCATCGCCCACTAGCAATTTGATGAAATTGTTTTTTAAAAGTAATTATTGGAATATAACCTGATAATAAATCAGGGCGATTAGCTCAGTTGGTTTAGAGCACTTGGTTTACACCCAAGGGGTCGGGGGTTCGACTCCCTCATCGCCCACTAACAATTTATTAAAATTGTTTTATACGTTATTATTGGATTATTACCTGATAATAAATCAGGGCGATTAGCTCAGTTGGTTTAGAGCACTTGGTTTACACCCAAGGGGTCGGGGGTTCGACTCCCTCATCGCCCACTTTAATAAAAGCTTCCATGTTTTGGAAGCTTTTTGTATTTACCCCTCTAGGATTCTTAATTAAATAAAGTAAATTAGGGAAGTTTTATGCAGTAGTCACTTACTCATTCAAAAACTTACTTTACATTTGTATTAATTAAATCAGAAAATTAACACCATGCCATCAGTAAATCGCAAAAAAAACAATTTGGTTCCTGAGCCAGCTCTTCGTCGAATGCCATGTTATTTGGCATATCTTAAATTGGCTCAAAGAGATGGTTTAAAACATATCTCTTCAACATTGATTGCTCGTGATATGGGAGTTGATCCAACACAAGTAACAAAAGATTTATCTTATACTACAATTGTTGGTAAAACGCGTGTTGGTTATGAGGTTGATCTATTGATTGATGTACTTGAGGAGTTTTTGGGCTTTACGGTTATTGATGAGGCTTATCTGTTTGGTGTTGGTAGTTTGGGTAAAGCCTTACTGCACGATCATGGCTTAAAGCAATTTGGTTTAAAGGTTGTGGCAGCGTTTGATGTCGACCCTGAAGTGGTTGGTAAAACCATTGAAGGTGTTCCTATATATCATTTCGATGAATTGAGTCGCATGCAGAATCAAGGTGTTCGAATTGGTATCTTGACTGTGCCAGTAGATAAAGCTCAGGATGTTGCTATGCGCTTGGTTGATGTTGGTATAAAAGCATTATGGAATTTTACTCCAGTTCGTATAAAGGTAAGTGAAGATGTAGTTGTTCAAAATACATCACTATATGCGCACTTGGCGGTTATGTTTAACCGTTTGAAGTCAAACGGCTAAAACGTTAAAGTAAATTTAGTTTCTTTCTCTACCTCCGAATAGGCTGTGATGTTTCCGCCATGCAGCCTTAATATTTGTTTCGATAAACTTAAGCCAATGCCCGATCCTTGAGGTTTGGTGGTGAAGAAAGGGATAAATATTTTATCGAGTACATTTGGTAGTATTCCCTGTCCATTGTCAATCACTTGAATGGTGATGCGTCCACGTTTGTTGAGGAATGCTTTTAATATGATTTCCGCATTCTCTTGTTCGCTTAGCGCTTGAATAGCATTTTTAACCAGGTTAATAATTACTTGCTCAATCAACTTTTCATCGGCGGACAATTCCAAAGTTTGTGGCTCAATTATTACCTTGCAATCAATCTTTTTCGATTTTAAATCTTCGGCATGTAATCCCCTAATGTTGTTTAGTAATCTGCTGATAGGGAATATCGAAAAAGTTGGTGTTGGTATCTTTGTTAAGTTGCGATAAGTGTTCACAAAGTGCATTAAACCATCAGTTCGCTTATGAATTGTTTCAAGTGCTCCCTTAATTTCATCAATGGTTTCCAGATCATCACTAGGTATGTCTTTCTCTTTAAGGTTTTCTGAAAGATCCTTTAATATAAGAGTAATGGTTGATGAGAGTGATGAAATAGGTGTGATTGAATTCATTATTTCGTGTGTTAAAACACGAATCAGTTTCTGCCACGATTCCATTTCTTTTTCTTCCAGTTCATCTTGTATGTTTTTTATGGAAGTCAGAAGAATGGTGCGATTGTGAATTTTAAACTCTGTCGAATAAATGGCCAATTGTAATAGCTCATCCTTCTCTTGGACTCTAATAAGAGTGTTTTCGCCATGGTTGATGCTCAATAGTTTTTGAACCAGTTCAGGACTAAAATCTTTTAAGGATTGGATGTTGTTAAGAGATCTAACCTGAAAAAGCTTTTTGGTGGCATTGTTGATTAGTTCTACTTTTCCATCCTTGCTATAAGCAATTAGTGCTATCCCAATGTGTTGAATAACCGTTTGTAAATAGTAATAGTTTTCCTCCTTCTCAGCTCTTACTTCTTGAAAATCTTTAATTACTTCATTAAATGACTTCTTAAGTTTGTCAAATGATGAGTCTAAGCTTTCAACCTGAAAAGTTCTTGTAAAATCGGAATAGCGAATGGATTCAAGAAAATTGTTTAATACGCGATTGGTCCGATCTACATAATGAATCATGGCGAAAATTTGAAAGGCAATAAGCAGGCCAATCAAAACCAAAGTCATCGTTAGTTCTGTTGTGAAATATAAATAGAAAAAAGCGAAAATAGAACCCGCCAGAAGCAAGGTTCTAATGATAAAATTAATTCGAAACTTATTATAAACCATGTTTTTCCAATCTACGATAAAGCGAAGTTCTGGTGAGTCCCAAATCAGCAGCTGCTTTAGATACGTTTCCTCTGTTTAAACGTAATACTTTTTCAATGATTTGTTTTTCAATATCCTCTAAATGGTAGGTGTCAAATTCAAAACCTTCCGAATTACTTGGGAGAGAAGATAATTGAAAATCTGCCTCATCAAGGTTGGCGGAATCACTCATGATTACTGTGCGTTCTACGATGTGCTGAAATTCACGAACGTTACCAGGCCATGGGTAATTAGTGAGTTTTTTAATGATTTTTGAAGAAAGCTTGTTAACTTTTTTCTTGTATTTTTTTGAGAATATTGATAAAAAGTGATCTGCTAAAACAGGAATATCTTCTGGACGTTCTCGCAAAGGTGGCAGTTCTACTTCAACTGTATTTATGCGGTAAATTAAATCTTGTCTGTAAGTATCTTCACTCGCCATTTGTTTTAAATTCATGTTAGTCGCACAAATTAAACGTATGTCGATTGGGATTGGCTTATTTGCCCCTACACGTGTTACTTCTCGACGTTCTAACACTGTTAGTAGCTTGGCTTGAAGAGGTAGGGAAAGGTTGCCAATTTCATCTAAAAATAATGTACCGCCCGATGCCATTTCAAATCGTCCTGGGCGATCAGCTTTTGCATCTGTAAAGGCACCTTTTACGTGGCCAAATAATTCGCTCTCAAATAATGATTCGCTGAGAGCTCCAAGGTCAACACTTATAAATGTTTCGTCTTTTCTTAAGGAATTACGGTGTAAAGCACGTGCTACTAATTCTTTACCTGTTCCGTTTTCGCCAAGTATAAGTACATTAGCATCTGTTTGAGCTACTTTTTTGATTGTGGTAAATACATTTTGCATCCCCGGTGAAACACCAATGAAATCGGCAAAAGGCTGGTCGAGAATGGTGTTCATCTCGCGCTGTTTAGTCTTTAGCTCTTTAACTTCTTGACGAGATTGGCGCAGCTTGATGGCTGATGACACCGTGGCAAGAAGTTTTTCGTTTTGCCAAGGCTTTAATATGAAATCAGTAGCTCCGGCCTTAATTGCCTTAACTGATTTTTCAACGTCGCCATAGGCAGTAATAAATAATACTACTGCAGTTGGATCAATTTCTAATATTTTCTCTAGCCAATTAAAACCTTCTTGCCCACTAATGGCATCTTTGGTGAAATTCATATCAAGCAGAATAACATCAAAGGTTTCGTCAGCCATTAAAGCTGGTATTTTTGTTGGATCTGTTGAGGTAACTATATGTTCAGTATGTGGTTTCAGCAAAAGTTTAAGAGCAAATAAGATATCCGCGTTATCATCAATGGCTAATATTCGACCCGATTTTTGTGTCATGTGTTAAAGTTTTGTTTAAATATACCACATTAAAAGGTAAATGGAACTAAAAAATGTTCGTTAACGAACGTTTTTTGAATAATCAAAAAGAGTGCCGTTTTGGTAATTAGCTTGATTATAAGGGTTTAATGATAATGGCATAAAAAGTGACATAGTATTAATCGTAATGTAGTAGTATTGGGTTATTCATTGAATTAGTAATATTTGATTAATGGTCGTAATATTAGTTAGTTACGATTATTTTTGGGATTGGGAGGCGTATGATTATCTTCCTCAATGGGGTTGTTATTTATAAGAATGAAGGAGATGTTAGTGTACGATAGCGGACGCTAATATCCCATAAACGGACACAATTAGTTATCATGATTCACACACGTAACTTAACCAAGGTCCATCGTAATGGTGGAGTAGAGCGCAAAATCCTACAGAATGTCAATGTTGATATTGAAGCTGGCGATTTTGTTGGTTTACTTGGTCCATCCGGTTCAGGAAAGTCAACTTTGGTGAATATGTTTGGCTTAATTGAGCTTCCTACATCGGGGGAGTTGTTGTTTATGGGACACGACATTACCAGATTAAAGGAGCGTCAAAGAGTAAATTTAAGACGTGGAAGTATCGGTTTTGTTTTTCAAGATTTTGGATTGATTGAGGAATTGTCTG
This sequence comes from Carboxylicivirga fragile, assembly GCA_025499625.1. Lineage (GTDB taxonomy): Bacteria > Bacteroidota > Bacteroidia > Bacteroidales > Marinilabiliaceae > Carboxylicivirga > Carboxylicivirga fragile. The sequence continues at coordinate 24,546 of JAFMVD010000033.1, read as the reverse complement.
TTTTTGAGAATATCGAATTACCTCTTCAATATTTAGGATATAAGCGCAAGGATAGAGTTATGAAAGTAAATTCAATTCTTGAGCAAATGAGTGTCTCGCATCTTAAAGGTTTTTTTCCAAAGCATTTAACCGGTTTGCAAAAACAATTGGTTGCCTTGGCCAGGGCTGTAGTAATTGATCCAAGCGTAATCTTGGCTGATGAACCAACCGGCTGTTTAAATTCGAATGAGGGAAGTAGTTTTATGGAAGTATTATATTCGCTTCATGAAAAAGGAACGACTATCGTTATGGCTACTCACTCAGCTTATGAAGCGCAAAAAACTCAGAGGGTAGTGCAGTTGTATGATGGGCATATTATTACTGATAGCATTAAAGGGGATTTATAAAACATGATGATTAAGCACCATATAAAAGTTGCAATTCGAAACATAAAAAAGCAGGGGATGTATTCTTTGCTAAATGTTTTGGGCTTGGCTATTGGTGTTACTATGAGTTTGTTTGTGTTGTTGCTGGTAAAATATGAATTGAATTTTGATAAATCTTTCTCAGATAGTCAGCGGATATATAGGTATACAACCAAAGGGGTGTTGGGCAATAATTTTATTAATAGTGCCTCTAGCCCTATGCCTCTGGCTTCATTTGTTAGCAAATATGATGAAGTGGAAGAGGTCGTTTTTATGATTCCTGGAGCTAACAATGTTGTTAGTAATGGAGCTAAACAATTTAATGAAGACGAGTTTCGTTTTGTTCCTTTTAATTTTTTTCAGGTATTTGATGTTCCATTTATTGAGGGAGATTCAAAAACAGCTTTAGTTGAACCGGAGTCTATTGTGCTGACCAAAAAAGTTGCACGAAAATATTTTGGTGATGTTAAAGCAATGGGGCAAACTATAAATAGAGCCGGCATTGATTATGTTATAACAGGTGTTTGTGAGGATCTTCCTTCGTCTACTCATTTCAATTTTAGTTTTGCGGCATCAATTTCAACCATTGATAATATTTTGTTGAAGAAGGGCGATAGTGCCTATGTTAAGAATTGGAAATCAGATTGGTTGTATCTCAATGGATATACCTATGTAAAGTTGAAAGAAGGCTATGATAGTGGCAAATATGAAGTTAAGCTGAATCAGGATAAAGAACTTGCCTTGCAAGAGCAAGTTGCGGGTATGTTAAATTCGGAAATAGACATTGATGAAATAGAATTGAATTTTTATCTGCAAGCTGTTACGAGCATTCATTTATCATCGCACCTCAGTGGCGAATTGTCTGTTAATTCTAAACCTATTTACGTTAAGCTTTTTGTTTTTATAGCGGTTTTTATATTGCTTACAACCTGTGTTAATTTCATAAATCTAACAACGGCTAAGTCGCATCGGCGTTTCAAAGAAGTTGGTGTGCGTCAGTTGATTGGTGCAACACGCCGTCAATTAGGATTTCAATTTCTAACTGAAGCAGTTGTTTATAGTTTTGGAGCCACTTTCTTTGGATTGGTATTGCTAGAGCTTTTGCTGCCATTTTTAAATAGTTATTTTCACCTTAATCTTGAGTTTTCACTTTTAAGTGGTTGGTTAGATTTCTTCTGGGTGTTGTTGCTTGTTGTTGTAGTCGGAATTTTATCCGGTAGTTTTCCTGCGATGTTTTATGCCGGATTAAAGCCTGAGCAGGTGATGGTAGGAAATTATCAAGTGAAAAAAATTGGTATCACAATTCGCGGTCTATTGGTTTGCTGTCAGGTTGCAGTTAGTATGTTTTTGTTAATTGTTGTAGCTGGTATGTGGTGGCAAATTCAATTTGTGAAAAATAACGATCCTGGCTTTGCCTATGATAAAGTAATGGTTATTGAGCGAGGTAATGCGGTTGGTGAAAAGTTTGATTTATTTAAGGAGGAGGTAAATCAGCTGTCGGGAGTTGAGTTGGTTAGTGCTTGTAGCAGCATGCCTGGGGATGATTACTTTCATGGAACCTTTAAGATAGAGTCAGGTGGTGGAGAGAAAGTGGTTATGGTGCCTTTAAATTATGTAGAGGAGGATTATTTAGAATTACTTAATGTAACGCTTAAGAATGGTCGTTTCTTTGATAAGAAGAATGATTCATTAGGAATAATCATTAATTCCACTGCCGTAGAAGAGTATGCGCTCAAAAAGCCATTGAATCAAACAATAGAGGTATTGGGGAATAAGAATTGGGCACTTAGTGTTGTTGGTGTGGTTAAAGATTTTCATTTCGAATCGTACTATGCAGATATAAGGCCATTAGCTTTGGTGTTGTTAGGTAAGAAAATGCGCTTTGACTATATCTTGGTGAAGCTTGATGATGATTATACAAACTCCGATTTAGGTAAAATAGAAGATGTTTGGAGCAAGCATTCGGATGGAGATCCTTTTGTGTGGTCAATGATGAAATCGCGCTTAGATAAGCTTTATGATGAGGATAAGCGGATTGTGAAAATAATTTCAGTCTTTGCCATTTTAGCCTTATTCATGACCATAATGGGTATTGTGGCTTTAGCTACGTTTATGATGGAGTATAAAGCTAGACCAATTGGCATTAAAAAACTGCTGGGCGCCCCAAGGCAGTCGGTTATTCTGCAAGTATTATCGGCCTTTAGTGTTTATGTTTTTGTGGGAGTTGTAATTGCATTTATACCTGCTTTTATTGCCTTGAAAGCATGGATTGCAAGTTACTCATATTATAGTTTTATTCATTTGTATTATTTCCCATTGTTGGCACTTCCTGTTCTTGGTTTGGCCTTTATTTCTGTTTTTTATCAGACCTACCAAATGGCGTCCAATGGACCGATTGAGTCCTAATTAATCGTTACTATCTTTGTGTTTCCTTTATTTTATCAATTTAACCAGAATAATACTGTCTGATTTTCATGATGATAGTGTTCGCTTTAATTTAGCTCCTATAATTGAATAGAGGATATCAAAAAAATCAATATATTTGCGCGATTGTAACGTGAAGTGTCAAAACTTATAATATAAAATTACTAACAAATGCAGAACAAAGGAGCAATAAGACTTTTTGCCATTTTATTGGCTTTAGTCAGCTTATATCAACTATTTTTTACTTTTAAGACACGCGGTGTAGAAGCAGAGGCTAAAGAAATAGCCAATGGTAACTCAAATATTGAGTTTACCTATCTTGACTCAATGAAAAATGAAACTGTTTACAGTTTTCTATGGGGCTTAAGAGACTATTCTTATCAAGAGTGTAAAGAACGTGAGATAAATTTTGGACTTGACCTTAAAGGTGGTATGAACCTTATATTAGAGGTTAAAGTTGCCGATATCGTGCGTGCTTTATCAAACTACAATACCGACGAAACTTTCATTAAGGCGCTTAAAGCTGCCGAAGAAGGTGAAAAAAATACATCTAGCGACTTCATTACTTTATTTGGTGAAGCTTTCGAAAAAATAGATCCAAATGCGCAATTGTCAACCATATTCAATACCGTTGAGCTAAAAGAGCGCGTGAGTTATAACTCGACAAATGCCGAAGTTCTTGATGTTATCCGTGAAGAATCATCAAGTGCGATTGATAATGCATTTAATATTCTTCGTACTCGTATCGACCGTTTTGGTGTAACCCAACCTAATATCCAGAAATTAGAAAAAGCTGGTCGTGTATTGGTTGAACTACCAGGTGTTACTGATCCGCAGCGTGTTCGTAAGCTATTGCAAGGAACAGCAAGTCTTGAGTTTTGGGAAACCTATGAAAACTCAGAATTATTCGAGAACTTAATGCAAGCTGATGCTAAGGTTCGTGAGTTAGAGGAAGCTAAAAAGGCTGTTGTTGCTTCGGAAGAAGTAGCGGAAGAGAAGCCTGAAGCTGGTGCTGAAGACTTATCTTTGTTGGGGCAATTAGAAAGTGATAGTTTATCTGTTGATACTTTAGATGCAGGTGCTAAATCATTATTCTCATTTCTGCTGCCAAATCACCCACAGCAGCCAGGTCCAATTGTTGGTATGGCATTATCAAGAGACACAGCTAAGGTAAACGCTTATATAGCAAATCCTAATATTCGTAGTTTATTTCCAAATGATGTTCGTTTTTACTGGATGGATAAGCCGGTTGAAAAGGATCGTTTAGTTGCTCGTTTCGGTGAGGAGATTAATGAAAAGGAAAGAGCGTTCCAGTTAGTAGCTATAAAAGTAAGTACTTTCGATGGCCGTCCTCCTTTGGAAGGTGATGTTATTACTTCTGCTCGTAGTCAAACCAACCAGCGAGGTGAGTTTGAGGTTAGCATGAGTATGAATGCTGAAGGTTCTAAAACCTGGTCGCGTTTAACAGCAGCCAACATTGGTCGTAGTATAGCGATTGTTTTAGATGGATATGTTAAGAGTTACCCAACTGTTAATACTAAAATTGACGGAGGTAGCAGCCAGATTACAGGAAATTTTACACCACAAGAGTCTCAGGATTTAGCAAATATTTTGAAGTCGGGTAAATTACCTGCTCCTGCTCGTATTGTTGAGGATACTGTTGTTGGACCATCTCTTGGTCAAGAAGCTGTTGATAGCGGTTTAAGTTCGTTTATCTGGGCATTTATTGTAGTGCTTATTTATATGTTATTATACTACGGTTACCGTGCAGGTTGGATTGCCGATTTTGCTTTGGTTGCCAATATGTTCTTCATCATGGGTGTTCTGGCTTCGTTTGGAGCTGTATTAACATTACCTGGTATTGCCGGTATTGTGCTTACAATCGGTATGTCGGTTGATGCCAACGTACTGATATATGAACGTATCAAGGAAGAGCTGAAATCTGGTAAGGGTGTACGTTTAGCTATTCAGGATGGTTATAAGAATGCTTATTCTGCCATTATTGATGCCAACGTAACAACTTTCTTAACTGGATTAATCTTATTCTTATTCGGAACAGGGCCAATTAAAGGTTTTGCTACAACATTGATGATTGGTATTGCTACATCATTCTTCTCGGCTATCTTTATTACACGTCTTATCCTAGAGCAGATGTTGAGTAAGGATCGTAAATTAGTATTTGATACAAGCGTTACTCGTAATTTATATAAGAACCTACACATTCGTTTCTTAGAAAAGAGAAAGCTTTTCTTCGTAATTTCTGGTGTGTTACTTATTGTTGCTGCTGGGTCATTAGCAACGCGTGGGTTAAAATTAGGTATCGACTTTTCAGGAGGACGTACTTTTGTAGTTCGTTTTGATGAGAATGTATCATCTGTTGATGTTCAAAAATCATTAGTAGCTGCATTTGACGAAGCTAATGTAGAGGTGAAGCAGTTTGGTAACGAAGGAAACCAGGTTCGCATTGCTACCAATTACATGGTTGATGTAAACAATGAGGATACAGATAACTTGGTAGAAGGTAAGCTTTACGAAGGTTTGCAATCGTACCTTAAAGCTGGAGTTACACAAGAGCAATTCTTGTCAAACCATAGAATGAGTTCGCAAAAGGTTGGTCCAACCATTGCAAGTGATATTAAGGAAAAAGCAGGTTATGCTATCTTCTTTAGTTTGGTTGTAATATTCCTATACATCATCATGCGTTTCCGTAATTGGCAATTTGGACTAGGTGCTTTGGTAGCATTAGTTCATGATGTTCTGATTGTATTGGGAATTTTCTCAATAACTTATTCAATCATGCCTTTCTCAATGGAGATAGATCAGGCATTTATAGCAGCTATACTTACAGTTATTGGTTACTCAATAAATGATACGGTAGTTGTGTTTGACCGTATTCGTGAGTATTTTGGTCTTTATCCTAAGCGCGAACAAGGTGATGTTGTTGATGCGGCTCTTAACTCAACGGTTAGTCGTACAGTAAATACATCGTTAACAACATTTATAGTATTGTTGGTTATCTTCTTGTTTGGAGGTGAGGCAATTCGCGGATTTGTATTTGCACTAATGATTGGTATTGTAGTTGGTACTTACTCATCATTATTTATCGCAACACCAGTTTCACATTTCTTCTTAAATCGTAATAAAAAGAAATAAGTAAATATACTAAGAGAGAAAGCTCCAAGGTTCGCCTTGGGGCTTTTCTTTTTTTTAGCGATGACGTTCTATTTTATTATCTTTGATCAATCAAAAGAAAAAGTATGACTTTATTATTTCTTCCATCAGGTGGCGAATTTATTATCGTAATCATAGTTGTATTGCTATTATTTGGAGCTAAGAGTATACCCGATATTGCTCGTGTATTAGGTAAAGGAATGAATGAGTTTCGTAGGGCTTCTGATGAAATTAAGCGTGAATTTAATGAGCATACCAGCGATATAAAGAAAGATGTTGCTGAAACGCGTAGTTATGTGAATAAGGAAATCGAATCGGCTAAGGAAACGGTTAATACAGAACTGGGCGATGATTACGATCCATATAAGTTAGATGAAGGCGAAGAGCATGATGATTCTAAACCAGAAGTAACGAGTACCAAAAAGCAAAATAAAACTGAAGCTGCAGATGATAAAAAAGTTGAAGGTGACGGTCCGATTTCAAGAGAAGATATAATTGAAGATTAAAACTGTCGTAAATGTCCTTTTTATTATTGATTGCTGGTTTTGTAATACTTTTTTTTAGTGGCGATTGGTTGGTTAAAGCAAGTGTTAATTTAGCACGTCACTTTAATGTTTCTACCTTGGTAATAGGTGTAACCGTTGTTGCTTTTGGTACCTCAGCACCCGAATTGTTAGTCAGCTTAAAAGCTGTTTTTAGTGATTCTTCTGATATTTCAATAGGAAATGTGGTTGGATCAAATATTGCTAATATAGCATTGGTGCTTGGGCTTGTTTCCATTGTTTTCCCCGTTAAAGTGAAGCGTAAAGCGGTTTGGATTGACTGGCTGGTCATGATGGTTGCTTCTGTGGGCCTTTATATTGCGAGTATAAATAACAAGGTGTCCTTTGTCGAAGGTGTTATATTTCTTGTCTTATTAAGCTCTTATTTGTTATTCTCGGTGTGGAAAAGCCGGAAGGAAACAAAGGAAAATACTGAAGAAATTCAGAAGCCCGATATTAGTTTATTAAAGGCTTTCGGTTTCTTTTTGCTATCTACCATTGGTTTGTATTTTGGTGCCGACTGGTTAATCCGAGGTGCAAAAGATTTGGCTATCAACTTTGGTATTAGTGAACGAGTTGTTGGACTTACTGTTGTTGCTTTTGGAACGAGTGTACCTGAATTAGCAACTTCGTTAATAGCTGCTATTAAAAAGGAATCAGATATTTCTATTGGTAATATTATTGGATCAAATATCTTTAATATTTGGGCTGTATTAGGGTTAACATCTGTTATTAAGCCAATTTCTGTAAGTAATGAGCTTATAAAAGTCGATTATAGTTGGATGGTTGGTATAGCCATTTTGTTACTAGTTTTGTTGTTGCCACTTTCAAAGGGTGTTATTTCGCGCTGGAAGGGTGTCATGTTATTATTGCTCTACGTCACTTATATTTATATCTTATTTATTTAATTTATGGTTACTTGTACTGATATACGAAAGAGTTATGGCAATCTGGAAGTACTTAAGGGAGTTGATCTAAGTATTGATGCCGGTGAAGTTGTATCGATTGTTGGGGCAAGTGGAGCAGGAAAAACTACCTTATTGCAGTTGTTAGGAACCCTAGATAAACCCAGCTCTGGTCAGATAAGCATTGATGGTAGTGATGTGCTGGCGATGAATGAGAAACAATTGTCACAATTCAGAAATACAAAAATTGGTTTCGTATTTCAGTTTCATCAATTATTACCCGAATTTACGGCCTTAGAGAATGCTATTTTACCTTCTTTAATTCGTGGCGATTCTCGTAAGAAAGCTGAAAAGAAAGCGAAAGAATTACTTTCATTTTTAAGTCTCAATCATCGTTTGGAGCATAAACCGGCTGAATTAAGTGGTGGAGAGAAACAAAGGGTTGCCGTAGCTCGTGCTTTGGTAAATGAACCAGCCGTTGTATTCGCTGATGAGCCTTCGGGAAATCTTGATTCTCATAATCAGGAAGAATTGCAAAAATTATTTTTTGATCTGCGTTCAGAGTTTAATCATACTTTTGTTGTGGTAACCCATGACTATCACTTAGCTGAGATGTGTGATCGTGTGATTGAAATTAAAGATGGTTTAATTAGTAATTAGACCATGCACATCGATGAATTAAAATTATTTCTTGATGAAAAGGTGGACAAGTATAATAATCCAAATTTCATCGATAGTGATCCGATTCAAATTCCGCATCGCTTCTCTGTAAAAGAGGATATTGAAATCGCAGGTTTTCTTACCGCTACAATTGCATGGGGTCGAAGGGATCAAATATTGAAGAGTGCATGTAAATTAATGGAATTATTGGAGCATCAACCCTACCAATTTTTAACGGAAGCTGATGAATGCGATTGGGATCGATTTGCAAGTTTTTATTATCGCACATTTTCTTCCGCTGACTGCTTGTATTTCCTTCGTGCCTTGAAAGAAATATATAGCAATCATGGTGGCTTAGAGAAAGTATTTACACAAGCTTATCTTCAAGGAGGAATTAAACAATCATTGATTCAGTTTAGAAGTTGTTTTATGGGCTTCAATCCCGAAAAAAGGACTTTTAAGCATGTTGCCAATATCGAGAAAGGAGCCTCTGCGAAACGATTAAACATGTATTTGAGATGGATGGTGCGTTGCGATAGTAAAGGGGTGGATTTTGGTTTGTGGAAAGGTATTTCACCAGCTGATTTGTTACTTCCATTGGATGTTCATACTGGTAATGTAACTCGTAAGCTTGCTATTTTAAATAGAAAGCAAAACGATATAAAAGCTGTGGATGAAGTAATGCGTACTCTGCGGAAATTGGATATAAATGATCCGGTGAAATATGATTTCGCCCTGTTTGGTTTAGGTGTTGATGAGAAATTTTAGGTATGGCGAATAGTTATTTTCAGTTCAAACAATTTTTAGTAAATCAAGATAAGGCTGCCATGAAAGTAGGTACCGATGGTGTGCTTTTGGGTTCATGGGTCAGTGTCGATAATTGTGAAGAGATACTTGATGTTGGTACAGGAACTGGTTTGCTTGCATTGATGTTGGCACAAAGGAATCAGAACGCTAAAGTTTCAGCCATTGATATTGAACCTGGAGCCGTTCAGCAAGCGGATGAAAATTTCAAATTATCGCCTTGGGAATCTCGCTTATCGGTTGATAATATCACTTTGCAAGCCTATGCCAAAAGCAGCACTAAACAATTTGATTTAATCATTTGTAATCCACCTTTTTTTAAAAGTAGTCTTAAGTCAAGTAATGATAATCGAAATTTAGCAAGGCATAATGATGCTTTGCCATTTAACCAATTAATTTCTTGTGCGCATAAATTGTCATGTCCGAATGGTAGACTGGCCGTTATTATACCTGCTGATCTTGAATTAGAGTTTTTGGAACAAATAAATCCTTATAACTATAACCTTATTCGAAAATTAAACGTAAAACCTACACCTAAGAAGCCAATTGCCAGAGTGTTGTTGGAGTTCTGTAAGGGTGAGGGTAAGCCTTTGCAAGAAAGGACCATAATTGTTGAAGACAAAGGAAGACATGCTTATTCCGATGATTTTAAAAATCTAATGAAAGAATTTTATTTGAATTTTTAGATTTGTAAAAGAATTTGGTTTAACATATATTTTTTGTTATTTTGGACGTAAAATCGATTAGTGATGAAGAAAGAGCGTTATACAGATAACGAATTGTTAGAAGGGGTGTATAATCGTGAAGGAAAGATTATAAAACACATCATGAATATGGTTTGGGGACCTATTCAAAGCTTTGTGTCTGATAACAGTGGAAATAAGGATGAGGCCATGAATATAATTCATGAGGCCTTTGTTGCTATTTATTCAAAAACAGAGAAACCTCAATTAACTTGCGCATTCAGCACTTACTTTTATTCTATATGTAAAAATTTATGGTTGAATGAGCTACGCAAGCGCAAGAGTGAGCAAAAAATACTAAATGGTATTGGTGACAATGTATTGATTGAGGCTGATGGAATTGAAGAAAAGAAGCTTTACGAAAAAAGACGTTTGCTTTATTTGAAATATTTTAAGAAAATTACAAAGGTTTGTCAGGATGTACTACGCCTCGTTTCAATTGGTTTCTCAAATGAAGATATCACATCTGAATTGGCATTTAGTTCAGTTCAATACATGAAAAATCGCCGATCGATGTGTAACAAGAAATTAATAGAGATGATAAAGGCTGATCCACAATTTAAAGAATTGAAATATGGATTATAACGATAAAATATTGGAGTTGTTTTCCGGTGACTTAAGCAAGGACGAGAGAGATGAGCTTAAGGCTGATGTTGATAATAACGAACAATTGCTTGAGGATATCAGACTTCAGCAGGAAGTATTGTTTGCTATTGAGAATGGCGACGATGATACTATGGATTTCAGGCAGCAGTTAAAAGATATTAGTCAAGAATTTGTAGAGGAACAAGATAAGAGGCATCGAATACATCCGGGAGTATGGATGGCAGCGGCTTCAGTTGTGGTGGTGTTGGGTTTGGCTAGTTTGTTGGGGCTTTTCCAAAATTCAGAATACTCGGGTAGTTACGCATTTAGCGAATATTATGAGCCTTATGGAACGGATATGGTTGTTCGCGGTGAAGGTCATTTTAATCAATTGGATAAGGCAATTGGTTTTTACCAGAATGGTAATATGGCATTGGCATTAAGTGAATTCGAAAGGCTAGAACGTGAAAATATTGAATTGTCAGGTTTTTTCAGTGCTTTGTGTTACATGGAGATGGGTGATTTTGACAAAGCCAAAGGGATATTAAATGGCATTAATAATGATGCAATATTCTACTCCGATCAAATTAACTGGTATTTAGCCTTGTGTTATTTGAAAGATAATGATGAGAGTAAGGCAGAGGTGTTATTGAATGAAGTTGTTAAAGGTAATAACCAATATTCAGCAAAAGCATCCGAAATACTAAAGAAATTAGATTTATAATAGAAGATAAGAATAAGAGTCGAGCGTCATTGAATTTCTTTTCAATGGCGCTTTTTTAGTTTAATTAAAAGAACAGTGATTAAGCTTATTAATCCGATACTCGCTAATAAATACCATATGAGATGTGAGCCTTGCTTTATTGGACTGGTATTGCCCGAAACTACGTAGTTTGCCCAGTAGTATGGATGAGATCTAATACCATCGGAGTTAGCAATAAAATCTTGTTTGGCTTTTTGCATGGCCACATCCTTGAAGTTATCATTCTTGAGGTTTTTATAAAAGAGTTCGGTTAAGGTGGCTCCTGATTTATCATGTACAGGCCATAAAGTCATTATTTGAGTTTGAACACCCGAAAATGTAAAGGCCCTTGCCAAACTAATAAGTCCTTCTCCAGATTTCTTCTTGCCTCGCCCGGTATTACAGGCACTTAGTACAACCATTGGTGACTCTATGTTGTAGTTGTATATTTCAAATGCCTTTAATACATCCGATGTGTCGTTGTTCGCTGAAAAAACGAGTTGAGAATTTAAAGGTTGCACTTCATCATTGAGAGAGTGCATTGCCAAGTGAAGCACATTGTTCTCGTCAATGGTATTTAAAAAATTAGCTTTTGTTGCTTGTTCGTTATTGTATACTTCTGACCTGAATAATTTGTCAATGTTTTGTATTTCCTCCTGAGCTGCATTTAATGGCATTAAAAAATTGTTTAAAGTGCTTCTTATGGCTATTAAAATGGAATCAGGTTGCGAAGTACTTCCTGTGTATTTAGGCGCGAAGGACGTAACTTTATTAAAAGTAATAGCTTTTTCTGAATGCTTAGGAAGCAATGAGGCATTATAAGTATAAGAGATTGTGTTTTCATTCAATAACCAAGGATAACGTCTAAAATCTGGTTTAGCTTCTGACACATCTTTGGTGAGTAAAGTTTCAAAAGGTAAATAAGCCAACTCTTGATGTGGAACAACTATTAGGTTTTTGTTTTTTAAATCCACAGGATTATTTTCAAAAAGTGCATGGTAGAGTTGATGTGATGCCTTGGCAAATTCTTGTATTCGTTGTATCGTATTTCCTGCTGCAATAAATGGTGAAGCCACTTCGTTGATAACAAGATTTAAGTTTTGGTGAAAGCTGCTGTCAACTTCGGAAATATGGTGATGAAAAGTATTGGGTATTATAGTGTATGTATGGATTTGATTTTTTAGTAGGTAATAGTCCAATAGAACATGGTTGCCCCCAAGTCGTTTTTGGATGTCTTCAATAGATGCGTATTGTGGGGCATATTTTAGTTGGAAATACCTGGGATAATTAGTTTTGATAATTGCATTAATGCTATCCATCTTTTGCATATAAAAACTCATGCGTTCATCCAGGTGACTAAGAATATCTTCTCGTGGTTCCGAACTAAATTTCTCCGTTTCATATTCATTTTGATAAAATTGCACCCGACCTTTAAAGAAACCTTCGTCTTTGATTAGTTCGGCTGGTAGGCCAGCGTTAATTTTCCATTGTTTATCATTAACGCCTATTAGAAGAGAGTACGATTTGCCTTTTTGTACAAATTCATAACTTGACTCTAAGTAAGTCTTGTCTTTTGTTAATGCATATAAGTCACTGTTTATTTTCATTCCAAGTTCAATGTATTCGGCATATGATTCACCTGTAGCCATCTGGTCACTATCAAAATTTAGTTGAGAACGTAAATAATCAATGGATTGATTGGCTTGTGATAAGTGTTTATATGCTTCTTCCAGATCGTCTTTCTTCTGTGTTTTTTTATAATATAGATAAAGTGCTTTGGATAAATTTAAGTTTGCTCGACGAAATAAACGTGCGATGTGTGATTGAGGATTGGTTTCGATATCTTTTTGAAATTGGGAAATGATTTCATCATGTAATTCTTTTATAAGTAAAATAGCTGTTTCATACTGCTCCATGCCAATGTAGCAATGAGCAATGTTATTTTTGTTTTCCCAGAACTCAAACTGTCCATAATTGGCATCATGGTTTAAAATTTCATTTAGTTCTTCGAAGTGATAAAGTGCTTTTGAATAATTCTTTAAGTGTATATTTACCTTTGCTAATTGTTCTTCAAATCTTTTATCACTTTTGTATTTAGAATTGGTAAAATGATCCCTATAGATTATTGCAGAATCTAAATAAGCCAAGGCAATCCTTGGTTTATTAAAAAATGCGTTGACCTGTGCAGCAATTGCATAATACTCATGGGTTCGTTTGCCATTACGAATTTTACTTTCTTTAATTGCTTCTTTGGCGTAATAAATTGACAATTTTTCTTTTCCAAGTTTTAGGTTGCTTATTGCCAATAATTTAAAAGAATTAGGTCGTTTGTTATGGTAGGATTCTTCTGCTACCATAAGTGAAATAGCTTTTTTATAGTAGGAGTTTGCTTCGGTATATTTTTTTTGAATAAATAAATAATCTCCTTTTTTAAAATATAAGAAGGCCAGATCGCTCTTTAGGTTTGGTGATTGTTCTAAGTAAAATTTTTCGAGACGATTAGTGTATTTCTCAAAATCAGCATCATTGCCTATATAACTACAGACAGTTATGTAGGTGGCGAAAAGATAATAATTATGGGTTTCAATGTCATGATTAAAAGGGTAGGCAAAGATTTCATGATATTGCTCAATTACCTTTTCATATTGACAGTATACATTACCCAATTTTTGTAAGTAACTGGCTGCACCTGTATTAAAATTTTCATAATCTCCGGTTTTAATAAGTAATCTCTTGTCAATATTGAATGCTTGTTCAAAATAATCGAGTGCACTCTTGTGCTCCTTATTAATACTATGAATAGTTCCAAGGTTGGAGTAGATTTTAGTCAAAACACTGTCTACAAGGAATTCTTTAACTCCTGTTTTTAGTAGATCTTCTAGTAGTGATATAGCCTCTTCTCTCTTATTTAATATGATATAAAAAGAGCCTTTATAGAGTTGGATGTAGTTATCAAATAAAACGGATTTTTGTTTTTGTTCTATAATGGTTAGAAAATCTGTAGCTTCTTTAGCTCTTTCTGTATAGTTGAATGATTTTAAAACACAGGCAAGCGCGTGTAATTCCTCATCCTCTAGTAATGTTTTGTTCTTACTTATAAAATAATCGTTTCCTTTTTGAATAACTGATTCGTAAGAATGGGAGTTGAATTCGTTCTTAATTATTATTATGTTAGTGATAGTTGTTTGTGCGGAATTGTTTTTAGGTAGGGTTAATATCAAGATAATCAATATGATGAACCTTATTTGAAGCATGAGTTTAAAAATAAATTAAAAATAAATTAAAAAAAGGTGTTACGATTCTATCTTTTTGCAATTAACCCATGTAAACTAATTAAAACAATGTGTGATGAAAGCAATCAAGTACAATATTAAAAAACGCAATCAATTTAACAAGTTTGACGCAAAACAAAGCGATTTTTTAAAAAAGATTGTAGGTGGAGATGGAATTGCTAAAGATGAAAGTAATAAGGTTAAGATTTAATAAGTATCCATTTAATTGAAAAGGACTTTGGACGAGTCAGATTCAATATAAAGATATAGGTGCTAAGGCACGAGCTAGAAAATATCTCAATTCAGAAATGGTATCTTAACGTAGGTACCGCTGTTAGTGAAAAGAAGAAGCAGGAGCCCCCAAGATTCCCGATTCTTAATCTCCTCTTCTTCTCTTTCCTACTTTTATTAATCGGGTAAATTTTGTGATATGGCTATAACTGAAATAAATCGAACGATCGATTGGATTGATAAAGAAATCCGATTTAAACGCACAGGTTCTCCAATACAACTGGCTGGTAAATTATCCATGTCGGTTCGTATGCTTTATTTTTATTTAGATATGATGAAATCTTTAGGGGCTCAAATTACCTATTCTAAAGATGAAACCTCTTTTGAATACATCAATCTTGGCCATTTTAAAGATGGTTTGAAGTGGATAAAGGATTAGTTTATCTACAATTATTTTTTTTATCATAGAACACCCTTTCTTTTTGAAATATTCTTCCGCATGGCAGTTTCATATAAAAGTTGTAATTTCATTGCGCTTTGAAACACCACTATGCCCAAAACTAAAATACCGCAGTTAAATTTCCGTAAGCATGTGTCTTATTCAAACTATCATTACAGGGGTAGTTTATTGTATTGGATACTTCTTTTTTTATTCTTTGTTTCATTTATATCCTTAGCTATTATTAAAGTTGATGTTACCGTTCAAAGTAGAGGACTGGTTAAAACATTTAATAAAATTAGTCCGATAGCTGTACCTATTACCGCAAAGGTTTTACAAGTTAGAATCTCTGAGAACTTGTATGTGAATGCAAAAGATACACTTCTTGTTTTTGATCAAAGTGGTTTGGAAAGTGAGCTAAGTATAAAGCAAGAGCAATTAGATTTATATACTACATATATTCGTGATATTGAGGAGCTGGTAAGGCCTGGCGCAGATAAGCAAATTCGTTCTAAGCTATATCAGAAGGAATATATTGACTTTAAAGCTAATTCGAACAAGTTACAACGTAAAATAAATAAGCTGCGTGTTGATTTTGATCGAACAAAGTTATTGTTTGAGCAAGGGGTGGTGGCCGAAGTTATATTGCAGGAGGATTCTTTTAACTTAAAAGAATCGGAAGATGAGCTAAAGGCATTTGATTCACAGCTTAAGGCAGAATGGGAAATGCAAAAAAGAAACTATACAGTTTCGAGTCAAGATGTGCTTACACGCCTTAAAATACTGCAGCAGGAAAAACAGCAACATTGCATAATCGCACCTTATAATGGGCATATTATTGACTTTAATGGAGTGGCAATTGGAAGTTTTGTAAATGAAAATGATATCATCGCATACTTATCCCCAGAGGATGACCTAATAGTTGAGAGTTACGTACCTTCTTCAGATATTGGATTAATTAATGAAGGTATGGAAGTTAGATTTCAGATTGATGCCTTTAATTATAACCAATGGGGTTTAATGATGGGTGAGGTCATTGAGATTGCGCAAGATGTTACTAAGGTTAATGATGTTTACGTTTATGTTGTAAGAAGTAGAATGACAGAATCTTATTTAAAATTAAGTAATGGGCTGGAGGGGAAAGTAAAAAAAGGTATGAGCTTGACTGGGCGTTTTGTGGTTACAAGGCGTACTTTGTTTCAGTTAATATTTGATAATCTAGATGATTGGCTAAATCCTAAAATAATAAAATCAAAAACTGCTTCATGAGTTTTAATGTGCAACAATTTGACAAAACGGATTGTGGAGCAGCTTGTTTGGCATCCATAGCCCGGTATTATCGTTTGAAATTACCTGTTTGGAAAATACGTCAATTAGCAGGTACTAATCGAATTGGGACAAGTGCCTATGGTTTAATTCATGCAGCAGAGAAATTAGGCTTTGATGCCAAAGGAATTGAAATTACCTCAGATGAACTTTTTGAAATACCGCTGCCTGCCATTGCTCACCTAAAGCTATCAAATGGGCAACATCACTTTGTAGTTGTATATAAAATTGGAAAGAGAGCTGTTAAGGTTATGGATCCAGCCGAGGGGAAGATGCTGCATCTTAGCTTGACAGATTTCAAGGAAAAATGGACAGGTGTAGCGATCCTTATGATTCCATCATTGAATTTTACAGCAGGTAATGAAAAAGTGGGACTTACTCGTCGCTTATATTCATTGGTTCGTCCACATCGACATGTTTTTGTGCAATCTGGTTTTGGAGCATTGGCGTTTTCAATTATTGGAGTGTCTACAGCCATTTATATCCAGAAAATTACTGATTTTGTATTGGTAGGACACAACAAAAATCTTCTTAATTTAATGGGGGTTATCATGGTTGCCTTGGTTTTATTTCAGGTTGTTCTTGGAATGCTGCAATCGTGGTTTGTATTGCGAGTTGGTCAGAATATTGATACAACTTTAATAACAAGTTATTATGAGCATTTGATGAAGCTTCCTCAGCGTTTTTTCGACAGCATGCGTGTGGGAGAATTAATTTCAAGGGTAAATGATGCTATTAAAATTCGGAATTTCATTAATCAAGTTGCCGTTGAGGCTGTTGTTGATGTGTTGATTGTTCTGATTGCCTTTCTTGTAATGTTTGTTGTTAATTGGCATTTAGCTATACTTACAAGTTTGGTTATTCCTGTTTACCTTTTGGTTTTTCTTGTTACCAATAGAGTTAACCGAAAGGTTGAGCGAAAAAAAATGGAGAAAACCGCCGAGCTTGAAATACAATTGGTGGAATCGCTTAGAGCTAGTAGAACCATTAAGCAAATGGGAGCAGAGAAGTATTTTACCGAGCAGTCTGAGGATCGTTTAATGAATGTTCTGGAGGAAGTTTATCGTTCGGGTAAAATTGATATTCTATCTGGTTCTTCCATGTTGACGATAAATCGATTATTAACCATTGTTGTTTTGTGGATCGGCGCAGGCATTGTAATCGAAAATAAATTAACCCCAGGTGAATTAATGTCTTTTTTCGCAATCACGAGCTTTTTTACTGGCCCAATTGCGCGTTTATTAGGCATGAATAAAACGGTGCAAGGTGCATTGATTGCTTCGGATCGTTTGTTCGAAATATTGGATCTTAAGAGTGAGCATGAAGCAGATGGTGATAATACCGAAGCTTTAATACTAAAGGGTGATGTGTCCTTTAAATCTGTTGACTTTTCGTATACACTCGAACAGGATCTTTTTAAGGATCTGTCGTTCGTAATAAAACAGGGCAGTATTACAGCATTGCTTGGTGATAGCGGTTCAGGAAAATCAACCATTGGCTATTTATTACAAGGTTTATATCCTATTTCTTCTGGTCGCATTACAATTGGGAGTGTTGATTTGGGCTATGTACCACTATCGCAACTAAGAAAGGTTGTAGGTGTTGTTCCTCAAAACATTGAGCTTTTTGCGGGTAATGTTATTGAGAACATTGCTTTGGGAGATTATTCGCCTAACATGAAGCGACTCAATGATATTATTGATCGTTTAAACTTACATGATATCATTGATGCTTTGCCAGAGGGCTTATATACTTGGCTTGGCGAAAATGCTATTCAGTTATCGGGTGGCCAGAGGCAACGTTTGGCAATTGCAAGAGTTATGTATCTCGATCCTGAAATCTACGTATTTGATGAAGCTACCTCGTTTTTAGATGATAGAACCGAGCAGCAGGTAAAAGATATAATATTAAAACTTCGCGAGCAAGGTAAGACTGTTGTGATGGTAGCACACCGATTAAGTACCATCGACATAGCTGACGATCTATATGTTTTTTCAAAAGGCAACATTTTAGAATCAGGCACATATGATGAACTTTTGGAAAAGAAAGGCCGTTTCTACGAAATGATTCAACATCATACGCGAAGCTGATTTTTATAGCTGTATTCTTTGTAGTTTTGTGGCTCAATTTTTAATAAATGAACCTACACAATAGATATACGGCACATTATTGGCCTAATATTAAATTAGCTACGCCAGTTGTTTTGGCCCAAGCTGGTCAGATGTTAGTTAACTTAGCTGATACACTGATGGTGGGGCAGGTGGGAACAGCTCCTTTGGCAGCAGCTTCTTTTGCCAATAGTATCTTCATTAATGTGCTTTATTTCGGAGTTGGAATATCGTTTGCATTAACGCCTTTGGTTGGAAAGGCTTTTGGTAGTGGGGATAAAGAAAAGTGTGCATACTGGTTCAGGCAAGGGGTATTTGCGAATGCAATTATTGGTGTTCTGCTTACCTTGGTGGCTGGAGCTATTTATTTTTTAATGCCCTATATGGGGCAAGAGGAAAATGTGGCCACAGAAGCACAGCCATACTATATTTTGCTAATTCTTTCAATTTTGCCATTTCAGCTTTTTAATGCTTATAAGCAATTTACCGAAGGCCTTAGTAATACTAAAATAGCCATGGTTATAACCATTGGCGGTAATGTGTTAAATGTTATTCTAAACTACATTCTTATATACGGTCATTTTGGTGCGCCTGAATTAGGCTTGGTTGGTGCTGGTATTGGCACTTTAGTTTCAAGAGTTATGATGGCTGTGACCTTTGCTTATTTAACATCAAAGTTGTCGCTGTATAAAACGATTCGAGGATTAAATCATGATGCTTTTTCTTGGGTAGCATTTAAGAAGATGTGGAGTTTAGGTTTGCCTATTGGTCTACAGTTTGTTATAGAAGTGTTTGCATTTAGTATTGGCAGTATCATGATGGGGTGGATCAGCGCGGTTAGTTTAGCGGCTCATCAGATTGTTCTTAGTTTGGCCAGTATAACCTATATGATGTCCTCCGGTTTGGCCTCAGCCACAACAATAAAAGTGAGCATATTTCGAGGAAAGAAATTTTTTGCAGAAGTAAAGAATACGGCCTTTGCATCCTTGCATATAGTCGTTGTCTTTATGACATTAACTGGTATTTTATTCTTGCTTTTACGCTTTTTCTTGCCCTCCTTATTTATTGATGATGTTGAGGTTATTAAAGTTGCGGCTGGATTAATGTTTATTGCCGGACTCTTTCAGATATTTGATGGAATTCAAGTGGTTACATTGGGCATATTAAGAGGAATGGAAGATGTTGTGGCTCCCGTTATTGGAGCTGGAATAGCTTATTTGTTAATTTCAGTGCCGTCTAGTTATGTTGTAACATTCTTGTTTAATGTGGGGCCGCTTGGTATCTGGGTTGGGTATTTGGTTGGTTTGGCTTCTGCGGGCGTTTTTTTACTTTGGCGATTCAGAGTTTTATACCGTAGAAATTACAATGTAAATTAAGATATTTTACGAGGATGAAGATAGATGTTGTATTGACGGCACAGCAAGTTGAGAAGGAACAGGTGCAAGGTAAAACGGTAGTGGTAATTGATGTTTTACGAGCTACATCTGTGATGTTAACTGCCTTTAAATTTGGTGTGTCGGATATTATACCCGTATTAACTCCTGATGAGGCAATAGCATTGAAGTTGAAACGAGGGGGTAATGTAATTTTGGGTGGTGAGCGCAATGCAGAGCTCATATCTGGCTTCGATTTCGGAAATTCACCGCTTTCATATATGCATCATGGCATTAAGGGAAAGACCTTGGTGATGACTACCAGTAATGGAACACTTGCCATAAATAATTCTTTATCTGCCAAAGAGCTTTTAATTGGGGCTTTTTCAAATTTATCTGCCCTTGTAAAATATTTGAATGGCAAAGACGATGTCGTATTGGTTTGTTCAGGAACCAATGGAAAGTTTACCATTGAGGATGCTTTATGTGCTGGTAAAATTATTGAGGGTTTGAAGGCTATCTCCAATAATATCGATTTGAGCGATGCGGCTTTAATGTTACATCAAATGGCTAGTGTGTCGCATCAAGAATTAATAAGTATAGCATCTGGTGGCTACCATTACAATGTGTTGAAAGAAAAAGGATACGAAGCTGATTTAGACTATTGTTTTCAGATTGATCAGGTACCAATCTTGGCAATATGGGAAGGTGATTCAATAAAATGCACAACAGGTACAAATGACCTGTTGTGACATAAATGTTTTAACTAATTAGTTTGTTAAGAATAACGTGAGCGGCGATTCCTCCAATCATTAAAATACCGGCAAATACCAATGGAGTATTACTTACAGGGCTATTAATGGTGTAAAAAGCCAGTACGGCAACGCCAATAATGATTAAGATAATTCCGAAATTTTTCAAAAACTGATTCATAGAGATTTTTCTTTTAGGTATGTCTAAATATACAAAAGAATGATCTAAATCAAAAATTGATGATTAACGAAAAGTATGGTTTCTGATAGGATTTGAAGTGAAGTAAAGAAACATTTCGAAGACCTGTTGATATTTTTATCTTTGCATTTCAGAGTTTGAGTTGAATGGTTTCTATTTGGAATAATCCCTTTTGAAATTGTTTGTTTTGAATAAATTAAGTTAGAACGAAGGTTAAAAACGATATACATTGGCAAAAGCAAAAAAAGGCGTTGTTCAAACACCATTGATGAAACAATATTATAGCATTAAGGAAAAATATCCCGATGCTGTTTTGCTATTTAGAGTAGGTGATTTTTATGAAACATTCTCGGATGACGCCATTAAGGCATCTGAGATATTAGGCATAACTTTAACACGTAGAGCCAATGGAGCGGCTTCGTATGTTGAGTTGGCTGGTTTTCCGCATCATGCCTTAGATACTTATTTGCCAAAGTTGGTACGAGCGGGTGAGCGAGTGGCTGTTTGTGATCAGCTGGAAGATCCTAAAATGACAAAAACAATTGTCAAACGAGGAGTTACGGAGTTAGTAACACCTGGTGTGGCAATTAATGATAATATACTTGAGCATCGCGAAAATAACTTTTTGGCGAGTGTTCATTTCGATAAAAAAGTGGCTGGAGTAGCTTTCTTGGATATTTCAACTGGTGAGTTTTTAACTTCGGAGGGTTCGTTCGAATACGTTGAGAAGTTATTGACCAACTTCAAACCAAAAGAAGTTTTGTTTGAAAAAGGCAAGCGCCAGATCTTTGAAGATGCTTTTGGAACAAAATTTTACACATATGCCTACGATGATTGGGCTTTTGCACCTGATTCGGCACACGATCGTTTGCTCAAGCATTTTGAGACGAATTCCTTAAAGGGTTTTGGTGTCCATAATCTGAGCTACGGAATTACTGCTGCTGGTGCCATTATGCATTATCTCGATTTAACCCAGCATCATAAAGTTCAGCACATTGTTAGCCTTGGGCGTATTGACGAAGATAAATATGTGTGGTTAGATAAGTTTACCATTCGTAATCTTGAGTTGTTTGGTTCGTTAAATGAGGGAGGGAAATCATTAATTGATGTGATTGATAGAACCATAAGTCCGATGGGTTCGCGCATGTTGAAACGTTGGTTGGCTTTGCCATTGAAAGATGTAAAACCAATTGTTGATCGTTTGGGTGTGATTGAGCATTTTTTCAAGCAACCTGAATTGAAGGATATTATTACGGAAGCGCTTCATTCGATAGGTGATTTGGAGCGACTGGTTGCAAAAGTAGCTGCTGGCAGAATTACACCTCGTGAATTACTGCAATTAAAAACGGCCTTATATGCCATTGATCCAATTAAGGAAGGTTGTTTGGCAAGTGATAACGAGCATTTGAAATATATTGGTGATCAACTTAATGCTTGTATTACCATTCGTGAGCGTATTCATGGCGAAATACAGAGCGAACCGCCAGTGCTGATTTCGAAAGGAGGCGTTATTAGCGAAGGGGTTTCTGAAGAGCTGGATGAATTGCGCAAAATAGCATTTTCGGGTAAAGATTATTTGGCCAATATGCAGCAGCGTCTTGGTGAAGAAACGGATATTCCAAGCATCAAGATTGCCTTTAATAATGTATTTGGTTACTACATCGAAGTTAGAAATACACACAAGGACAAAGTGCCGGAAGAATGGATTCGTAAACAAACCTTGGTAAGCGCCGAAAGATATATTACAGAAGAATTAAAGGATTACGAAGCGAAAATTCTTGGGGCAGAAGAAAAAATATTAGGGATAGAAACTAAGCTGTACAATGAACTGGTATTGGCTGTTTCAGAATTTATTTCGGCCATTCAATTAAATGCCAACTTGCTTGCCAAGATAGATGTTTTGACTGCTTTTAATACTTTGTCCATCGATTCTAAATTTGTTCAGCCGGTTATTCACGACGGTTTGGAGCTTGATATAAAAGCAGGTCGTCATCCGGTTATTGAGAAACAATTGCCTATTGGTGAAGAGTATGTGCCAAATGATGTGTTTCTGGATAATGACAAACAGCAAATAATCATCATAACAGGGCCAAATATGGCAGGTAAATCAGCTTTGCTAAGACAAACTGCCTTGATTACTTTAATGGCGCAAATTGGTTGTTATGTGCCAGCTGAATCAGCATCGATAGGGGTGGTGGATAAAATCTTTACACGCGTTGGGGCTTCTGATAATATTAGTTTGGGCGAATCAACCTTTATGGTTGAGATGAACGAGGCGGCCAGTATCTTGAATAACTTAACTAAACGAAGTTTGGTGTTGTTCGATGAATTAGGACGTGGAACTAGTACTTACGACGGTATCTCCATTGCCTGGTCCATTGTTGAGCACATTCATAACAGTAAGCGGGCAAGCGCCAAAACGCTATTTGCAACCCATTATCATGAGCTGAACGAAATGGAGAAAACGCATAAGCGTTGTAAGAATTATAATGTCTCGGTAAAGGAAGTCGATAATAAGGTGATTTTTCTGCGTAAGCTTGTTCCAGGAGGCAGTAACCATAGTTTTGGTATTCATGTGGCGCGTATGGCCGGTATGCCCAAAAGCGTGGTGAAAAGGGCCAATGATATACTGGGAGAATTAGAAAACTCGAATCGAAGAGGGGATTTGTCAAAACCGATTGACGATATTTCAAATAATCGTGAAGGAATGCAGTTAAGTTTTTTCCAATTAGACGATCCTGTGCTGACTCAAATTCGAGATGAAATACTAAATATAGATGTAAATAACCTAACTCCTGTGGAAGCATTAAATAAATTAAATGAGATAAAGCGGTGGACAGGAGTGAAATAGATTTGTTGGGTAAAAAATATTCAATAAATCGTATTTTTTTCTTTTGGAGATTTCAAAAATAGGTCTATATTTGCATCCGCAATCGGGAAATAAGTCTTACACGAAGCGCTTATGATTGCAAGTATTGAACGCGAAAATAGCTCAGTGGTAGAGCACGACCTTGCCAAGGTCGGGGTCGCGGGTTCGAATCCCGTTTTTCGCTCCAAGGATGCTCGAGTGGTGGAATTGGTAGACACGCAAGACTTAAAATCTTGTGTCCATCTGGACGTGCGGGTTCAAGTCCCGCCTCGAGTACTGATCAATATATCAAATTGATCTAAAAGCGCTTAAAACTAATGTTTTAAGCGCTTTTTTATTTTTGTGAAAACTCATTAAAAAGCAAAGAAATAGTAGAAAAACGAGACTAAAACGAGACCTATGGTTTCAAAAATAAAATAGGTCTCGGCAAAATGCACCTCTCTGATTGCCAGTATACAAATTGACTCAAATTGATATTATTTGAACTTGGTTGTAAAAGTTTCTCATCTTAACTTGAAGAAGTTAGCGAGACCTATTTTCAATCAAAAAACTTGTTAATTATGAGACTAATAACAAATTATGCAATTAAGAAGAGCAAAGTGAAAAAAGACGGTACATGTCCTTTGTACATCCGAGTCACATTGAATCAAAGACGAGTCGAATTGTCAACAGGAATTTGCATAGATCCGCTTGATTGGAATGAGATAAATCAACAAATCGATTCGAAAACTCCTTCTTCTAAGACTTACAACACACGCCTTAAAAAAATTATCACTGACTTAAATGATTTTTATAATCAACTTGTTTCTATTGGTAAACCTTTTGATATTATTGATATTAAGAATAAATACCTTGGCAAAAGTAATGCAGTTGGTTTCCTTGTTGTTTTTGATTATTATATAAAAACAATCACTAGTGACCGACTAATTTTTTAAAATGAGGGTACTCCCTAAAGGTTTCCCCTCAAAGTTGTAAATTGATTTTGCGAAACATTTTA
>JAFMVD010000032.1 GCA_025499625.1 Carboxylicivirga fragile | reverse complement strand
TGGGGTCTAATTTGAAATAAAAAACCAAACGCCCAATAAATGGGCGCTGTAGAAGAGAATTTTATGAATCCCGACTTTAGTCGGTTAATAGTGATAAAATATAATGTAACTACACTGTTTACTTAATCTTATATAAGATTTTAATTATCCGTTTTGAAAACAAATATAAACCGTACCAATAAAAAAGAGGAAATAATAAGTAAATTAAACAGAAATACAATTGCCTAATTATAAAACTACTATGATTAACGTATTGCCAAATATTATCAGGTAACAATGGTAGGTTCGCAGGTGCGATCCCCTGCAAAATATATGTCAATGTAAAATCATTACCCGAATTGTCCGTATACATTAGATATACAATTGGGACAAGAATACCTATTAGTAAAACCCATTTAATCAATCTATATCGAATTAAATTAAGTACATATAATAAGATGACAATTAATAAATAATAAAGTCCTACTTTTAAGGAATCATCGGTTATATCTCGATCATAAATTATCACAAATAACCAATATATTACATAGGCAATCAACCAGAGTAAAGACATTGTTTTTAATTGTTTGCTATTCATCACAATATTCCTCCATAAAATTTACAGCATTATATAAGTGCATATCATATAAAAAATCATCATCTTTTCCTTTATTATCGATATACCATCTTTCAATAAACTCAAGCGCGGCTTCAATTGTGTGATCAATAACGCCTTCTTTTACGAGACCAATGGCATTTTTCTCTCCATTTTTTTCTGTATAAAATTTGAGGTGGAAATTTGAATTATTTATTTCTGGAGACAAATAGGCAACATCAGAATTATCACTAGAATTAAATGCTTCATCCCAACCACTTATGTATCTTTCATAATTGTTTAATTTATTATATTTAGAATATAACCCACTGGATTTTTGAAAATTACACAAATTGCTTTTTAAATCTTTGTCTATTATCCCTAGATCATGAAACGCAGCTAGATTTGCTAAGCCAATAATATATTGTTCTTGTTCCACTGTCAATTGATCAATATTCTCATCAACAGTTGACAAATTAATAATACCATTAAAAGAATTGCAAAGTTCATCTTTCATTACCAATTTAATGGATGGATCTGTTGGTCTAGGGTCACTATTACCACCACCTCCAAAGCCAGAAAAGCCACCACCTCCTCCTCCTTCATCTTCTGGAGCTGCTGTAAAATGATATACGTAATGATAAGAGGTTTCGCACTCCCATCGTGCGTCAAGTAATGTCCAATCAGCATTGTAAACCTCCATGTAATAACAAGTCTGTCCAGTCACTACACTTTTTAGATTAGAACCTTCCGTTTCTTTGTTACCATAACGCACTTTGCCATAAGGAAAATAGGAACTTTCACCAAATATTTCAAAATCGGCCAGAATAAAAAGATCAATTACCTTCTCTAATGTCAAATTAGGTGCCTCTGTATTAATAAATTCATCAAAATAATTGCGGCGTAAAACATAGCCAAAAAAGCTATCTTCTTTTTGCACGGCAATTATTAAAGCTTTAACTTCTGTGTCCGTTTCAGTATATACTGGTATTTGCAGCACAGTTTCGTTATTAACTTCAAAATACCGTGCGTTGCTCCAATCGGCAAAACCTAATTCATTGGAAAATTCAGGCACAAAATTCACTTCATCATTATAGGCTTTAAGTTCCTCAATTGAATAAAGTGTAAAATCAACTTTAGCCGATTGTTCGTTACTTTTTAATAGTTGGAAATCAAAAAAGCTATCGGCCAAAGCATCATCCATTAGTTCTTGCTGTGGTGCATCTTTCTTTTCACACGCAAAACCCAAGCCTACTATCAATAGCAGACTTAACCATTTAAATTGTTTGTTCATCTGTTAGGTTGAAATTAAATGTTAATTACTTTTTTATCATAGATTAATACCCAAAATGTAAAATCGTAATACCTATTTTTTAAGCCGTTAGTCGTTGTATTCTTGTTAATAAATTAATAATAAGCAACTTAGTTTGTGTGAAATAATTTTATAAAAATGCCACATGCGTAATAGTAGGGTTTGACCAGTGTGATTTTTACATAAAAAAAGAGCTGTCCCTTCGAACAGCTCTTTTCTCTATGTTTTAATACCGATTGTATAATGAAATGAGGCTTATCTGCGTTGCACTTGAAAGACTCAATCATTATTACATCGGCATGCTACCAAAAGTCCACTTTCGTGGTTAAGATGATATTAAAGCATTACTAGTTTGTTTTAAACTTGTATTTTACTTCTTTAAGATCCTGGTTAGCCTTAACAATCTTGTCTTTTAAGCTTTCTTTGAAATCAGCTACTTTTTGTGCTAACGCTGCATCGCCTGTTGCAATGATTTGTGCCGCTAGTATACCTGCATTTTGTGCACCGTTGATACCAACAGTAGCTACCGGAATTCCGGGAGGCATCTGAACAATTGCCAATAAGGCATCTAGTCCGTCAAGGCTTGCATTGATAGGCACACCAATAACTGGTATTTTTACCATTGAGGCGATAACACCTGGTAAATGAGCGGCCATTCCTGCTGCAGCAATAATTACCTTTACTCCTCTGTTCTCTGCATTTTTAGCAAATTCTTCTACTTGCGAAGGTGTTCTGTGCGCAGATAATGCATTAATTTCAAATGGAATTTCAAGATCATTCAAAAAGTCAGCAGCTTTTTTCATCACCGGTAAGTCCGATGTGCTACCCATAATAATGCTCACTTGTGCTTGCATGTCAATTGGTTTATATGAATTAATAAAATATTCTTAACCTATTAATTGCCCACAAAAATAATTAAGAATCAATATAAAACATGAGCTTCCGTTTATTTTTTATACTTTTGCACCTTAAAATTTAAGGAGTTTCTTTTTAGAATCATAATTGTCAGTGTTTTATGTCTAAAAATTAATGATTTTAATTGAACTAGCTTAGGTAGTTGATTATAAAATTTTGTTACTATGAGTCGAGTTAAAGTATTAGATAAGGAATTTGAGTTATCAATACCCGAAACAGATATTTTAAAAGCTGTGGATGAGGTTGCAGAGCGAATTAATTCTGATTTGGACGGAAAAAATCCTTTGATGGTATGTGTACTTAACGGCTCATTTATGTTTGCATCTGATTTAATGAAACGCATTACTATCCCTTGCGAAATCTCTTTCGTAAAGCTTTCTTCCTACCAAGGCACTGGTTCAACAGGTAAAGTAAAAGAATTAATAGGGCTGAACGAGAATATTGAAGGACGAACAATTGTTCTTTTGGAAGATATTGTTGATACAGGTCTAACAATATGTAGCACAATTGATCAGGTTAAGGCCTTGGGGCCAGCTGATGTAAGAGTAGCTACCATGTTATTCAAACCTGATGCCTGTAAAAAAGAAGTAACCCTCGATTATGTTGGTCTAAACATTCCTAATGATTTCATTGTTGGATATGGGTTAGATTATGATGGTTACGGACGTAATTTAAAAAACATTTACACCGTAGTGGAGTAATTTATATTATTCATTTTATTAAGGAGTAACAACCATGCTCAATGTTGTCATATTTGGCCCTCCAGGATCAGGAAAAGGTACACAGGGTCAAAAAATTGCTGAGAAATATGAATTGGAACATGTTTCAACAGGCGAATTGTGTAGAAAAGCGATACACACAAATACACACGAAGGTGTGATAGCGAAAAGCTATATTGATAAAGGCGAATTAGTGCCCGATGAAACTATCATCGATATGTTGGATAGTTTTTTGGAAAAATTGCCGGTAGGTAAAGGGATAATTTTTGATGGGTATCCGCGTACCGTAGGACAAGCTGCCGCTTTAACCGAAATCATGAAAGAACATGGAACCAAAGTTTCTGTAATGTTGAATTTGGAGGTTGAGCGCGAAGAACTGTTGAACCGCCTCGCTAAACGTGGTGAAACTTCAGGAAGATCTGATGATAATTCAGGAACCATTCAGAAACGCCTGGAGGTATATGATGAGCGTACTTTGCCTGTAATTGATTTTTACAAGAAGAAGCGTTTATACAAAGCAGTACAAGGAGTTGGTGATATTGAAGAAATATTCGACCGCGCTTGCACCATTTTGGATAAGATTAAAAAATAATAAAGTAAGATAATATTAGCCACGGTAGTCTGAAGGATTATCGTGGCTTATTGTATCTTTAAAAAAACAATTGTTATGGCTGGATCAAATTTTGTTGATTACGTTAAGATATTCTGTCGTTCAGGTAAAGGAGGAGCCGGTTCTGCGCATTTGCGTCGCGAAAAGTTTGAGGCAATGGGTGGACCAGATGGTGGTGACGGTGGACGCGGCGGCCATATCATTGTGAGGGGTAATCGTAATTTATGGACCTTACTTCATTTAAAATATAAGCGTCACGTTTTTGCTACACACGGTGAAGCAGGTGGACGACAGACGTCAACAGGTGCTGATGGTGAAGATCGTTATGTGGAAGTGCCAATGGGTACCATAGCAAAGGATGCTGAAACAGGTGAAGTGCTTTTTGAAATTACTGAGGACGGAGAAGAAGTTGTCTTAGTAAAAGGTGGTCGCGGCGGTCGCGGCAACGATAGATTTAAGTCTCCGACCAATCAAACGCCTCGTTATGCACAACCTGGAGAAGACGGTATTGAAATGGCGGCTATTCTGGAGCTAAAAGTTTTGGCGGATGTTGGATTAGTTGGTTTCCCTAATGCGGGTAAATCTACTTTGTTATCCGTTGTATCTGCTGCAAAACCTGAGATTGCTGATTATCCATTTACAACTCTGGTTCCTAACTTAGGTATTGTGTCCTATCGCGATAATAAGTCATTTTGTATGGCTGATATACCAGGAATAATTGAAGGAGCTAGTGAAGGTAAAGGTCTTGGAATGCGCTTCCTTCGTCACATTGAACGTAACTCCATACTTTTATTTATGGTGCCGGCCGATGCCGACGACATTAAAAAAGAATACGAGATTCTACTTAATGAGTTAACACAATACAATCCTGAGCTTTTGGATAAGGAACGTATTTTAGCCATTTCGAAAACCGACATGTTGGACGACGAATTAAAGGCTGAGATCGAATCTGATTTGCCCGACTTACCATACGTTTTTATATCTTCGGTGGCCAATATTGGAGTTACTGAACTTAAAGACATGATATGGAAGAGTTTGATGGACAGCAATTAGTTGAAAAGTATCAAGAAAAAAAGCAGTTTTGGATAAATGAACTCACAGCTCTAAAAAAGCGTAGTTTGTTTGTGTCGTGGTTTCGACTCTTTTTCTTTGTGGCTACTTTTGCCGTTCCTTTCTATTTCTTTCAGGTTCTTTCGAGCGCATTTTTATTATCAGGTGTATTCTTTTTAGTTGGTTTTATAATCTTGGTATATTATGCCAATAAGCTTAGTTATCAACGAAAGTATGCTACCTATTATATTGAGTTGCTCGATAGGGAATTGCGTATTCAATCGGGCAATTGGACGGATGAAATTGATGGATCAGATCTAATTGATCCCAATCATGATTATTCGCACGATCTTGACTTGTTTGGCAAGGGCTCATTATTTCAATACATTAACCGAACGGCAACAAAGGCTGGTTATAAACGCTTGGCTTCAAAACTTAATAGCATCTCGCTCGATGCTGATGAAATCCGGACAAAGCAGGAAGGTCTACAGGAGTTGACTTCACTAGAGACATTCCGAGAGCAATTTTATGTGTTGGCTAGTTTTGTAAAAGATCGGAATAAGAAAGTAAAAGAGATTGATCCTACTTCGGTACCTGATATATCGTTTATTGGGAAAGGGATGAAGTCTCTGACTATACTATTTCCGATAATTACAACAATAGTTATAGCACTTTCTATTTTTGGGGTAATTGATTCAATTCTGATATTGTACCTGTTTTTTGCAGGTTTAATTATTACAGGTTCGGTGCTTCGTAAAATTAATTTGGTTCATAATGAAGTTTCAGCACTAGGCCGTTATTTGAGTAGATATTCCAACTTAATAGCTCATGTTGAAACACAATCGTTCGAGTCAGCCTTTCTGAAAAATTTGAGTAATCAATTAAAAACAGATGGAAAATCTGCAAGCCAGGTTGTCCGTGAATTGGGCAAGATCATTCAACTTTTTGATCAGCGATTGAATATGTTGATGGGGGCCATTCTAAATGGTTTATTTCTTTGGGATTTGAATGTTTGTTTGCGATTACGATCGTGGTATAAAGTGCATAATCAATCCTTAGTTGCGTGGGTTGATACTTTAAGTGAAATTGAAGCCCAAATAAGTTTAGCAAGCTTTTGTTACAATCATTCCAATGGTATTTACCCAACTTTGTCAGATACTATTGTTTTCGAAGCTAAATCTTTGGGACATCCTTTAATTCCAACTGAAGAAAGGGTGAACAACGATTTCTCCATTGGCAATGATCGACGCATATGTGTAGTGACAGGAGCTAATATGGCTGGTAAAAGTACTTTTTTAAGAACGGTTGGTTGTAATTTAGTGTTGGCAGGCAATGGTTGTATAGTCGTAGCAGAGTCTTTCACATATCGCTCCTTGCCTTTTGTTACCAACATGCGTGCTGTTGACAATTTGTTAAAACACGAGTCTTACTTTTTTGCAGAATTAAGCCGTCTACAAATGATCGTTGAACGTCTCAAAGAAAAAGGCGAAATATTCTTCATCTTGGATGAGATATTAAAAGGGACAAACTCGCACGACAAAACCACAGGTTCGCAGGCACTCATTAAGCAATTGTTAAAATTAAATGGCAGTGGTATTATTGCAACACACGATCTTGAATTAGGAGAATTGGCCGAAGAGCATCCGGGAAAAATATTTAATAATTGTTTTGAAGTGAGTTTTGTAGCTGATAATCTAGAATTTGATTATACATTGCGAGACGGTGTCACACAAAGTCATAACGCATCTTTTTTAATGCGTAAAATGGGCTTGATACCAAAGGCTTAAAGGGGTTTTTGTAAAGGGTGAAAGATCCAATTGTTAATAAACAAATTACGAAACATTTCTTGAATTAATTATATTTGGATGTTTTTGCTGAAGCAAGAGCTTTCATTTTTCCATAATAATATAGGAGTAATTGAGTATGCAGGGTAGTCAAAACACACAGAACTATTCAGAAGATGCGATTAGGACGCTTGACTGGAAGGAACATATCCGGAAGCGACCTGGTATGTATATTGGTAAGTTGGGCGATGGTACATTTGCTGACGATGGTATTTATGTCTTACTGAAAGAGGTAATGGATAATTCCATTGATGAGTTCATGATGGGTAACGGAAAAAAAATTGAAGTTACTGTTCAAGATGGACGTGTGAGTGTGCGAGATTATGGCCGAGGCATACCGCTTGGAAAAGTGATTGATGTAGCTTCGAAAATGAATACCGGAGCCAAGTATGATTCTAAAGCTTTTAAGAAATCTGTTGGTTTAAATGGAGTCGGTATCAAGGCGGTTAATGCCCTAAGTACCGAGTTTAATGTATATGCCTACCGAGAAGGTCAGAGCAAACGCGTTGAGTTTTGTCGTGGAGAGGTGCTTACCGATCATGGTATAGAAGAATCTGGTGAAAAGAACGGAACATACATTGAGTTTGCTCCGGATGTTACCATTTTCGAAAACTTCAAGTATCGCGAAGAATACATTGAAACACTGCTTCGAAACTATACTTATTTAAATAAGGGTTTATCCATTGTATTTAATGGAAAAACTTTTCAAAGTAAGAATGGATTACTTGACCTTCTGAACGAGAATATGGATACGGAAGGTTTATATCCGATTATTCACCTCGAAGATGAAGACATAGAGATTGCCATAACACACGGTAATCAATATGGCGAAGAGTATTACTCATTTGTTAACGGCCAGCATACAACTCAAGGAGGTACGCATCTGGTCGCTTTTCGTGAGGCTTATGTGAAAACCATTCGTGATTTCTACAACAAGAGCTTTGATGTTTCTGATATTCGAAGTGGTGTAATTGCTGCTATAAGCATTAAGGTTGAGGAACCTGTTTTTGAATCGCAGACAAAAACAAAATTAGGTTCGAAAGATGTTGGCCCCAAAGGTCCATCTGTTCGTAATTTCATACTTGATTTTGTAACCGAACATTTAGACAATTTCTTACATAGAAATGCTGAATCGGCTGAGATTTTGAATCGCAAAATTTTGGATTCGGAACGTGAGCGAAAAGCTATTTCAGGTATCAAGAAATTAGCTCGAGAGAGAGCTAAAAAAGTGAGCCTCCATAATAAAAAACTACGCGATTGCCGTATTCATTATACCGATATTAAGAAGGATGAAAATAGCGATAGTTCTATTTTTATTACTGAGGGAGATTCGGCTAGTGGATCTATCACCAAGGCACGAAATGTTAATTCCCAGGCAGTATTTAGTTTGAAGGGTAAACCCTTAAATAGTTTTGGTTTATCGCGCAAGGTGGTATACGAAAATGAAGAGTTTAACTTGCTTCAGGCAGCCTTAAATATTGAAGACGGTTTGGATACGCTTCGTTACAACCATGTGATTATTGCCACCGATGCCGATGTGGATGGTATGCATATTCGCTTGTTGCTCCTGACTTTCTTCTTGCAGTTCTTCCCTGAGTTGGTGAAGAATGGTCATGTGTATATTCTCCAAACACCACTTTTCAGAGTGCGTAACAAGAAAAAAACCTTCTATTGCTATTCTGACGAGGAAAAGCATACAGCTATTAAAAAGTGTGGAGCGAAACCTGAGATCACCCGATTTAAGGGACTTGGAGAGATTTCACCAGATGAGTTTAAGCACTTTATTGGTAAAGATATTCGCTTAGAGCCGGTGCGTATGAAAAAAGATGTGACGGTGAAGGAATTGCTGGAGTTTTATATGGGTAAGAATACGCCCGACAGACAAAACTTTATTATCGATAATTTGGTAGTAGAGGAAGATTTGGTAAATGAAGATTAAATTGTTTAGGTAGAATGAGTTTGGACGACACAAATAATACTGACCTACCCGAAGAACTTAATTCGGAGTCATCAGAAATTAAACCAAAAGAACAACATGTTTGGGATAATAGCGAATCAACCATTAGCCATTTGCCTGGTATGTACCGCGAGTGGTTTCTTGATTATGCTTCCTATGTAATCCTTGAACGTGCAGTGCCACATGTCAATGATGGACTAAAGCCGGTGCAGCGACGTATCCTGCATTCAATGCGCCGCATGGATGATGGGCGTTACAATAAGGTGGCCAACATTATTGGTAATACCATGCAGTTTCATCCACATGGTGATGCTTCTATTGGAGATGCCTTGGTAGCACTAGGGCAGAAGGATTTATTGATAGATTGTCAGGGAAACTGGGGTAACGTTTTCACAGGCGATGGAGCTGCTGCGCCTCGTTATATTGAGGCACGTTTGACCAAGTTTGCTCAGGAGGTTGTATTTAATCCTAAAACAACCAATTGGAAGTTGAGTTACGATGGTCGTAATAACGAACCGGTGACTTTGCCAGTAAAATTCCCACTGCTCCTAACGCAAGGAGTAGAAGGTATCGCGGTAGGTTTAGCATCGAAACTTTTGCCTCATAATTTCAATGAACTAATTGACGCATCTATTAATATCTTGAAGGATCAACCCTTTGAGATATTGCCCGATTTCCACACAGGCGGAATGATGGATGCATCTCGCTATAACGATGGATTAAGAGGTGGAGCTGTTAAAGTTCGTGCTAAAATCACGAAGGTTGATAGTAAATCTCTTATTATATCAGATATTCCTTTTGGTAAGAATACGACTTCACTTATTGAGTCGATTCTTAAAGCAAATGATAAGGGAAAAATTAAGATTAAGAAGATAGATGATAATACGGCTGAGAATGTCGAGATCATGATTTATCTTCCGACTGGAGCATCGCCTGATAAAACCATAGATGCCTTATATGCTTTCACTGATTGTGAAGTATCGATTTCGCCCAATGCCTGTGTTATTCGCGATAATAAACCGCATTTCATTGGAGTTTCTACCATTCTTCGTGAGAACACTGATAATACTGTTAAGTTACTAACAAGTGAGCTCGAAATACGCAGAAATGAATTAGAAGAGATGTGGCACAAATCTTCATTGGAGCGTATTTTCATTGAAGAGGGCATGTACAAGGAGAAAGGTTATGAAGATGCTGGCAGCAAAGAAACCGCTGTGAAGTTCTTAGATAAATGTTTTGAT
Organism: Carboxylicivirga fragile; assembly: GCA_025499625.1. Taxonomy (GTDB): domain Bacteria; phylum Bacteroidota; class Bacteroidia; order Bacteroidales; family Marinilabiliaceae; genus Carboxylicivirga; species Carboxylicivirga fragile. The sequence goes on along the minus strand of JAFMVD010000032.1, from coordinate 56,071 downwards.
CCATTCAAACCAAAGTTTCGTCGCGAGATAACTTTGGATGACATTGAGACATTGCTTGAAACAAGAATGGGTCGCATTCTGAAATTTAATGTGCAAAAAGCTGAGGAGTACATCGTTACTTTGGAAGAGGAGATGGAGCAAATAGATTATCATTTGGCCAATATTATTCCGTACTCAATTGATTATTATAAACGCATCAAGAAGCAATTTGGAAAGAACTTCCCTCGTAAAACTGAGATTAGAAGTTTCGCTAGTATCGAGGCATCTAAAGTGGTGGTGAAGAATGAGAAGTTATACATCAATCGTGAGGATGGATTTATCGGCACTTCCTTGCGTAAGGATGAGTATGTTTGTGATTGCTCCGACATTGATGATGCCATTATTTTCTATAAAGACGGTAAATATTTAATTACAAAGGTCACTGACAAGGCTTTTGTTGGTAAAAATATTATGCACATTACTATCTTTAAGAAAAACGATAAGCGGACGATTTACAATGCCGTATATCGTGATGGAAAAGCTGGTAATGTGTACATGAAACGATTTGCAGTTACCGGCATAACACGTGATAAAGAGTATCACATCACCAAAGAAACACCTGGTTCGAAACTGATGTACTTCAGCGCCAATCCTAATGGCGAGTCAGAAATTCTGAAAGTTGTATTACGACCAAAAGCCCGCATTCGAAATCTTATTTTCGATGTTAATATGGGAGATCTCGCTATTAAAGGTCGAGGAGCAATGGGTAACATCTTAACCAAGTATGAGGTAAAAACCATCGCACTCAAGAAAAAAGGAGAGTCAACCTTAGGTGGTCGTAAAATATGGTTCGAGCACGAAACATTACGTTTAAATGCGGATGGGCGTGGACAATTTTTAGGCGAGTTCCATGGTGGAGATCAGGTTTTAGTTATTACAAAGGATGGCAAGTACAATCTAACCACTTATGATTTAAGCAATCATTTTGAGGATAATATACTCATCATTGAGAAGTTCAAAAACGACATTGTTTGGTCGGCGGTTTACTTCGATGCTGATCAGGATTTCTACTACATAAAACGTTTCCAGTTTGAGAATTCAAATAAGCAGCAATCCTTTATTGGAGATAATGCCAAGTCGCGTTTGGTGAAAATAATGCACGTTGATTATCCACGCTTGGAAGTGAAATTTGGTGGTGATGATAAGTTGCGTGAGAAGCTAATTGTTGAGGTGGCTGAATTTATTGGCGTTAAAAGCTGGAAAGCCAAAGGCAAGCGTTTAACGACTTACCAGATTTCAAAAATACATGAGCTGGAGCCGATCATAAAAGATGAGCCGATGCCAGAAAATGAATCATCTGAAACTGGTGAAGAGGAGGATGATGATAAGAATCAAATGTCGTTGTTTTAAGATCTGGAATGAAAGAGATAAAACGGATTTTTTTAGTCGGCTTCATGGGCAGTGGCAAGTCTACGCTCGGAAGGCGACTAAGAACAGAAATGGGATGGGATTTTCTGGATCTCGACGATGTTTTTGAGGAGAAATTTAAGGTTAAAATCAAACAGTATTTTAGTGTTCATGGCGAAGATGCCTTTCGTATAGCGGAGAAAGAGGTGTTGAAAGATGTGCTTGATAAGGAGCGTGTGATTATTGCAACAGGCGGTGGCACACCTTGCTTTTTCGACAATATGGACGTGATGAACAACAATGGTTTGAGTATTTACCTAAAGCTGTCTGTTGATGTTCTCATCGGCCGATTGAGTGGAGGTAAACAAGTTAGACCATTGGTGGCTGGTAAATCAGGTCAAGAGTTACGCGATTTTATCTGTGCCAAATTACAGGAGCGCGAATTTTTCTACAATAAAGCACAAGTTGTTGCAGATGCCGAAGTCTTGGGAGTTGAGGCATTTGTGCAAATTATTGAAGCCTCTGGAAAGTTGATTTAGAGTTTTACCACTTGCACCTAACTATTATTTATCTGAACTTGCTATAAACTAAAGTAGGTGCATGTTTAAATCAACGCAAATAGGATGGGCTGTTATTTTTATTGTCTTAGCTCTCATGTCAGTTTTAGCCTTTACGGTTAATCCATTGGCCATAAAAATATCGGGACTGATTTGTGTGATTATTATTGTACTGTGTTATAAATTAACCATAACGATTGATAAGCAATGGATACGTTTTTCAATGGGCATTGGTTTAATCAATGGAAAGTATAACATGCAAAATGTGCTTGATTGCAAAGCTGTTGAATATTTGCCACTGGGTTGGGGAGTTCGTTTTAGGCCAGGTAAAATCATATATAATGTTTCGGGTAATAAAGCCCTTGAGCTGACTATAAAAGATAAGAATATGAAAGTCTGGATTGGCACTGACGATCCGGAAACTTTAGTTCGAATCATTCGGGAAATTAAACGCAAGCAACGACCTATTTGATTTAAAAGCCCTGCGATTTAATGCAGATTTGATCAAAATAACAACTGTATTTTAAACTTTTTTCACATTTACAGAATTGCTACAGATTTCAGTTTTACTTTTGAGTAATATGTTGCCGAAATGGCTATAGTTACTTGAAAAAAAGAAAAACTGAATTGATTATATGGTTGGTTTAATTGGCATAAGTCACCAAACAGCACTACTCGAAATAAGGGAGCAGTTGGTTATCTCAAAAGAAGAGATACCAGGCCTTTATGAATATTTGAATCGTCAATGCGACATTACAGGTATTCTTGCCCTTAGCACATGTAATCGTACCGAATTATATTTTGAGGCAGACAGTGCCTTAATTCAAGACTCAGCAGATTTTATTAAAGAGGTAACTGCAGCATATATTGCCTATTTTAAAAAGCCAGAAACTGTAAAACAATATTTGTACACGCATACTGGTATCAATTGTGCACGTCACTTATTTAGAGTAACTACTGGTTTAGATTCAATGATATTGGGTGAATACCAGATCGTTTCACAAATTAAAGAAGCTTTTTCATACGTGGATAATACGGCCATGGTAGGTCCTGAGTTAACACGCATGGTGCACAAGGCTTTTGAAGCAGGTAAAGAAGTACGCACACGTACATCAATAAATAAAGGCGCCGTTTCGGTAAGTTCAGCTGCTGTTGAATTAGCCAGCAAAAAGTTAGGTTGCCTTTCAAACATTACTGCATTAACAGTTGGTAGTGGCGAAACAGGAACCATAGTGGCGCTTAACTTATCTAAAAAAGGTTGTGTGAACAACTGGGTAACTAATCGTACGCAAGGTAAAGCAGAGCAACTGGCTGATCGTATTAACGGGAAAGTTGTTGATTTTGATAATTTCTCATCATCGCTTAAGGATGTAGATGTTATTACCTTTACAACGGGTTCGCAGCGGGTCTTGTTTGATCAGGCAATGGCACAGGCAGTAATGAATTTACGCCAGAATAAGCCGTTGATGGTGCTTGACTTGTCGAATCCACGGAATGTGGAATCCACTGTTGGTGATATCGAAGGTATTACGGTTTTTGACCTTGATCATCTGGAAGAAGTGGTTAAAGCTAACTTCGAAAAGCGTAAAGGTAAGTTGGTTGAGGCGGAAGCGATAATTGATGAGGTACTTGAAGAATTTGAAGATTGGTTGAATGTACGTCGCATGAGCTCGGCCATCAGTTCAATTACATCTACCTTTAAAAGCATAAGTGCTAACGAAGCACGCAATTATAAAAAAGTAAAGGACGATGATGGTGCCCGTAAGATTTCGGAATATGGCGATCACCTTAGTTCTAAATTTACCCGAATGATCATCAAGCAGATTCGGGATGTAACCAACGAGGGGCGCGACCCCGAGAAGGTTAAAATGATTGAAGAATTTTTTAATTTCAGCTCTTAAATACTACAACGGATGGGTCAGCGCCCATCCGTTTTGCAATTAGACTTATGACAAAATCTACCATACGAATAGGAACCCGCGGAAGCAGACTCGCCTTATATCAAGCCAACCTGGTTAAATCACTATTAGAAAAAGCTTTTATCAATATCAAGTTTGAGTTGGTAATTATATCAACCAAAGGTGATAAGATATTAGATGTAGCCTTATCTAAGATTGGCGACAAGGGTTTATTTACCAAGGAGCTTGAAGTGGCATTATTTGCCGATGAAGTAGATTTGTGTGTGCATAGTTTAAAGGATATGCCAACGGTGTTTCCTGAAGGAACTCAGTTAGGAGCAATTCTAAAAAGAGCAGAGTTCAAAGATGCCTGGGTTAGTAAGGATGGATTGGCATTGAAAGATATGGATGAAAGCCATAAGGTAGCAACATCGAGTTTACGTCGAATTGCTCAGGTACATCGAATCAATCCTAAAGTACAGGTTGTAGATATTAGAGGTAATGTTGATACGCGTTTGAAAAAGATGCACGGTGGTCATTGCGATGCTATGGTTATGGCTGGTGCTGGTCTTATTCGCTTAGAGTATGATAAAGAAATAACATCTTTGTTTGAGCCGGATGAATTAATCCCAGCATGTGGACAAGGCGCTATTGCTATTGAGATACGTGAAAATGATAAGGAAGTAGCTGATGTTGTTAAAGCGCTTCATTGCGAAAATACCTATCAGGAAATTACTGCAGAACGAAGTTTCTTAAACGAATTAGAAGGTGGCTGCCAAATACCCATTGGAGCCTATGCAACCATTAAGGATGGTGACCTTGAGTTAGTAGGCCTGGTTGCACTTCCCGATGGTTCGAAAGAATTAAGAGCAACAGAAAAAGGAAAATCCATTGATGCTGAAAAAATTGGTCGTAAATTAGGGCAGCAGATTATTAAACTTGGCGGCAATGAAATTTTGTCGCAAGTAAGAAACCTTTAATACCAATTGTATGGATCCTTATTCGCGCGAAACAGCTGTTGTATTAACCCACCCAATGGGGCAAGATGACCTTTTGTACAATGGATTAATGCAAGAAGGGGTTGAAGTGATTTGCGATCCAATGATTGATACGGCTCAAGTGCCCTTATCTCAAGATGATTTATCAACCATCTATCAAAGCCGACGTATAATTTTCACTAGTAAGCGAGGTGTTGAATATTTCCTTAATCAAGTCAAGCCAGCCGATATTTTAGATAAAAATTTCATCTGTATCGGTAAGAAAACAGCTCAAATAGTTGAGAAAAATGGTTTAAAAGTTTGGTGGGTATCGCAGGGAAGAACAGCTTCTGACTTAGTTGATGAATTGCAACAAACCAGAGTTTTACCTGGCGAAAAATGGGTTGGACTGCTTGGAGAACTGGCAGAAAACACCTTGGAGGATGGATTGAAGAATATCTGCAATTATCAACGCTACAACGTCTATAAAACCATCATTGCAGATAAACGAAAGGAAGATACCGAAGCATTATTGAAAGCGGGTCGCCCAATGTTGGTGGTGTGTACAAGCCCTTCGTGTTTCAATGGATTTATGGATGTATATGGTGAGTTAATGCATGACGAAGTTGGTTTTGCATCCATCGGGCCGGCTACCACCAAGAGCATGCGCAAAAGAGAAGTTACTCCTGCGGTTATTGCGCGTCTATCGACTTACGAAGGATTGTGGCAGGAAATGAAATTACAGTTAAAACCCAATTATAGATAACTAAATAAACATAGATTATGGCTTTCCCAGAAACTCGCCTAAGAAGATTAAGATATAATAAAGTATTGCGTAACATGGTTACCGAAACGCATCTACGTGTTGAAGACCTAGTGTATCCATTGTTTGTATGCCCAGGAACTAAAGTGAAAAAACCGATTAGTTCAATGCCGGGTAATTACCAAATGTCGGTTGATGTATTGGTTGAAGCATGTAAATTGGCCGTTTCAAAGGGCGTTAAAAGTGTATTACTTTTTGGTATTCCTGAATCGAAAGATGAGCATGGTCACGTAGCTTGTCAAGCAGATGGAATCGTTCAGAAAGCCATTCGTGCCATTAAGGCTGAGATTGAAGATATCATGATTGTGGCAGACGTTTGTAATTGTGAGTACACTACGCACGGTCATTGCGGAACCATTATCGATGGTGATGTGGATAACGATTCTACTTTAAAAACATTGGCCGATCAGTCTGTTTCATTAGCAGAAGCTGGTGCCGATATCATTGCACCAAGTGATATGATGGACGGTCGTGTGTTGCGCATTCGTGAAGCATTGGATTTAGCTGGATTCGAAAAGATTCCAATCATGTCGTATGCGGCTAAGTATGCATCTGGTTTTTATGGCCCATTCCGCGAAGCAGCTGAGAGTGCACCACAATTTGGCGATAGAAGTACCTACCAAATGAATCCTGCTAATTCTGACGAAGCCATGCGCGAGATTGCCTCTGATATTGAAGAGGGAGCCGACATCGTTATGGTGAAACCAGCCTTGAGTTATCTGGATATTATCTATCGTACCAAGAGTGAGTTCGAGATGCCTACTGCTGCTTACAATGTTAGTGGTGAGTTTAGTATGGTGAAAGCTGCTGGTGAAAAGGACTGGATTGATGAACAACGTGTGATGATGGAAGTGCTACTATCGATAAAACGTGCTGGTGCCGATATTATCATTACCTATCATGCACTTGATGCAGCGGATATTTTAAATGGACAAAAATAAATAAGCTCCTGGCTATTAGCTACTAGTTGATAGCCTTTTCTTAGACATCATGCAAATCATCTTGATTCTATTTGTCTAATAATCTATTATCTAAAGAAACATGAATAACAATAATAGCAAACAAGCTTTTCAGGCAGCGCAGCAAGCCATTCCTGGAGGCGTAAATTCACCTGTACGTGCCTTTAAAAGTGTGGGCATTGATCCTATTTTCGTTAAGAAAGCAAAGGGAACAACCATTTGGGATATCGATGATAATGAGTATACCGACTTTGTGGCCTCATGGGGGCCGCTCATTTTAGGGCATGCTCACGATGATGTTTTGGAAGCAGTTGCCAAGGCAGCAGCCAATGGTACGAGTTATGGCGCGCCAACTTTGATTGAAACAGAAATGGCTGAGCAGATCGTGAAGATGGTGCCTTCTGTCGAAAAAGTACGCATGGTGAATTCAGGTACAGAAGCAACCATGAGTGCGGTTCGTCTGGCACGTGGCTATACTAATCGTGAGTTGATTATTAAATTCGCAGGTTGTTATCACGGGCATGGCGATAGCTTTTTAATTAAAGCGGGATCTGGCGCAATAACGCTTGGTCTACCTGATAGCCCAGGTGTAACAAAGAGTACAGCAAAGGATACTTTAACGGCCGATTACAATGATCTTGATTCAGTTCGTAAGTTGTTTGCTGAGAATAAAGATCAGATAGCTGCGCTTATTGTTGAGCCAGTTGCTGGAAATATGGGTGTTGTGCCACCAGCAGAAGGTTTCTTACAAGGCTTGCGCGATATCACCAAAGAAAACGGAGCCTTGCTAATTTTTGATGAGGTAATTACTGGTTTCCGCTTGGCGAAAGGTGGAGCTCAGGAACATTTTGGTGTAATGCCTGATTTAACCACCCTTGGTAAAATTATTGGTGGTGGCTTACCTGTTGGTGCTTATGGCGGCAGTGCTGAAATTATGGATATGCTGGCCCCTCTTGGTCCGGTTTATCAGGCAGGAACCTTATCGGGAAATCCGTTGGCAATGGCAGCTGGTTTAACAGCATTGAAAAAGCTGGACGAGACACCAAACGCCTACGAAGAGCTAGAAAAGAAAGCGGCATTTGTTGAAGCAGGGTTTAAACTAAATGCCAAAGAACTTGGTTTAAATGTAGTATTGAATCGAGTTGGTTCAATGATGACAGCCTTCTTCACAAAAGAGGCAAAAGTAAGTTCGTTTGATGAAGCTATGAGTTCAGATACGGATAAGTATGCTACTTACTTTAAGGCAGCTGTTGAGAATGGTTTATACATTGCACCATCGCAATTCGAATGTTTATTCATCTCCATGGCTCACACCGAAGAGGATTTGGAGAAGTTGATTAAAGGAAACAGAAAAGCTTTAGAGGCAACAAAATAATAATAGTGCCCGGTACCTAGTGCACTGTGCCAATTGTGGCATATTGCACTGTGCACTGCGCACCAAGCACTAAGACTATGAATAACATTTTTCTAGATACAATACAAGGTAAAAAAACGGAGCGTCCACCAGTTTGGTTTATGCGTCAGGCAGGGCGTGTATTACCCAACTATCAAGCATTGAAGGCTAAATACACCTTCTCTGAATTGATGGACGATCCTAAATTAGCTGCTGAGGTAACACTCATGCCTATTTACGATTTGGGTGTTGATGCAGCCATTCTTTTTTCTGATATATTGGTAGTGCCAGAGGCCTTGGGTATGTCGTTGAAGTTTACCGATGCTGGTCCTGTTTTTGGAGCGCCATTACATACCTACGACGATCCCGCCAAACAATTGGTGAAGGACATGTCGAAGTTGGATCATGTTTATGCCAACATTGATAAGATTCTTGAAACACGTCCGGAAGGTAAGCCTTTGATTGGTTTCTGCGGTGGATTGTTGACCACCTTCTGTTTCATGTTTCGCGATAATGTGCGTGATATAACCTTTAAGAATGCAACGGAGTTTTTGTATAAGGATCGTAAGACAAGTCAGAAAATTATTGATGCTCTTACAGAGGTATCCATTGAATACGCTTTGAAGCAAGCTGATCATGGTGTGGAAGCCTTTCAGTTATTCGAAACTTATGGTGGTTTATTACCTGAAGAGTTATATCTGGAAATGTTTTTACCGGCATCTAAGAAGATATTAAATGCAGTGCGCGAGAAAGGTGTTCCTACTATTTATTTCCCTAAGGATTTAGGTAATGGCATCAAGGCCATTGATAAAGAAGTGGCTGATTTTGTTGGTATCGATTGGCGCATGTCGCTAAAACACGCACGTTCAATTGTTGATCCTGAAGTTGGCTTACAAGGAAACCTTGACCCACGTTTATTATATGCCGATCAGGCAACCATTGAGGCAGAACTAAACAAGACTTACCTGCCATTTGGTCGCGATAATCAAAAATGGATTTTCAATTTAGGCCACGGTATCTTACCAGACCTTCCGGTTGAAAACGTGAAGTTTGTAATTGATTGGGTAAAATCAGTTGATTGGGGAAGAAAATAAAAAGCTGATCGCTATTGGCTAATAGCTGCTAGCTTTTTGTTACGTATTGCTTTTGTATTAATGCTTTAAAACGGTCTTGATACTCCCCCGATAATTATCGGGGTCTCACTACTTGATACTTTATAGATGAAACTAGAATTTGATAGAAACCTACTGGAAAAATACAATATAGCAGGTCCACGATACACCAGTTATCCACCTGCCACATTTTTTCATGAGGCGTATGGCAATGAGAATTACAAGGAGAGTGTGATTCTATCAAATGACGAAAAACCCGAGAATGTATCGGTATATGTGCACATCCCATTTTGTCCACAGTTATGTACTTTTTGTGGATGCACCACCTATACGGGTATGGGGCATAATGTAATTGAAAAGTACGTTGAGACACTCATCAAGGAGATTAAGCTCGTATCGAAAGATGTATCGAAGGAGCGTAAACTGACGCAGGTGCATTGGGGCGGTGGAACGCCCAATGCTATTTCAGCCGATCTTATTCGCAAAGTAACGGATACCATTAAGGCTAATTTTAATTTTGCCGATGACTATGAGATGGCCATGGAGTGTAGTCCTGCCTATCTCGACTTCAAAATGGTGGATCAGCTGCGCGATATGGGATTCAATCGTATCAGCCTTGGTATACAGGATTTTAAAAAGGAAGTATTGGAGGCCATCAATCGTAAGCCTGCGAAAGTGCCGGTTAACGAAATGGTGACTTACCTACGAAAGGTTGGTTTCAAAGGCATTAACCTTGATTTGGTTTATGGTTTGCCTTATCAAACAAAAGAGAGTTTTAAAGCTTCTGTAGCACTAGCTTTGGAGGCTAAGCCAGATCGCTTGGTAACTTTTTCGTATGCGCATGTACCAAGTGTGATGACAAGGCAGAAAGCGCTCGAAAAACATGGCTTGCCAGGAGCTGATGAGAAGATAACGATGTTGGAAGATGCCTATAATATGGCAGTAGAGGCTGGTTATGTACCTATTGGTATGGATCATTTCTCGAAGCCCGACGATGAGTTTGCCATTGCTTTGGAAGAAAAGAAGCTACACCGTAATTTCCAGGGTTACTGTACCCGCGAAACTACCGGGCAAGTTTATGGTTTTGGTACTTCAAGCATCTCTCAGTTGTTTAATGCCTATAGTCAAAACGAAAAAACCATTAAAGCTTACATGGAGCGTGTTGAGGCTGATGGTCGTGCTGTTGTGCGTGGCTATCGCTTAAGCCAGAATGAGCAGATTGTTCGTCAGGTTATTAATGAGTTGATGTGTAATTATTATGCCGACTTTAAGCAGATAGCAGCTGATTTTTCAGTAGAGCTTGATGAGGTCTATAAAGCCGTTGAATACGATGTGCTCAAAGTACAATCTTTCATCGATGATGACTTATTACAAATTGAGAATGATATTTTCACAGTACATGGTCAGGGACGATTCGTAATACGTAACATCGCCATGGCTTTTGATCCTGCTTTGAAGAAAGGCAAAGGGCAGTATTCGAAGACAGTGTAATCTCTGGTCTGTAGATATGTAAGAGACGGTTCTTATGGTTTGACCATTTGAACCGTTTCTTTTTTAATTGAAAATTACAATTGAGTTTTATTAAAAATTTTGTTGCAAATAATTATATTTGCTAGTGAGTAAACTAAACCTTAATTGTTATTATGAAGAATCTAAGAAGCCACTTCTTGGTAGGCATTTTTCTTGCCATGCCCTTGCTTTTATCAGCACAATTAAATTATCAAAGCGGTTATATTATTACCAACGATAGCGATACTATTGAAGGATTAGTCCATTATGGTAATTGGGACAAAAATCCAGAAGTAGTAGCTTTCAGAAAAAATGAGTCAGCAGAACTGGAAAAATATAGACCAAGTGATATCCTTGGTTTTTCGGTTAGCAATGAACATTATGTAAGTGCATTAGTCGATTCAGAAAATTCAAGTAGAAATACAAATAGCCTTGATGATGACCCTAATCTGCATTTGAAACGAGATTCAGCATTTCTGTTGTACTTAATCAAAGGAGAAAAGAGTTTATTGTCTTTTAAAAACTCTTATGGGAATGAAAATTTTTATACTCGTGGTAAAGATGGATATGACCTATTGGTGTATAAACGATACATGCAAAAATCAACTGAAACACAGAATCAATATAGTATTGTTGAAAATGAAACTTTCAAAGGGCAAATTATTTTATATCTGAAGGATAGTGAAGATATAAGGAGTACTGCTTATAAGTGCAGATATACAAAGCAAAGTTTGCAAGGTGTTTTTAAGGATTATTATAAAAGTACAGGTAAAACCTATCAAAAAGAATTAAGTAAAGAAAAAAGTAAAATCGAGTTTGGTGTTCTAGCTGGTGTTTCAAGTACTCGGCTTATATTTTCATCTGGTGTGGAGCATGATTTTGGTTTATCGCAAGATGTAGTATTTGGTGGTTCATTCGAATTTTATTTGCCCAGAAAATTAAATCGACTCTCTATAAACAATGAGTTAATGTATACACAATTCTCATATCAGGAACAATATGAGGAGACAATAGGATTTCAGACGGCAACTTCTGACGTAAAATTGGGATATAGCTATTTGAAGCTTAATAATATGTTTCGATACAGATACCCTTTCAAGCAAGTTGCATTTTTTGTTAATATAGGTATTTCTAATGCATGGGTTTTAAGTGAAGAAAATGAGTTGATAGAAACATCTTATGGGAATACTAGAAATGGTAAAGTTATAAATGATACGCGAAAATACGAGCAGTGTATCAATTTTGGTATGGGTATCAGGTATAAGAAATTCTCTCTTGAAGGTCGCTATGAGTTAGGTAATGGCATGTCGGCCTACACTGGCCTTAAAACAACAACAAAACGAAATTATCTTTTTTTAGCTTATGCATTTTAAGCTGCCGAAGATGGAAGATACATTGCGTAGTCATGTCCCGCGGGCTTGCATTAATGAATGTCGCACATTAAGGTGATGTGAAATATAGTATCAATCTTGGCTTTATACAATAGGTAATAAATGTGTTTTTCACAGTGAAACATGGGTAGGTGACGTAATTGAAACAATGAATATATTGTGACTCATAAGAGTGTAATTCATATCTGTTTACTATCTTTATATCTGCGCACATTATCATCGCAATGAGATGTAAAGGCTGCATTAAACCAAACATAACCCAGGCTCCAATGAGTGAAAACAAAAATCTACTTAAACAATTACTCGACAGATTACAGGAAGATTCGTGGCAATTAGAATTATTAGTTTCGGGCTTTACCATATTCGGATTATTTTATGCCCTCGATCCTGTGGCAGACGCCTTTCAAAAAGCAGCGTATGAAGGCAATATACTTAAGGATGTTTATCAGGCCGTGTATGTAGCCATCTTAATTTTAATATTCAATTTAATTGTACATGTTATTTTACGTAGTCTTTGGATTGGCGCATTGGGCTTGCGCTATTTATCGGGTGAGGTTGATATTAGTAAACTAAATTATAGCGAGCGTTTTACCAAGTACCTGAACAAAAGGGTTGGCTCGTTCGATAGCTATATCGAAAAACTCGAAAAGCTTTGCAGCATCATTTTCGCCATCTCCTTTTTACTTATCTTCTATGTATTAGCAACAATTATTATACAATATTTAATAAACTTTGTTGGACCGCTCGGCTCCGATGCCAATTCAATATTTTTACGAACGCTTCATATTAGCTGTTTGATTTTTATACTTGTAGGTACAGTTCTTACCTTTTTTGATTATATCACTCAAGGACTTCTTAAGAGGAATAAATGGGTGGCTGCCGTGTATTTCCCTTTTTATTGGGTGTTCAGTTATTTAACCCTATCATTTTTATACCGACCGCTTTATTATAACCTCATCGATAATAAATTTGGAAGAAGAACAAGTTTTCTCTTATTGCCTATTTATCTTTCTATTTTATTTGTTAGTGGTTTATACAAAGAGCAATCAGGCTTTATCACTTACGCGTCGGTAACATCGAATGACATTAGAGCTAACAGCCGAAATTACGAAGATTTAGTAGAAAAAAACGATCTGATTATTTCAGGATTTACTGTACAATCTAAGGTAATTACCGATCCTTATATAAGAATAAGAATACCTCTCTCGAACACCCTTGAAGAGCGTATTTTGAAATTTAATGAAAGCCTAAGGCCAAATCAGGATAAGAACCTCTATAAATCTGGTATGGATATTAATGGCAAAAGCATAGAGTCTACTTTTAAAGGTGACATAGATAGTTTACATCTGCAATTCTTGACAACATTTCAAGAATTAATTCATATTAAAATTGATTCGTTACGGTACAAACCAGATTTCATTATTGCGAAAGAGAATAATGGTATGAACCTTAGCATTGGTTTTGAAACATATATAGGAACAAATAATTTGGAAGAAGGGAAACATACACTTGTCTATTCAAGATATAAACATTCGGATACCGATTCTATTGTTACCATTAAAGAAATCCCTTTTTGGTATTATAAAGATTAGAGTTTATCTCTTTAAGATTTAAACACTCAAACCCTGTTTTAAATCAAGTTTTACCCATTTAATACACTTTGCTCAAAAGCTAATTCAACCATTCTGACTATATTGTTGTTTCTTATGCAAATAAGAAGCAACAATTAGACACGTCCAGTTTTATGAAGGGAGTATTACTAGTAAATATGGGAGGTCCGCAGTCTCTGGAGGAGATGCAGGTCTTTTTGAAAAATATGTTCAGCGATAAATACATCTTGCCATTGCCTTGGGGACTACGCCAGTTTGTAGCTAAGATGATCGCTAAAAAGCGCCATCTAAAGTCGTGGGAGAAGTACCAGCTGATCGGAGGAACACCAATAATAAAACACACTGAGGCAACAGGCAAGGCACTTCAGGAAGCAGCCGAAATGCCTGTTTACACCGCTTATTCGTACACAGCACCATTTATTGCTGATGTGATGAAAAAGATGAATGCCGATGGTGTGGATGATATCAATGTACTGACCATGTATCCCCAAGCGAGCGATACTACCACTACATCCGTTTTTGTGGATGTTACCAAGGCAGCTAAGAAACTAAGCGGCTTAACCATTCGTAAAATTTGTGATTACAGTGTACACCCTTCCTTCCTCGATTATTGGAAGACTTTAATAGAAGAACATATTGCAGCAGCAGGCGTGGATGATCCACTTCTTCTGTTTACAGCGCATGCCATCCCAATTTATGGGGTTAAGCGAGGCGATAAATATCCGGATACAGTGCGACATATGTCGAAACGCCTAGCTGACATGATGGATCGTCGCTACGATGTGGCTTTTCAATCACGTGTGGGACCTGTTAAATGGGTTGGTCCCGATACGGATGATCATTTGGAGGAGTTGGTGGCTGCCGGGGAGCGTAATGTGGTAATGATTCCCGTTAGTTTCACGACTGAATGTTTAGAGACCTATTATGATTTAAATATTAAATTGGTCGACATATATAAAAAGGATGAACGTATGCATCACATCTCTCGTGTGGAAATTCCTCAGGCGCATCCTCTTTTTATCGAAACACTTAAACGTGTATTAAATGAGTAATAAGCATTATCCGCATATAATTTTGGGTGCTGGCGTGACTGGCTTAAGCTTGGCGCATCATCTCAATAAGAAAGGGCTTTCGTTCAAGGTAATTGAAAAAGCTAAACGTCATGGAGGTGTTGTACATACCAAAAGTGAAAAAGGTTTTGTGTATGAGTCTGGGCCAAACTCGGGCATTGTTTCGCACCCGGAGGTGGTTGCCCTATTTGACGAACTGGGCGATGCCATAAAGGTTGAGAAGGGCAATGATTTGGTAAAAGTACGTTATGTGCTGAAGAATGGTGAATGGCACGCTTTGCCGTCGAGCATGAAGTTGGCGGTTACCACACCCTTATTCACCTTTAAAGATAAGCTAAGAGTACTAGGTGAACCTTTCCGTAAGAAAGGAAATAATCCGGATGAGTCCTTGGCTGATTTGGTGAAACGTCGTCTGGGAAATAGTTTCTTGGATTATGCCATCGATCCATTCATATTAGGCATATACGCTGGCGATCCTGCCATGTTAATTCCGCGTCATGCCTTGCCTAAGCTGTATAACTTGGAGCAGAACTATGGCAGTTTCATAAAGGGTGCTATCAAGAAACGTAAGGAACCAAAAACAGAGTTAGAGCAACGTACCGATCGTGCGGTGTTTTCTTTTGAAGGTGGATTAAGCCAATTGACAGATGCCTTATTAAAAAGTGCAGGCAAGGATAATTTCACCTTTGGTGCAGAAGAGTTAAGTGTGTCGTACAATGATGGACTTTATACCGTAAGTTATACGCTTGATGGAGAAAAACAGGTGGTAACATGTGATAAACTTATTACAACTTTTGGCTCCACTGGCTTTAAAGAAGCTTTGCCCTTCATTAGTGAAGAGGAAATGACTCACCTCACAAATCTGAAATATGCACGCGTGGTTGAAGTGGCTCTTGGTTTCAATAAATGGAACGGGCGTGCTTTGGATGGTTTTGGTGGATTAATCCCTCATAAAGAGAAACGTGATCTATTGGGCGTATTGTTTATGTCATCCTTATTCAAAGAAAGAGCTCCTGAAGGCGGCGCTTTGTTATCTGTTTTTATGGGTGGTATTCGCAACGAAGCCCTTTGCGATTTAGATGATGAGCAATTAATGAAGGTCTTGGAATCGGAACTGAAAGACATCATGAAAATGGATGCCTTTAACCCATCCATGGTCGACATCATGCGCTACTCACATGCCATTCCGCAATATGCCATTAATTCAGGTGATCGTTTCGATGCCATCGAACGTGTTCAAAAAAAATACAATGGTTTATTCATTGCAGGTAATTTACGCGATGGCATAGGCATGGCCGATCGTATTAAACAGGCTACTTTATTGGCCGATAAATTAGTAGAATGAGGAATGCCATTCTGATTCTTCACATAGTTACGAGCATCTTGGCTTGTATTGTTACAATGGTTATTGTGACACGTGCCATTATTGGCTTGATTAAAAAGAAGTCTGTTTCGAAATTTGATGTGAGCATGCCTTTATGGACTACCGTTTTGCTCTATGTACAATTGGCTTTAGGCACCGCCTTGTTTATTTTTTATATGGTGGATTATGCCAATGGTGAAATTGATCTCTTAAAGAAATCAGCTTTACGAAGTCGTTTTTGGGCCGTTGAGCATTTTATATTAATGGTGTTTACTCTTGTTGTAAGTCATATTGGTTGGGTGTTTGCTAAAAATGGCAAGACGCCAAGCTTACTCTATAAGAAGAATCTTTTGTATTTTGGTATTGCATGTGCTATGATAATGGTGTCTATGGCCATGAATGTCATCAAACATGCTTTGTAAAAGGCTTTGATTATTTATATTTGATTGCGATAAATTTAATTTTTGTATGAAGATATTAGTTGTAGAAGACGAACCACAATTGGCTCAGAGTATCACTGCATTTTTAGAGTCGGAAGGTCATATCTGTGAAAGCGCCATTGATCTATCTCAGGCCCTTCACATGGTCGATAATATCTACGACATTATTATCCTTGATCTCAATCTGCCTGATGGAAATGGCCTTGAGGTAGTTAAAAAAGTAAAGGGGAAGGCTATGAATACGGGTGTCATCATAGTATCGGCACGCGATAGCCTGGATAATAAAATTGAGGGATTAGAGCTAGGAGCCGATGATTATCTGACCAAACCTTTTCAGATGGCCGAACTAAATGCCCGCTTGAAATCATTGGTACGACGGGTTCATTTTAAAGGTGAAGAGAAAATTGAGTTTAACGAACTCATGATTAGTCCAAGCGAATTGTTGGTGACAGTGAACAAACAAATTTTGGATCTTACCAAGAAGGAATTTGATCTACTAGTGTATTTCATCGCCAATAAAAACAGAGTATTGACAAAGACTGGTATTGGCGAACACATGTCGAAAGACTTTATGGATTATGGCTTTACCGATGACTTTATCTATACCCACATTAAAAACCTACGGAAGAAATTACTAAAAGCTGGTTGTGGCGATTACATCCGTAATGTGTATGGTGTGGGCTATAAGTTCACAGATGTTGATTAGAATTCTTGGTCTATAATCTACTAGTCTCAATTCTAATAATCTAAATCAATGAAACTACTAACTAAATCAGGTTTAAACTTTATATCGGCAAGTATCTTTTTCTTCTTGTTCGGAAGCCTGGGAGGTTATTATTTTATTCGTTATGCAGTTGATAAATTTCTAAACAATGAATTATTAGAAGCCAAGGCAAAAATTGAATTACTAGATTCGGATATGCCTGTTCAGTTGACTTATGCTGATGTAAGCATCGATACGTTGAGTTCTCCTATCGAATTTGAAGAAGCTTTCATAAACGATACAGTGATTCGAAATCCTCAAACGGGTAATTACGAGTTTTACCGAAAATTATGCTTCGATAAGGAAGTGCATGGTCAAACACTACGTTATTGTATTATTCGACCCTCGGCACCATCGGACCTAATGGTGATGAAATTCACTTTGATGTTGACCGTCTTTCCGGTATTGTTTTTTCTCATCCTTTATTTTGTCAACCGCGAGTCAACCAAATATTCGCTTTCCGTTTTTTACGATACCATTAAAAAGCTTCGGGCCTTTGATGTGAATAAGGATAATCGACTAGAATTGATGACATCGGATGTGGATGAGTTTGAACAACTCAATGAGGTGTTTAACTCCATGGGAGAAAAGATTAAGCAGGATTTTGAACGACTGAAAGAATACACCGAGAATACATCACATGAACTGCAAACACCTTTGGCCATTATTACATCAAAGTTAGATGAGCTATTGCAAGCCAGTAATCTGACCGAAGAGCAAATAAAAACGGTGGCTGGATTAATGGAAACTACCAATCGCTTGTCAAAGATAAATCAGGCTTTAATTTATTTGGCCAAGCTCGACAATCGCATGTTTGCTGAAGTAGAAGATATAAAGCTGATTAATCTAATTCGCGAGCAATTGGAATTGTTAGAACCTATGATTGAAGATAAGGCTTTAACACTTGAATTAACTTCGGGTGATAACTGTAACATCCGAATGAATCGTTCTTTGGCACATACCCTTATCCAAAACTTATTGAAGAATGCCATCCGTCACAACGTACCCGGAGGTTTTATTAAAATTGACTGCCAACAGCAAGGTTTGACAATTTGTAATAGTGGAGTGCAATTGTCTGGTTCGCCCGACGAATTATTTAAACGCTTTAAGAAGTCGGGGTCTCATCCACAATCACTCGGTATTGGCTTATCGGTAGTAAAACGTATTTGTGATATCTCAAATATCGATGTGTTGTATTCTTGTGAGGATGATATTCATTCATTTGAATTGAAGTTTCGGGAAAACAACGAGGCATAAAAAAATCCCCGACTCAAGTTCGAGGATTCATATTTACTAGTGAGATATTATTTTAATATGTCGAAAGAGCTTTTCTAAGACCTTCAAAGCGACTTTCATAATCTTGCATCGAAAGTTTAATGACTTCCTTGGCTTCTTCAGCATTATAAACATGGGTTATTTCCGATTCGTTACTCAAACCAGGCATGTCTTTGTAAGTCAAAAAGTAATGCTTCAATCTTTTAATCACCAATTCTGGTAAATCAGTAATGTCTTTGAATTCGCCATATACCATATCTCCTTTCAGAACTGAGATAATTTTATCATCAGCGGCATTGCCATCCAGCATTCTGAATCCACCAATGGGGATTGCTTTGGCAATAATATCACCATGAGGGATGTCTTTTTCTGTCAAGACCAATATATCCAATGGGTCGCCATCGCCGATAATGTCTTTCTTACCCGATTTTTCACCACAGTATTTACCAACCTTAACACCACAGTAGGTTTGAGGAATAAAACCATAAGGCGCAGGAACAACATTGGAATATTTCTGCGGACGATCGATACGTAGATAACCACTCACCTTATCAATCTCGTATTTAATGGTATCCGTTGGTACCACTTCAATAAATGTAGTAACAATATCAGGTAAGTCATCACCGATGTCAATTCCATGCCAAGGGTGAGATTTATAACGAAGGCCCATCAGTCGGCCAATTGGATCCATTAAGCTGTTTGTAGTCATTTCTTTTTTTCTTTTTTTCATATGAAGATTGAGTGCTTTTTTACCTTTTATCAACACGTACATCATTTCGTTTGCACACGATTTAAACAGCCTAGTAGATTGATTGTTTTGTGATTTTTGCCAATGCCGTATTTTTGGATACGAATGTCGGTTTTAAGCCCCCCAATTCGACCTATCAAGACTTCGGTATTGAACAGCCTCGGCTATGTGATGCGATTGAACAGTGTTTTCTCCTTCTAAATCACAAATGGTTCTTGATACTTTCAAGATACGATCATAGGCTCGAGCTGATAGATCTAGCTTTTCCATGGCCGTTTTTAATATCTGCATTCCTCCTTCGTCAGGTGTAGCAAATTTGGCTAACAAGCGAGAGCTCATTTGGGCGTTGCAATGAATGTTTGAGTCCTCACTATAGCGCTCATTCTGAATTTTACGCGCTCTGATAACACGTTCTCGCACAGCTAAACTATTCTCCGAGGGTGGAGCTTCTGCTAGCTTATTGAAAGGGACTGGCACTACTTCGATGTGTAGATCTATTCGATCCAGCAGTGGACCTGAAATTCGACTTAAGTATTTTTGCACTACACCCGGACTGCAAACACATTTCTTGTCGGGGTGATTAAAATAACCACATGGACATGGATTCATGCTAGCCACCATCATGAAGCTGGCAGGATAATCAACCGAAAAGCGAGCACGTGAAATATTAATCATACGGTCTTCCAATGGTTGACGCATTACCTCAAGTACCGTCCGCTTAAACTCGGGTAATTCATCCAAAAACAATACCCCATTGTGAGCCAGCGAAATTTCACCCGGCTGAGGAAAAGAACCACCGCCAATCAGGCCTGCGTCCGATATGGAATGGTGCGGCGAACGGAAAGGACGTTGAGTAATGAGTGCATTATTCGAATCTGTTTTCCCGGCAACAGAATGAATCTTGGTTGTTTCCAAAGCTTCATCCAGCGATAATGGCGGCAGTATGCTAGCCAGGCGTTTAGCCAACATTGATTTTCCAGCACCAGGAGGTCCTATCATTATCAGGTTGTGCCCACCTGCGGCAGCAATCTCCAACGAGCGTTTTACACTCTCCTGTCCCTTCACTTCGGAAAAATCAAAATCAACGGCTTGAATGCTCTTCTCAAATTCTTCCTCCGTGTCCAATTGTATTTTTTCTACTTGATCAGTTCCCTCTAAAAAACCAATTACTTGACTAATGTTTTCGAAACCATAAATGTCTAATCCTCCAACTACAGCAGCTTCCTTGGCATTTTGAATGGGCAGAATACAGCCCTTAAATCCTTCTTCCTTAGCTTTAATGGCCATGGGAAGTACGCCTTTCACTGGTTTCAAACTGCCATCCAATGAGAGTTCGCCCATGATGATATAATCACCAATGGATTGATCCGATATTTGCGTTGATGCAGCCAATATGCCTATGGCCAATGGAAGATCGTAAGATGAACCTTCTTTGCGAATATCTGCCGGCGCCATATTAATAACAATTTTATGGCCTGGCCATTTGTAATCACTAATCTTTAGAGCTGATTCTATGCGTTGCTGACTTTCTTTAACAGCGTTATCAGGCAGACCAACTAAGAAGAAGCGAATGCCTTTTGATACATTAACTTCCATTGTAATGGTGTAGGCATTCACGCCACTTACAGCTGATCCAAAGGTTTTTACAAGCATAACATGTGCGATTTTCATTCAAGTTAAGAAAAATCACGCAATGCTGCTTACTTTTGAAAGTATTTTGATAAGTTAATTTGCGATCTATTATCTATAAATCTAAGTGTCTAAATTTTACTTTCGATATATTGTATTAATAGATGAATCACTTTGATGTGGATTTCTTGAATGCGATCG
The DNA here is from genome assembly GCA_025499625.1 of Carboxylicivirga fragile. Classification (GTDB taxonomy): domain Bacteria; phylum Bacteroidota; class Bacteroidia; order Bacteroidales; family Marinilabiliaceae; genus Carboxylicivirga; species Carboxylicivirga fragile. The sequence continues at coordinate 34,967 of JAFMVD010000032.1, read as the reverse complement.
GAATAGGACATATGAGGAACGCGTATCTCCACATCACAATGGTTCGCTAATTCACCGCCTTTTTTACCACTAAGCGCAACAACTTTAATACCTTTCTTTTGAGCTTCTATGGCAGCGTTTAATACATTGGCCGAGTTACCACTTGTACTGATGGCTAATAACACATCACCACTTTGGCCAACAGCTTCAACGTAGCGCGAGAAGATATAATCAAAACCATAATCGTTTCCAACGCAGGTAATGTGCGTAGGATCAGATATTGAAATCGCGGCTAAACCCGGACGGTTTTCTCTGAAGCGTCCTGTTAACTCCTCGGCAAAGTGCATGGCATCACTCATTGATCCGCCATTACCACACGAAAGTACCTTGCCATTATTTTTAATAGCATCTACCATTAAATCACCTGCTTTCTCTATTTTATCAATATTGCTATTGTCCTCAATAAAGTTTGAAAGTACTTCTTGCGCTTCTTTAAATCCTTGAATAATATCTTCCTTTGTCATAGCTTCAATTATAGCTGTAAAAGTAGTGTGGATTTTTCAAACATAAAACCAAGCACGTAATTATATGTTTAGGCTATTATTGTTTTATTATATTTATAGCATTAATTACTTAACCCATGCAAAGCCTAAAAAATAAACTTCACGAAGCCATATTTGAAGCGGACACAAAATCTGGTCGCTTCTTTGATATTCTCTTAATTGTACTCATTGTTTTTAGTATCATCATTGTGATGATTGAAAGTGATGATCGCATATTACGCGATAAAGAACATTGGTTAACCATAGCTGAATGGATAGTAACACTGTTGTTTTCTGTTGAGTACTTGCTTCGTATTTGGGTGGTTGATAAACCGCGAAAGTATATTTTTTCCTTTTTTGGCATCATCGATTTACTATCTATCCTGCCTACGTTTATCGCTTTCTTTTTTGCGGGCACACACATGTTAGTGGTTATACGTTCGCTCCGTTTGTTGCGTATTTTCAGGGTGTTGAAATTGACACGTTACGTAAAAGAAGCTTCTGTATTATGGTCTGCTCTGTCATCGGGACGAAACAAAATAGGCGTATTTTTATTTGCAGTGGTAATCCTAATAACCATACTTGGAACGGTTATGTACATCGTTGAAAGTCCGTTTAACGAAGGTTTCAGAAGTATACCCGAAAGTATTTATTGGGCAGTGGTTACTCTCACAACTGTGGGTTACGGCGATATTGTTCCTGTTACCACTTTGGGAAAGTTTATTGCTGGTTTTATAATGATTATTGGTTACGCCATTATCGCGGTTCCAACAGGTATTGTAACATCGGAATTGGCAAAAGAATTTCGTAATCCAACACCAACCAATACCCAGGTATGTCAATCGTGCTTAAAAGAAGGCCATGATGATGATGCAAGCCACTGTAAGTATTGTGGCAAATGTTTGAACGATTAGTTTTATTACAGAGTTCCTCATCATTTCAGATTACTTCTTATCTTTGCATGAGGTGCGGATGAAACGCAAAAATCGATAATTATGAAATTTACATTTTCAAAACTAGCACGTCATCGTGTGTTTCAGCATGATCCGATTTATTACGATGAGAAGAAGGAGGAAAGCCAGGAGCGTGAACGCAGAATAAAAAGCGAATTAGGTTTATTGGATAGTGCGGAGAAAGAGAGCGGATATTCAGAACGAATTAGAGGTGGAATGCGTCGTCGTACTAAGACTAATTTCGATGTGGCACGTAGCGAAAAGAAACGTTCTAATTTACGTTTGATCATTATTTTAATTGCTTTATTCGCCCTGGGGCTGTACCTGATCGAGTCAGGAATGGAGTGGTTAAACACCTACCTTGCTGAGTAGTAACTAAGGTTGAGGTAGTAGATTAATACCGTTTATATAATGAATTTAGTATCAAGTTCGCTGTGCTCCTTAACACTAATCATTATTATATCGGCATTATACCAAGTACCAATCTCTTTATAAAAAATGGTATAAGAATTAAAGAAACATGTCAGATATTATTCAGTTATTGCCCGATTCGGTGGCTAACCAAATTGCTGCGGGAGAGGTAATACAACGTCCTGCTTCGGTTATTAAGGAGTTGATGGAGAATGCCGTGGATGCTGGGGCGAGTGAAATTCAGGTAGTGGCTGCCGAAGCTGGCAAAACACTTATTCAGGTGATTGATAACGGTTCGGGTATGGCCGAAACGGATGCTCGTATGTCGTTTGAGCGTCATGCTACTTCAAAAATTCGTGAGGCTACCGATTTATTTGCATTGGGCACCATGGGTTTTCGTGGTGAAGCCTTAGCCTCAATTGCTGCCATTGCACAAGTTGAATTAAAAACGCGTCGCGATGAAGATGAATTAGGGGTACACATCTGTATTTCCGGTTCAAGTCTTGAATCGCAAGAACCCATACAATGTGCCAAAGGAAGCCAATTCATTATCAAGAATTTGTTTTATAATGTACCGGCTCGACGTCGTTTCTTAAAAAAGAACTCAACGGAATTACGTCATATAATTAACGAATTTCAGCGTGTGGCATTGGCTAATCCTGAAATTGCCATGAGTCTTATTCATAACAGTGTGCCTTTGTTTAATCTGCCATCGGGTAATTTTAAGCAGCGCATTGTGAATATGATGGGGAAACAAATGGGTGATCAATTAATTCCCATTGAGACGGATACGGTGATGGTAAATATTTCCGGTTTTGTGGGTAAACCAGAATCGGCACGCAAGACCATGGGCGATCAGTTCTTTTTTGTGAACAATCGTTTCATGAAACATCCATATTTGCATCGCGCCTTGATGGATGCCTATGATAATATCTTACAACCAGAAACCATTCCAGCCTATTTTATTTGTCTTGAGGTGGATCCCAAAATTGTGGATGTCAACATTCATCCAACCAAAACGGAGATTAAGTTTGAGGACGAACGAGCCATATGGCAGATAATGAATGCTGCTATTCGTGAGAGTTTAGGGAAATTCAATATGATGCCTTCCATCGATTTTGATACCGATGATCAGATTCATATTCCTGTGGCTAATCAGGATTTTTCACCTGTTGAACCCGAAATTTCAGTTGATCCTTTTTACAATCCTTTTGAAGAAGAGAAAAAAAGTGCTGCTGCCAGTTATGGTGGTTCTTTCTCCGGAGGTGGATATGAGAAACCAACAAAAACGGAAGGCTGGGATAAGTTATACAGTGGTTTTGAAAATGATGAATCAATGCAACTGCCTGGCAATGACAATACGCAATTTGTAGAGCATGTTGAACCTGTTCAGCAAACCTTATTATCTTCAGGAGGTGATGAGTCGACTTTGGGGCAGAATCGCTTCTTCCAATTGAAGAACCGTTATATACTGACGACAGTAAAGTCGGGACTAATGATGATTGACCAGAAGCGCGCCCATGAGCGAGTGGTTTTCGAAGGTTTCATGCACTCAATTCGTAAAGGGGCTTCTTTATCGCAGAAGAGCCTTTTTCCTGAGGAGTTGAAGTTTGGCCCACAAGAAATGGCTTTGGTGAATGAGTTAAAGAGCGATTTATTGTCACTTGGCCTTGAGTTGGAGCAGGTGGATGACGGAACGTTTAATGTACTTTCGACACCGGCTGGCTTAGAATCGGTTTCGGCAGCTCAATTGGTTGATGGCATACTAACCGATTTTAGAGATGGTGAAGTTGACTTAGAGAAAGAAGTTTTTGAACAAATAGCCGGATCGATGGCCAAGCGGGCATCTATCCCATATGGTAAGGCACTAAGCGGAATTGAAATGAGTGAACTCTTTGATCAGCTGTTTGCCTGTCAAATTCCTAATTTCTCCCCTTCGGGTAAATCCATTATCTCAATATTGGATAATGATGAATTGGAGAAACGTTTTATGAGTTAATTGAAGCTTAAAAATATTCTAGGGAACGGTTCTCTATTGTAAGAAACACATAAAGAACCGTTCCGTATTTGCGAAATTAAAATTAACTATTTAAAGTTAAAACGAGTGACACAATGACAGTTTACAAGTGTTGACTAAACCAGGAAGTTCTTTTTTTTGTTTGATATAAGAAAGATCTTGCGTTTTTTTTACTAATTTTTCAATCTGGCATTGATGTTGCTTAAAAGTATGCCATAGTGATTATAAAAAAATATTTACATGAATTATCGTCCGAATCCATTGGCAGGCCTACCTCCCGTAACTAAGAATCTTTTGATTATTAATGCCTTGTTTTTATTGGCTACATGGGTATTGCAAACCACATTTGGTGTCGATCTATCAAGATATCTAGGCTTGCATTTACCAATGTCGGAACGATTTCATCCGGCGCAGTTTGGAACTTATATGTTTATGCATGGCGGTTTTATGCACTTGTTCTTTAATATGTTTGCTGTATTTATGTTCGGACGAATTTTGGAGACTTATTGGGGTTCAAAAAAATTCTTCTTGTATTATGTTATCACTGGTATTGGAGCAGGGGTAATTCACTTAATTACCAGTTACATTAATTATCAGGTAATAGCTGCTCAAATGTCGCCAGAGCAAATTAGCATTGTTTTTGAACAAGGGGCGGCTGCTCTTGATCAATATAAGAATTTTACCGATCCGTTAATGGGGAAGCTTAATGTTGCTTTAAACGGAACTACTGTTGGTGCCTCGGGAGCCGTATTTGGTATACTCTTGGCCTTCGGAATGTTGTTCCCCAATACCGAGTTGATGTTATTGTTCCCGCCAATTCCAATTAAGGCTAAATATTTTGTAATCATTTACGGTGTGGCTGAGTTATTTATGGGAGTTGCCAATTTCTCATTCGACAATGTTGCGCACTGGGCACATTTGGGTGGTATGATATTTGGTTTTATCTTAATAAAATATTGGCAGAAAAAAGGAATATAATACGCTATGAGCATAGTTGACGAAATAAAACAATCGTATCGCCAAGGTGGCGCTTTAACGCGTCTTATCTACATTAATGTAGGTGTATTTATTGCGGTGCGATTGATTCAGGTGTTTTTTAGTCTTTCAACGGGTTCGGTCGATTCGCCTTTGTTGCAGTGGATATCTGTACCTTCCGATCCAATGGAGTTGCTGTTTAAGCCATGGACTCTATTAACCTATATGTTCGTTCATTACGATTTCTTTCATATACTCATTAACCTGCTTTGGCTCTATTGGTTTGGGCGTATCTTCCTGGAATTTCTCAATCCACGTCAATTTTTAGGTGTGTATTTCCTTGGTGGACTTTCGGGCGCTTTAATGTATTTATTGGCTTATAATTTAATTCCTGAGTTGTACTCAAATCATTCATCATCAATTTTACTAGGCGCATCTGCATCGGTAATGGCCATCTTATTTGCGATAGCACGATTAAAGGCCGATTATCAGATTAACCTGATGTTTATAGGGCCGGTTAAATTAAAATACATTGCTTTGTTTGCCTTGATTCTCGATTTGGTTAGCATATCATCATTATCAAATACTGGTGGACATTTAGCACATTTAGGTGGTGCTGGCTTTGGTTTTCTTTATGCTGGCATGATTATGAAAGGCAAGGATGTAACCATTGGATTTAATAAAGCAATGGATAGTTTGGTATCTTTATTTTCGCGTAAATCAAAATTGACAGTGACACACCGGAGACCAGTCTCTGATATGGAATATAATAAGCGAGTTGTAGCTAATCAGCAAGAGGTGGATCGAATTTTGGAAAAGATAAAGGCAAGTGGCTACGATAGTTTATCAAGTAGTGAAAAGAAAACTTTATTTGAAGCAAGTAAAAAATAAAACCTAAACCTTGAGACGTTTTTTTCGATCCATAATTACCCTAATCAGTCTGGTTGCATCTGGCTTTTTGATGTTATCTGTTCTAACAGCCTATGTCAATCCTTCACGCATGTGGGTGTTGGCATTTCTGGGTTTTGGCTTTCCTATTCTTTGGGGTGTCAATGTACTACTGGTCTTGCTGTGGGCTTCAAAACGGCGATGGCAATTGTTGATTCCATTACTTGCAATTCTGCTAACATGGGGACATTGGAATAATACCTTTCAATGGAAGGGCAAACGCTTAAAAGAATCGCAGCAACTTGAAATGCCTTTGAGCGTTATGAGTTTCAACGTGCGCATGTGGGACATCTATAATTGGACTGGCGAAAAAAACGTGCAGAATAAAATTTTTGAGATGATACGAAAGGAAAATCCTGATGTATTGTGTTTGCAAGAATTTTATTCATCAACTAGCAAGTCGCGATATAGTGAGCATTCAATCTTGGCCCGATTGAATCAATACAAATACAAACACATCGAATATCGAGCTGGTAAACGCGGCCGGCGAAATTTTGGTTTGGTCACTCTTAGTAAATACCCCATTGTAGAAAAGGGCAACCTGAAATTTGAACATACCAGCAATTTTAGCATTCATACCGATATTAAGGTACATGGAAAACGTGTTCGTGTGTTTAATAATCACCTCGAATCGATCCGTTTTAGCTCTAAGCATTTGAATTTTTTAGATAGTCTCAATTTTAAAAATGAAGATGAAAGACGAGCCGGTATACGAGAGATTACCGGGAAGATGCGAGTAGCCTTTGAACATAGGGCCGATCAAGCAGAGCGCATTGGTCGACACATTAGCAATTCACCATTCCCCGCAATTGTATGCGGCGATTTTAATGATACGCCAGTATCCTATGTTTACCGTGAGATGAGAGGTGAATTAAAGGATGCCTTTGTGGAATCAGGAAGTGGAATGGGTGGAACATACAATGGCAAGTTGCCAGCATTTCGGATCGACTTTATCTTCCACGATCAGCGTTTTCAAGCCTATGATTTTAAAAAACTGGATGTCAATTACTCCGATCATTTTCCAATTGTAACAATAATTGATTTGTCAGAAGAAGTAAAAAAATAATTTTATACCACTTCTTAAAATAGCATCTGCTTTTCATGCATAAGCCTCTGTAATTTTCTTATTTTTGGCGCTTAAAGTTTACCATTATGAAGCAATATTTGGATTTACTGCAACGCGTGTTGGATGAAGGTGTTACCAAGGAAGATCGCACAGGTACCGGAACGAGAAGTGTCTTTGGCCATCAGATGCGTTTCGATTTGAGTGAAGGATTTCCTTTGTTAACCACTAAGAAGCTGCATCTTAAATCCATTATTCATGAACTGTTATGGTTTTTGAAGGGCAGCACAAATGTGAAATACCTTCAGGATAATGGTGTGCGCATTTGGAATGAATGGGCCAAAGAGGATGGTGAGCTTGGGCCAATCTATGGTTATCAGTGGCGCTCGTGGCCTGATTATAAAGGAGGCCAAATTGACCAGATTGCACAAGTAATTGAGAGTATTAAGATCAATCCTGATTCGCGCCGTCACCTGGTAAGTGCTTGGAACGTTGGAGCCATTGATGATATGCAATTACCACCTTGTCACATCATGTTTCAGTTTTATGTGGCCGATGGTAAGTTGAGTTGTCAGTTGTACCAGCGAAGTGCCGACATCTTTCTAGGTGTACCTTTTAATATAGCTTCTTATGCCATATTGTTGATGATGGTTGCACAGGTAACGGGTTTAAAACCTGGCACATTTGTTCATACACTTGGCGATGCACACATCTACTTAAATCATTTGGAGCAGGTTAAATTACAGTTAACGCGTGATCCAATGACTTTGCCACAAATGCTAATTAATCCTGAACGAAAAAACATCGACGATTTTGTGTTTGATGATTTTGAGTTAACAAATTACGAGTCACACCCGCACATTAAAGGTGCAATTTCGATATAGTTATGACCCTTGCAATGATTGTAGCCATTGACGAAAAAAATGGCATTGGAAAAGATAATGATCAATTAGCATATATCTCAGCCGATTTAAAACGCTTCAAAGGCCTCACCACTGGACATACCATTTTAATGGGGCGTAAAACCTTTGAGGCGCTGCCGAAAGGAGCCCTTCCAAAACGTAGGAATATTGTTATCACACGCCAGGCAAATTACGAAGCTCCGGGAGCCGAAGTTGTAAAGTCAATTGGTGAAGCATTAGCTTTGTGTAGCGATGATCAGAAAGTTTTTGTGATTGGTGGAGGTGAAGTATACAAGGCTTTCTTGCCAGAAACGGACGAATTATACCTGACTGAAATTCATCATGCATTTAAAGGTGTAGATGTGTTTTTTCCTGAATACAAGAGTATGGGCTGGGAAGAAACTTTACGCGAAGGGCCATTTACAGATGAGAAAACCGGATTAACCTACAACTACAGCAATCTAAAGCGAACAGGTAAGTTTGATTGTGTTTAAGTAAATTGTTAAGATATTTGTTGATTAACGGGCTGTTTGATTTACCCTATTTTTCTAAAGAGGACATAGTCGATTCAGGTAGTTTAGAGATATCAAGTATCATTAAACCATCTAAACAGTCGTTGAAATTTGGATCAACGTTGAAGCCTATAATCCTGGCATTTTGTCGAATATACTGTTTTAAGAGTACTGGAATTTTAATGTATCCTGGTTCAATGCCGGATATGTATTTATCCAATTTATGAATGTCATTGGCATGCCTTTCCAGAACAACATCAATATCATCTCTATCTGACTTTACAACAAAAGCTTTTTTGGGATGCACCATTTTAGATAGCTCGTTGTTAAAATGATATTTCTTGATGAAGGCAATTAATAGATCTTTGGAGTAGCGGCTAAAGTCATTACTAATACTAACAGGGCCCATTAAATATTTGAAGTGTTCATTGGATTTCAAAAAATGAAGAATACCTTGCCATAGTAAAAACAGTGGTAATGGCTTTTGTTGATATTCTTTTACCACAAAGGAGCGCCCCAATTCTAAGGTTTGATCAAGCACTGAATTCATTTCTTTATCGATATCGAAAAGACTGCTGATATAAAATCCTTTTGAGCCTTGGGTACACATTATTTCATCACCTTTACCTAATCGGTAAGCTCCAACAATGCATTCATTGTTGTTATCCCATAAGAAAAGATGTCGCTAATATAAGTCGTATTCATCAATGTCGAGCATACGATTTGTGCCTTCGCCAACATCACGAAAAGTGATTTCGCGTAAGCGGCCAAGTTCAGTTATGATCTGAGGAATTTCCTCGGAACAAGCTAAGTAAACCTCATAATGTGATTTTTGAAGCATCACTCCTTCAGATTCTTTTAACTTTTTAAGTTCTAGCTTAATTTCTTCCTTGGGAACAGCTGGAATGATGGCCTCTTTAGTTTTTTTGTTAAAGGAGGGTATTTTAAAATAACGATTCACATCCACTTTTGATCCCAGCCCAAAAAGAGACGCACGCAAGTATCTTCCTGCTCGCTGTATATTATCAAAATCCTTTAGTTCGGATGGAGATATAGGGTTGCCCACTCTCAGCTTGATGGTCTTGTTTTCTTGTTTAAAAAATTCGTTGGGTATACTTAAGGTTCTTAAATAAGGATGGATCTTACCTAAGAGATGAAATGGCAGACTATTGTGACCTTCGAAATACAAAGGAATAATTGGCACATTAGCATTAATGATAAAACGAATAATTCCTGAATCCCACTCCTTATCAACAATTAGCTTAAATCCCTTTTGCATTGTGGAGACTTCGCCTGCAGGAAATACACCAATGGGCATTCCATTTTGTAAATGTTGATAGGCCGTTCGTATTCCCTTAACATTAGTTATATGTTTGGTTTGAAATGGGTTAAGGTCAATAAAGTATGGATTTAAAGCATCAAACTGTTTTAAAAAGAAGTTGGCCATCACTTTAAACTGAGGATGCTTTTGAGCCAATAAATGAATCATAATTAAACCATCAAGAAAACCATAGGGATGATTCGACATGATTATGAATGGTCCGTTTTGAGGAATATTTTTCAGATCATAATCAGAGATGTTGTAATTAATGTTTAGCTGATCAAAAATGTTATTTATAAAACTGATTCCTTTATACTCGTCTGTTATTTGGCCTAGTATGCGATTGATTTTATTTACTCGCAGATACGAAAATAATGCTCGCTTAAACAATTGATTCGAAGGTACTGGAATTCCAATTTCGTGTAAACTTTGATCAGATATCTGCATAAGATACTAGGATTAGTTGATAGCCATTTTCAAATGTAAGTTTGCGTGACTTATAAGGGTTTGAAATTATTGATGTAATAATTTTTTAAAAAAATGATTTTAATGAGCCATAATAAGTTTTAAGATGGCCCATTAAAAATCAGATACACTAGTCGTAATTGTAACTCAAGTGTTATAATATTTTATCGTAATATTTGGTTGATTGCAAAGTCAGGATAGCTTTCATGAGTTCTGCATACATTCTCGATAATATCTTCGATAGTATCAGATAAATTATCGGCATAGGCTATTTTTTGTGGCTGATCAAAATATACCCATTCGTTTAGTCGTTCTACACTTGAACTTAAATGCTTAAGTGTACATATACCCATGTTCTCTAGGAATGCTGCGTTACATTGTTGTTCGTATTGCCCTTTCATTGGTATTACGCAAAGTTTCTTGCCCATAAAAAGTGCTTCGGCAGGTGTCTCAAATCCGGCATTACAAAGTATTCCCATACTCGAAATAAAACTCTCTGTGAATTTATCTTTATTAACGGGTTGAATTTGAACATTGCCCGACTGAAAAGCTTTGGAATTATGTTTCGAAAATACTTGCCATTGTATGTAAGGAATTTGCGATAATACATCTACTATTTTTTGATCATCGTAGGATGGTAAATAAACCGTATAGTGTCCTTTATTTGTGATTTTACCACTTCTAATATCTTTGCGAATAACAGGCGTAGAAATGGTTTTATCCAAAGCTTGGAAATGAAAGCCGTAGGATTGTTTACAAGGGGCGTAGTATTTCAGAATATTGTAACCAAGTTTATCTTTACTTGCAGGAGCAGGCGCATTAGGATGAAGAACAGCACTCTGATGACTTATGCCTATGCATTTTACTTGACGAAAGGTACTCGCCCAGGCAACTATTGGTTCAAAATCATTTAAGACTAAATCGTATTTATGCACAGGCACACTAAATATTTCTTTGAGCATGCGAAAGGGCCTAAATCCCAATATTGTCTTTCTTAGATCAACGCCACCATTTTTGCCAAATATAAAACTTAAACCATGGTATCTATACTTTATGGGCCATGGCAGTCTAATGTCGCATTGAGTGCCGCTAACTAATAAATCAACATCGCCATATTTTTGTAATTGTGGAATTACCTCATATGCCCGTGCCATGTGGCCATTGCCAGTTCCTTGAATAGCATAAAGAATTTTCATCTTATTCCGTTTAGTCTATATGTTTAGTTGTGTATGATGTCGTTTAGCATTGCCTTAAGCATTGTTTTTTCGTTTGGCACAAGCAATTCATCATTTGCTGCAATTGATTCATTGTTTGTCTTCATTTCAGGCTTAAAGTAAACCAGGTGCCAATCCTCATTGTGATATTCAAGGGCGGTCATGTTTTCAACCCAGTCACCACTATTCAGATAAGAAACTTCGCCATTCTGGGTTTTAATTAACTTTTTCTCGGGCCAATGAATGTGTCCGCAAATGGCATAATCGTATTCCTTTTTTATGGCTAAATCAGCAACGGTGCTTTCAAAACGTGTAGTGATATTTTTGCTTTTGCCTTTAACGGCTTTCTTTACATCGCGCGATAATGAAATACGCCTTTTGCCAAACAAGGAAAGTACGCCATTTACAAATCGATTGGTGAGGGTGAGTATACCATAACCATTGGCACCTAGCTTAGCGAGCCATTTTGAATGGTGCATAACAACATCGAAAACATCACCATGGAAAATCCAGGTTTTCGTATTATTCAGATTTAATACCACTTTATTGGCAATTTCAATTTTCCCTAGGGTAAGGCCAATAAAACGACGTAAGTTTTCATCGTGATTGCCAACGATGTAATATATTTTACTTCCATTCTCCATCATCTTCAATAGTTGACGGATAACTTTTAGGTGTGGTTTAGGGAAATAGGATGTACTAAATTGCCACACATCTACAATGTCACCATTTAGCACAATGGTTTTAGGATCCACCGTTTTTAAGTAACTCACAAGTTCTTTCGCCTTGCATCCAAAAGTGCCGAGGTGAACATCCGAGATTACCAATGCTTCTATTTTTTTTAGATTTTCAATGTTTTTCTGACTCATACTTATTGCCATTAATATTGACAGCAAGTATAGAACTCCACTAATAAATCAGCGTTAACTAAAGTCTAAATAATTAGTATTAAAGCTTTAATGTTAAGAAAAAGAAAACCCAAGCTACAATGATATTAGCTTGGGTTGTAAATTATAGTGATTGGCCTAACTAAATAGCCATGGGTTCAATAAATGATTTTCGTCCGTATAAACTTGTTTGCCAATAGTTGTATAAGTCCATGTCGTAACTTCGCGAGATACCTTCGATCTGCACTAATTTACGACGACATGCTAATACCACAGAACTAATCTCGGTTCCACTTCCATTACAAACCATGTAATCGATGTTTAATTCTTTGACCTTGCTTAGTTCCATCGCTTGACGACGGCAATGTACAATCAGACCAATCTGTAAATCTTTAATTAAAGTAGCAATTTTCTTAAGCTGATCCATTTCATATTCTGAATTAACATCGCATGAAAACAAAATGTGTGAATAGCTCTTGTAATTTGCAACTATAGAAACAAATTCTTCCCATTCCTGAGCCGTTTGAGGTTGTTCTATCGTTCGGTTGCTTACGCCATGATACTTGCACAGCTTTTTTAAGCGAGCATGATCACTGTTGTTAGAAACAATTAGTATGTCTTTTTCAAATGGTACCACAGAGGCGAGTACACTTTCTAAGGCAAATTCACGTGTGCGTTTAAAGCAAACTGTCTCGTATCCAGTTAAGTAAAAATCTTCGGGATTAACAGACGATTGGGTCATCATCGAAATTAGTCCGCTGTCTAATACGTCATCTAGCTCTATTCTTCTTGGTACATTGGTTAAGGTTAATTCCATGGCATCTAAACTTAAAATCGTGTATTCTGCTACAAAACTAAGTTAACTCAGCGCTAAACTAATTAAATTGAGCTTACGCTAAGGTTAACCTTTCATTACTTAGACAATTGATCTGATTATCACACGTATCAAAATAACAGAAAATTTTCACTAATTAGTCGAAACTGTTTAAGTTTAGCTCAATATGAAGTGATAGATTATCGCCAAATATTAATAGTTCGTCAAAAGTTGTAAGTAAATCGATTTTTTGGAGCTCAATTTATTCAAAAAGTACAATTAAAAGTATGGATAAGATAGGTCTAAATACTTCCTCGTGCTTTTAATTCAAGGTATTTATTAATCGTGTCAACGGTTAATTTTCCAGGTTCGGTAAGTATGGTATGTACCCCATGACGCTCTAGTTCGTGAACAATTAGTTTTTTATCGTAGGTGAATTTTTCAGCGATGGTTTTAATGTAGATGCCTTCCATATCCATAGCTTTCTCATCTGTTAATTTCTTGAGCTCAGTGTTTTCAAAAAATACAACTACAACAAGGTGATCATGCGCCAGCTTTTGCAACATTGGTAACTGACGCTTGGCTGAGCTTAAGCTTTCGAAATTGGTATAAATAATAAGCAAGCTACGGTGATGGATATTGCGACGAATAGCTGAATAAAGAACTTGTATGCTCTGCTCCTCAAAATTAGTTTGTTGGTTATACAGCGCTTCCATGATAGTTTGCATCTGTTTGCCACTTCGCTGAGGAGCAATTAAAGTGCGTAACTGATTGTTAAATGTCAGCAAGCCTGCTTTGTCATCTTTCAACATGGCAATTTTAGAAATAACCAATGAAGTATTAATGGCATAATCTAACAGAGTCATTCCTTCAAACGGCATTTTCATTGAGCGCCCCAAGTTAATCACTGAAATCACCTGCTGCGATTTTTCTTCCTGATATTGATTTACCATCAGATGGCTGCGGCGTGCTGTTGCTTTCCAGTTAATGGTGCGATAATCATCCCCTTTGGTGTATTCTCTTATTTGATCAAACTCCATCTGGTGACCTATTTTCCGCACTTTTTTAATGCCCACTTCGGTCAAGCGATTAGAGATGGCCATCATCTCAAATTGCTTCATTTCTTTAAACGAAGGATACACCTTGGTCATTTGATTTTGCGAAAAACGAAAGCGACGAATCATCAAGCGTAAAGGCGATTGAATCAATACATTTAATGCGCCAAAATGGTACTCACCTCGTTGGGTTGGGTAAAGTTGGTAAGTGCTGTTTTTTGATTCACCCGACTTGAATTTGAGTGATAGATGAAAGTCGCGTTTCTGAAACTGCTCAGGTATCTCATCACTTATCACAGCGCTTACCGGAAAATTATAAAGGTTAGTGAAAGTAAGTTCTACCGTATTTTCATCGCCATTTGAAAAGCGCTCATCAACTTTTCGGTGTGCCTCGAAACTTAACTTGTTATTTAAGAAAAGTAGGATAATATCTAAAAATATTAGGGTAGAGTAGAGTCCAAGAGCCAATAATCCAATGCGAAAAAACTGCGCATTAAATTGCCCGAATGCTAATAATAGGATGAGCGCACCAAGACCATAATAAAATAGCTTGGAAAAATAGACACGACCCCTAACTTTAAATTTACCCATTTGCTACAGTGGTTTAGCGAGGAACCTCTACTGAATCAATAATCTGTTGAATGATAATCTCTGGTTTAACACCTTCCATTTCTTTTTCAGGCGTAAGAATTACACGGTGGCATAACACTGGAATCAACACCATTTTAATGTCGTCAGGTGTAACAAAGTCACGGCCTTCCAAAGCGGCATAGGCTTTAGCTGAGTTTAATATGGCCAAAGACGCACGTGGACTACCTCCAAGGAATAATGAATGACTGCTTCTCGTTTTTTCTACGATTTGGGCAATGTAACGCAGTAGATCATCTTCGACAATAACCTTCGAGGCCATGTCCTGATAATGCGTTATAGCTTCTCCTGTAATAATAGAATTAACCAGGCTCAGCGGATCTTTTTCTTCACGTTTTTGAGCATTCGAAAGAATAGAAACCTCTTGCTCAAGGTTTGGATAGTCAATATCTATCTTAAACAAGAAACGGTCTAATTGAGCTTCCGGTAAACGATAGGTTCCTTCGTGTTCCACCGGGTTTTGAGTTGCAAAAACCAAGAAGGGCGGTTCCATTTTATGTGTATGGCCATCAATGGTTACCTGACGTTCTTCCATCACCTCAAACAAAGCGGCTTGCGTTTTGGCAGGCGCACGGTTGATTTCGTCAATTAAAACCAGATTAGAAAAGATAGGCCCTTTATTAAACTCAAATGCTGATTTGCCCGTATTATACACCATTGTACCAACCACATCCGACGGCATTAAATCAGGTGTAAATTGCAAACGCGAAAAGTCAGAAGATATTGATTTCGACAGTAGCTTTGCAATCATTGTTTTTGCAACACCTGGCACCCCTTCAATTAATACATGACCATTAGCGATAACAGCAGTCAATAGCAAGTCAAGCACTTTTTCCTGACCAACAATAACTTTATTGATTTCATTTCTGATTTGAAATGCCGCATGGTTTAATTCATCAAGTGGCAAGCGGTTTTCGAATGGGGTATCCTGGTTCATATCCTTGTTCTTTTTTATTGACAATGTTCGTAAAAGTATTCAATCTTTCGATTGAATTGTTCCAAATCTTCCTCAGACAATCGATTCATTTGTTTTAAGTTCTCACCTAGTTCAAATAGCTGCTTAATCGATCGAATTGGAACCGACGATTTATCAGCCAGTTGTTGGTAAAACTCGGCATCGATCAGCGATGTGTTTAAATAATATTTCGAGCGAATAAATTCCTTTAAATAGATAAATTTCTTAAGAGCAATATCAAGGTGATCTTTTCTACTAAAGTACAAGCGACCTATTGTTTCAACAAAATTGACTGTGCTATTTTCTGGCGCTTTAATTATGGCTATAGCCCTTTGTTTTCGAGCTGATTCGAAAATGAAGAAAAGAAGAATTGCAATTAGTACTAGGTACCATGCTATGCGCAGAGGCATATTATCCAAAATATAACTAAGCGTTGTTTTGTGCTTGTTGCGATACATCTTATAATGTTCGTCCCACACTGTGGTTTGATTCGGCAAATAAGAGAGGCACCTGAAAGCGTAGTTATAATTGTTGTTTTTTAGCAAATGATAATTGGTGAATACCATTGGATTTAAATGAATAAAAAGGTATCCATCACCTATTCTTTGGCGGATAAAGTTGGTTTTACCTTCGTTATTAAATCCAAGTACGGTGGTTTGCAGCGTATCGTACGAGGTAAAATAATTATTGGTCATTCCTTTGTGAAACCAATAACCCAAATGCTTTTGTAATTTACGATTGGCCAAATTAAAACTCACCGAATCTTCTGATGCTATTGTTGGCCTAAAATTGATATCTACCTGAAATTTTAGCGAATCTTTAAGTTCGTCGCTAAAGAATTGGGCTGCTATAAAAACATTGTTCCCATTCCCTGCCAGCTCAATGATGTTATCCAACTCGTCAACTTCAGGTGTGAAATTTTGATTCACAAAAATGTAGTTGGTTTCATCATTACTCAATTCGAAGTCATCAAGGTCTGGTGCTTGATAAGCCGTGCTTACATTTGTTTTATCTCCTAGTTCTGAAAGCAATTCGTACAAAAGCTTACTGCCAAAAGGTTTGGTGTCTTTGCGCGAGAAACTCAAAGTCCAATCAATGGGTACAGGGGCAAAAACAACTACAAACACAAGCATAACCACTACTAGTGGTGCCCATATAAGCATGTTTTTATTACCTTTTTGTTTTCCCATTTTAGTCCGCTTTTATTTGAATCATGAGTTCATCAAACTGATTTTTTACTTTCTTATATTGCTCACTACTCGGTTCAAACTTACCAAACCAGATGTATTCATAATGCCGCATTACATTTAAAAAGTTTTGCTTTAGCTCCGTATTAGTGATTTCGTAATAGTATTCTCTATCCGTCTTCCAACTATTCCATTTAATGATGCTTTGGCGATTTAATTGTCGCAAGGCCAATAAGAACAAAATACGAGTTGCTTCGCGATAGGCTTCCAGAGAATGATATTTCTTAAATAGTTTTTCAAGGTTCTCTTGTTCCAAGTCCATCGTTCCAGATGCAAATGCTAAATCGGTTACTTTTGTGGATCGCGAAAACACAAAGAGGCCTTTGATAGGAATACCAATTAGTTTTAAAACGATGGCGAGCAATGCTAATACAGCAACTACTAGTATTAACCAAGAGACCCAAGAGTAATCAGCATCGCCACTAAATAACATGGATCTGACCCACGCCCAAAACCGATCCCAAAGACTAGGTTCTTGGTTTAAGGGTTCGTATTGATATTCTGATAATTGTTTATAATAGGCAATGGTATCCGCCGAAGGTGTGCGTACATCAACCACACTATTGTCCCATGCTTGAATGGAATCGTTAGGTGCGCTGGTATTCGCTTCGGCCGACCATAGGCAAGCAAAGATTAAAAACAGAGAAAAAAGAAGATAACTACTGAACTTCATTCGTGTCGCTTTCTCCAATTTTATTAATGCGTTCAAGAATAGATTGACTATTATCTCTGGCAGCAAGGCTGTAATATTGAAACCCAATACCCAAATAGATAACAGAATAGATCATGTAAGAAGCAAAAGTTGATATGAGTGAAAACACGATCATAATCTTTTTATCAAATTCACCTTCACCACCTTGTGCCATTGTTATTCCCTTGGTAAACGAGTATATCATGGTTGGCATTGTGAAAATGCTAGATGAAACTCCTACGATAATGCTTAGGATAATTAATAAACCAAATGTGTTCCACCAGTTACCTTTTATTAGTTCGAAACAACGACTCCAGTTGCGTGAGAAACCCTTGTTCTCAACTGTTTTCACCATAAAAATCAAAGACAGTACGATACCTAAATAAATTCCTGGAATGATAAAGAAAATGGAAGCTATAATTGTAATGATATAGACAACTATGAAATAAGCTATTAAACTCAAAAAGTTCTTCCCAAAAGCACTGGCTACATCTCCACCTGTGAAATTACCCCTGCCACGCTCATTGTATAAATTAAGATACTCATAGCTTATGCCCATCACAATAAGGTAACATAGCATCGACACTAACATCATTAGTCCATACATACCAAAATCGGGCGTGGCGATGGATGAATTATTGTCGACTAATCCTTGAAAATACAACTGAAACGAATCGGTAGTATAGAATACAGCAAGTACACTTGCTCCAATAATAGGTATAATACTATAAGTCGCAATCGTTCCAAAAAAAGGTTTAAACTCTTGCTTTATAAATTTAAAAGTGACGTTTATAACATCGCTAAAGTCGCGACGTTTATTTACTTCAATGTCCAATTCGTTCATTATATTCTGATGTTTGTTTGATGTATTTACGATAGCTTAATTCGGGTAATATAAAAAAGTACCAAATGATAAAAAGTAAAGATAAGCCAATGATGAGGATATTTGTCCAGGTTTCCATACTATTATAATGACGGGTAACAAAACCTTCAAGAAAACCCGCTACAATAAAAACCGGCACTAAACCAAGCATGATTTTTATTCCCTTTTTCACGCCATATACAAATGATTCTTTAAGCGGATAGGTGCCCGGAAATAATAAATATTTCCCTAGAATAATGCCAGCTCCTCCTGCCAATACGATGGCTGATAATTCCAATGTACCATGTATCATAATAGCCAATGTTGAAATACCCATCAGGTTCTTTTGAAAAAAGAAGGCCTGAAAAGCCCCAACCATTACCCCATTTCGGAATAATTGAAAGATTGTACCCAGTGGCGTTAGCAAACCAAAGAGGAATACCATAAATGATACAAACACGTTGTTAAACGTGATGGCCACAAACATGGGCATTTGTTCCATTTTATTGTATACTGCCATCGGATCACCCTTCTCAATATTATCCTGTGTCATATCCACATAGGCATCGCCCATTATAAGGCGAACAAAACTATCGTCGGTAAGTGCAGAAACAACTCCCAAGGACCAAGCGGCCATGAATACAAGAAAAGAAATGATAAAATAGGGACGAGCTGATCGCAAAACCAAAGGCAACTCTTTTGTAAAGAAACGTGGAATACGACTCCCTTTTTCGCGTTTGTTACGATAAACCTCCAGGTGAGTTTGTTGCGATAAGGAATTGAGATAAGCCAATGTACGCGAGCGCGGATAGAACGTTCGTGCGAAAGCCAAATCATCGGTTAATTGAATAAACTGATCGGCCAGTTCATCCGGATCAATGAGGTTGGGTTTCTTGAGATGTTGCTCGAATTGAGTCCACCTTGATTTATTTCGATTAATAAAGGTTATTTCTTTCATTGGGGTTTGCCTAAAGCACTACGAATAAAATTAAAATTTTACACATAAAAAATTTATTTTGCTACTTTTGCTTAAGTCATACACTAATCCTATAATTTCCTTGCCCATTATGGAGAAACTACAAATTTCCACCACCCAGAATGTCGATATTGATTATCAGTTAGCAAGTGTGGGCGATCGTATTTTTGCACATCTGCTCGACTTGGTTATTAAGGGAAGTTATATCCTTATTTTGGTCTTACTTATACAGTACACCGTTGGTGATGTTGATTGGTGGTTCTCAATTGTTTGCCTGCCTATTTACTTTTATAACCTATTGTGTGATTTGTTTTTGAATGGTCAAACTTTTGGAAAGATGATCATGAAAATAAAGGTGATTAAGAAGGATGGTGGCGAGTTAAGTTTTGGAGTATGCTTTATCCGCTGGATTTTTAGAATTGTTGATTTTCTTCTAAGCTATGGAGTTGCAGGTCTTTTAACTGTTATTATTAATGGAAAAGGTCAACGTATTGGCGATTTGGCTGCTGGCACTACGGTATTAAAGATTAATGCGAAAGGTGATTTGAATGAGACGGCATACATGGAGCTTGAAGAAGGCTATCAGCCTGTATACCCTGAGGTACTTAAGTTATCCGATACAGATTTACAGACCATCAAGGAAGTGGTTTTATTATCTGAACGAACCAATCAATACAGTGAAATAGGAGCACCTCATCCTTTGGCTCTAAAAACAAAAGATGTTGTGTTAGGCAAATTGGGTATAGAAACCAAACAGCCAGCTTCTGAGTTTCTTAACACTGTTTTAAAGGATTACAACTACTATCATCAGTAGGTAAATACCTTGCAGTGCTTTATGTTGATAAGTTGTTGTTAAATAAAGAAACACGCTTGGGTTTTTACCAATTTTTGGTAATTTTGATAAAAAAATGGAAAATGAAAAATACCTCAATATCACTCGGAAATTATTTTGACCAGTTCGTACAGACTCAAGTATCTGCTGGTCGTTATAAAAATGTTAGCGAAGTTATTCGTGCAGGGCTAAGACTTCTAGAAAATGAGGAAAGTAAAGCTATTGCTTTAAGAAATGCTATCCAAGAAGGTGTTGATAGTGGAATTGCTCATGATTTTGACCCCAAAAAAAATCTTGCGGAATTAAAAGCTCAAAAGAGAAGGAATGGCTAAATACGAATTGACTAATAAGGCTGTAATAGATTTAAATAATATTTGGGATTACACATTTGATACTTGGTCTGAATATCAAGCTGACAAATATTATGACATTCTTCTAAGTAGTTGCCAAGACATTGCTGATAACCCTGAACTTGGAACAAATTACACTGAAATAAACTCTGAATTATTTGGATTAAAAGTAAATCGACACATTATTTTTTACCGCAAATCTATAGACAATCCGATTGAAATAACAAGAATTCTGCATGAGCAAATGGACTTAAAGAATAGAATAACGGAATAAAAACTACACCCAATGAACCGTGATAGAGCATATAAGGGAGTCAGTGTATTCTGGAATGTTCGCAATTTCGATAAACAACACCCAATCGTTCATCTGACTTTATAAAATGGAAATTTAAAACCAAACGCGGGGCTAAATACAGTTTCGGTAGTATGTGTCACAAATTAGCCCATGCACCTTATAAGTACAGATCGTAATCACTGAACAAGACAGATAAACATGGTGGAAATTAAAAACAAAAAAATAACTAAGATTGATAGTAAGCTTAAAAAGCTTGCAACAAAAATATCCAAATACGAGAAAATCAGAATGCCGCGCACTACAATAGTAAGATTAAAGAAAAAGCATACTGAAATAGATACAGAACTTAACAAGTTAATAGCTCGCCGATTACTCATTGAAAACAACGATTTTAATGTACTTGCGAATAAAAGCTATGAACTATTAAAGAATGGAAACCTTGTTTTCAAGACAACAGCGCAACAAATGTCATTAACAGGCACTCACGCCACAGAATTGAAGGGTAGACTACACAGGAATGGTCACATTTACTGTTACGTAAAGAAAACAAACTTTCCAATTTTAAATTTCTTCTCAGAATATTCGTTTCCATCTTCATTCGACGGAAACATTGATTGTCTTGGTAATATCACCTTAACAAAAAGTTCGACAGACTATGCTCTATTCAATAGAGTACCAACTAAATTAGAAGGAGAAATTACCTCCAAGGGAAAAGTAAAAGTATATACTACAAAACGTGACCAGGATTGGCTCTTTGGAGGAAAGCATGTTATATCTCAAATAATTAGTGAATATACATTCTGGAATAACAAGGCTGAGAATGAATTCTTTGAGAATAAAAAGAAATTGGAAGATTTAATTCGCAACTTTAAGAAAGAAATTACGAGCCACTAATGGCTAATGAAACCTCATGGTCATGTGGTTACCAAAGAGCAAGGTATGTTATACAAACACCCTTTACAATATTGCGAATCATAAAAAATGGATAACTGAAAGTGCCCAATTATCCATGATTCATAATTGTTATAAAATTTAATCTCTTCCGCCAACAATCAACATGACATAATACAAAAGGGTTGCCAATGCCGACAAAGCAGCTACTACATAAGTATAAGCAGCCCATTTTAAAGCATCTTTAGCCTTAGCATGCGTATCTTGACTTGTTATGCTAGCCGTATCTAACCAGGCTAATGCTCTTCTACTTGCATCAATTTCAACAGGTAAAGTTACAATGGCTGCTAAAGTAAAAATACTATAGCAAACAATAATGATTTGAAGTGCCAAATTATAACTTATCATACCTGGCAATGCCATTGCTCCTACAAACAGTGCAATGAATAAGAAGTTAAGTACCTTGGCACTTACGTTCTGCAAGGGTACTAATGCGGAGCGAAATTCGAGTAATGAATAACTGTTGGCATGTTGGATAGCATGACCTGTTTCGTGTGCCGCAACAGCTGCTGAAGCCACGCTTCGTCCATGGTAAACCTCAGGGCTTAAATTAATGGTGCGATTACTTGGATTATAATGATCACTTAACGTTCCTTTTACCGCATTAACCTGAACATTCAGTAAGCCATTTTGGCGTAACATCTTCTCAGCAACTTCTTTTCCTGTCATTCCAAAATTTATTGGAATTTTAGAATAGGCTTTGAATTTACTTTTTAGCTTTGAGCTAACTGCCCAACTTAGAACAAGAAAGAATAGAAATATAATTAATAATGGCATTGAAAACATAGCTTAACTTTTTATTGTTTCGCTAAGCATTATCAAAAATGTTGCCAAATTTTATTTTGGTAGATGAAGAATAAAGGTAGTCCCAATTCCAACTATACTTTCGCATTTAATATCACCTCCTAGGCCATCAATATAGCGCTTAACTATGTACAACCCGAAACCAGAAAGAACTTTGCCATCGCCACTATTAATGCTCAGTTGATTAAACTTACTAAATACATTTTTGAGTGCCTCTTCGGCAATACCAGAGCCTGTATCTTTAATTCTGATTTCTACATTTTCAGCACTGTTAAATGCACTAAGATCGATACTGGCATTTTCTTCGGAGAAATTAATGGCATTGGAGATTAAATTTGAGATAACTTTCTCTAGTATAGAATAATCAGTATCCACAATAATGTCATCCACATTCCATTTAATGGTAAGGGCTTTGTTATCAATGTCAGCTTGAAATTGAGACATTACTTCTTGAAAGAGAGAAAGCACAGGAACAGGCGATGTACTGATTTGGAAACCTTCCTGGTCCAAGCGTTTAATCTCACCAACCTGATTCATCATATTTTTGATCTGCCATAGGGCTTCAGAAACTTGATGCAAAGATTTTGCACATTGCTTTTCACTTATTGTTTCTCCATTTTTAATGCTGTTAATGAGTTTCAACGAAGAGGTAAGTGGGTTATCAAGTTCGCTTGTGAACAAGGCTATTAAATGCAAGTTTTCTTTATGGAGTTCATTAATATTGTCGCGTTGAATCTCAATGGATTCCTTTTGATTAAGGATGCTTTTATTAGCCGCTTCCAATGAGTCTTTCTGCTTGGCAACTTGTTCAAAAGCATCTGCATTTTCAAGAGCAATACTTGTATATATACCAATATTACGCATGAAGTTCAAATGATAATTGGTATAGGCATTTGTTTCGGCACTCTGAACAGTGAGCACTCCAAAAGGTTTGTCGCTAACTTTAATCGGAATAAATATGACAGACTGACTGTTAATATCTCCAGGTGTAGGACGTACTTCTTTTGAGAAATTTTTGTACTCCTTCTCAAGATCTCCAATAAAGATCTCCCTATCGTTTACGAAACAATTAATAGAAAGCCTATCAAGGTCATCAACAGGAAATGTAATGAATGGCATACGTTCGCCACTCAAATTAACATTCTGAAAATCGAGGGTATTGGTTTCAGCATTGAACAAGCCTAAACCAAATAGATAGGTATCCATTATCTCGCTGGTAGCTTGATACACCAAATCAAATATTTTCTCACCCGATAAATTGGCGGTAAGATTTTTACCGATATCTGTTAGTTTCTCAAGGTCTTTTAAGGACGCACTAATTGATTCGGCCTGATCCGTTATTTTCTTTTTCTGACTTTCGAGTTCGGTGTTTTTTTCTTCAATTTCATTCTTCGACTTTTCCAGCTCTTTGGTTTTTGAATGCACCAACATTTCCATTTCGAAACGCAAAGTGCGTATCTTACTATTCCAAACGAAAATTAGTAAAAAGGCAATGCCAATAAATAGAAGTACCAGAATGATACGAAAAATGGTTGTTTGGTACCAAGCAGGGTGAATACTGAAATTATAGAATATGCCTTCGTCATTCCAAATGCCACTATTGTTAGCTGCCTTAACTCTAAATGTGTAATCGCCAGGAGGTAAAGAAGGATACGTTACCTTGTTGTCTTTTCCTTCGATCCATTCACTTTCAATGGGCTCTAAACGCCATTTAAAGACTACTTTTTCAGGAACCGAATAACATAAAGCATCAAAAGCGAAAGAGATATTATTCTGTGACTTTGTTAGTTTAAGGTGGTCGGGAATGCCAAACCAAGGTACTATGGAATCGTAAGAGCTATTGAAAGTTTCACTTTTCCAATCTGGTTGTTTGTTGGCCAGTTCAATATTTCGGATATAAACTGGTGGAGGCAGGTAATTGATTTTTTGCTCGCCAGGATTATAGCGCATAACACCCTTAACTGTTCCAAACCATAAGTTGTTGTTGTTATCTCGTAAGTTGGCTCCACTGTTATTCTCAATGCCCACAAATCCATCGTGGCGATCAAAATTATTGACAGAAACAACTTCACCAGATGTTGCAATTTTTATTTTATCAACTCCATTTTGTGCACCTGCCCATATATTCCCTTTAGCATCGGTTAGTACGGAGTATATGTTATTGGATGAGAGGCCGTGCGATTCGCCAAAGCTACTCCAATTTTTATTGTCGTATCTGATTAAGCCTTTTGTAAATGCTGCAAACCAAATATTCCCAGCTTTGTCTTCCGCAGCCTGTAAAACATACGAAGATGACAGCTCGTGCCCTTCGGTAAATTGAGTGAACTTACCATTTTCGTATAAGGTAATTCCTCTAGTTGACGATAACCAAATACGTTCCTTCGAATCAATGAAAATATCCTGAATGTTATTATCAAGAATATCAGAGTTATAGGTGTTGTAAAAAGTGGCTTTACCATTAATGCTCTTGATAAGACCAAAGCCCATTGTTGATATAAAAACGGTATCTTTTTGTGCCTTAATATCGTTTAATGGAATGTCTCTATTCCATCCAAATTGACTATTGACACTAGTAATTTTTCCATATTTTAATTTCCAAAGGCCTGTGTTGGTCGACAACAAGATATCACCATTCTTTTGCTCGAAAAAATCGCCAATAAATGAAAAATCACCTAGAGAATTTTTAGGATAGGTAGTAAGATTTCCTTTATTCAGAATATTAATACCTCCATCACCATCTCCAAAATAATATTTCCCTTTTGAGTCTTGAAATATGGAACGAATAATGTTATCAGTTAGCCCATTGTTTTTATCAAGTGATAAAAATAAATCACCTCCATAACGCACCAATCCAGCACCTAGGGTTCCAAGCCATATATTGCCTTCCGCATCCTGAAGCGTTTTGTAGATTGTATTAATGGGCAAGCCATTCTCTTTATTAAACAGTCGCCATCCCTTCTTATTAAGATTCAATAACCCACCCGATTCAAGTATGAACCAATACTGCCCATTTCTATCTTCGTATCCATCAAAAATAAGTTTACCTTTGGCATAATCAGGAAGTTTGATGTTTTTTATTCCTTTTCCTTGTTTATGTATTACAAGTTTTGGCTCATCTTCACCAAATAACATTGCCCATAATGCGCCTTGGTTATCAACGAACAAGGGATATTTAAGGCGATTTTTCTCAATATCCGTATTAAAACGGTAAGGCCTAATGGAGTCATTCTTTAATAAAAAAAGATCATCCCTACTTCCAATTAACATACCACCTTTATTGTTGGGGATTATTCTAAAGGCTCCATTTCCCTTATTGAAGATACTAGAATAGCGGTCGTAAAGATTTGAGATCTTTTCATTTTTAATTTCATAAAGAACACGTTCGCCCGACTTTAATCGAGCTTCGCACCAAAGCGTGCCATTATTGTTCTCTGCAAAACTTATATCATCTGCGAAATAAGTAGTATCTGAATGAATGATTGACGTAAATTTTTCACCATCAAATTTCTGAATGCCCTTTGGTGTACCAATCCATAGGTCGTAATTTTCATCGTGATGCAAACCTGAAATAATGTTGTCTTGCAAACCGTCTTCAATCGTATAGATGTCAAAACTTTTACCAT
This sequence comes from Carboxylicivirga fragile, assembly GCA_025499625.1. Lineage (GTDB taxonomy): Bacteria > Bacteroidota > Bacteroidia > Bacteroidales > Marinilabiliaceae > Carboxylicivirga > Carboxylicivirga fragile. The sequence continues at coordinate 8,675 of JAFMVD010000032.1, read as the reverse complement.
CGAAACGACACAAACCGCCTCCATTCGTACCGATCCACAAATAACCAAACTGATCTTCAGCCAAGGCATATATCTCAGACTGAGGAAGACCTTCTTCCAAAGAGTATTGCTTGAAGTTATAGTTTTGCGCAGTACTTAAATGTAAGCCAAACCATGTGCATAGCATGCTTACTAGCAGAATGTATCTCATGAATCATCTATTATACCTGATGTTAATACCATTGTATAAATGGTATAACATGATAAATATAGCTTTTTAGCCTTAATTGAACAAGCTAAAATGTGCTGTTATTCGGCATCTTGTTTATTGAAAAAAAGATGTGAAGCCAAAATGGCTTTAAAATCGGAAGTAAATGAATGGTAGAATATCAGATTGGTGTAAGCTAACAATTGCAAACACAGCGATAGCAGAGCTTACGATTTTTATAAATAAGGATTGTTTTATAAATAGTAATTTTGAATTTCGTTGCCATTTATCGGGTAAGAAGTGCAAAATAAAACCACCAGCAATAAGAATGAATAGATAAAGTTGTGATCCAAAAATGGCGGTGTAAGAGGATGGTACAAAAGCTCTGCCTAATCGGTCAAAAATTATTTGGGCATTTTCCATTGAGTCAACCCTAAAAACTATCCATGTTATTATAACAAAATGGAACGTGATGAACCAAGTTAATAGTGATGAAAACTTATTGGGTTTATATTTGAAAAGCCTTGAAAATACGCGATTAATAACTAAAGCAACCCCATGAAGACCGCCCCATATTATGAACTTTAGAGCAGCACCATGCCAAAGTCCACCGAGTAGCATGGTCAACATTAGGTTAAAAGCTGTTCTGAATTTACTAAACCTGCTACCTCCAAGAGGAATGTAAATATAATCGCGAAGCCAGGTTGATAAACTGATGTGCCAGCGCCTCCAAAAATCCTGAATCGATTTAGCTTTATATGGGTGATTAAAATTGGTAGGTAACCTAAAGCCGAGTAATAAAGCCACCCCAAGTGCAATGTCGGTATAGCCAGAGAAATCGCAATAAATTTGAAGCGCATAAGCGTATATGGCCATTAAAACTTCAAACCCGGAATAGGCAATGGGATGCTCAAATATGCGATCAACAAAGTTGATTGAGATATAATCGGAAATGACCATTTTCTTGAACAGACCTCCAATAATAAGTATCATGGCGTACCACAACCATTTGTTGGAAACCATAAAAGGCTTATACAGTTGTGGTATAAAAGTGCGCGCTCTTACAATTGGCCCCGCGATGAGTTGCGGAAAGAAGGACACATAAAAACCGAAGTCGATAATGTTTCGAACTGGTTTTAATTCTCTTCGGTAAACATCAATTGTATAACTTATGGTTTGAAAGGTGAAGAATGAAATACCTACTGGTAATGTAATGTGATCAATGCTAAAATTTGTGCCAGTTATTGAATTAAAAAAGTTAGCCAGATAATCAATTATAATAAAGTTTGATTGGGTGAGTTGAGCGTAGGTATCAAGTATAAAATAGGTGTATTTAAAATAAGCCAGAATGCCAAGATTGATACAAAGACTCAGTACAACTAATAATTTTCGTTTCCATTTCTGTTGGTAATAATCAAGCGATAGGCCTATCAGATAATCTGCTATGGTTGAAATTATAAGAAGAGAAAAGAAGTACCCCCCGGTTTTGTAATAGAAATAAAGACTTGCTGCAAATAAAAAACCACTTCTCAGAGATCGTTTTTTATAAATAAAAGCATGCACCAGTAGAACAAAGGCATAGAATATCCAAAAACCTGCTTGGGTAAACAGGAATAGATCAGATTGCGTTTCTATCCATTTTAGTAATTGTTCCATGATGTTGAATCGATTCTCATTATTAAAGGTATTGATTCAATACTCTTTATCTTATCAAGTTCAGTAATTAATGATTTGTTAATTAGTTCCGCCGCATGTTTACCACCCAAGCGAGTGAAATGAATATAATCGGTTAACGCCAAAGGTGGCGACTGATTGCTCCAATCAATAATAGCACCTTCGCCTCCCATCGCTTCGTATAGATCAAAAAATGCAAAGCCATATTTATGTGCTGTTTCCTTTTGTGCATCACGTATCTTGGTTAAATGCTTGTACGATTCAGTTTTACCATCCTTGTTAAATGCTGCATCAGAAATACCAACAACTAATACAGGTACGTTTGGTATGTATTGTTGAAGAAGTTCAAACTGTTGGGTAAGTATTTTTTTATAAAAACCGTATTGCTTTCGCTTAACAGGAACCATGTTCGTTCCGTACTGAAAAATAACCATTCCTATATTTAGGTGCTCACCCATGGCTTGAAAAAGTTCTCCATCAGTATGCTGTAGCAATGGCGTATTCTGGCCTCGAAGCGCAATATTATCTACTGCCACCCCCGATGTGCTATCAAGGGCACACGCTAATATATTAAGTTGAGTTTTACTTTCAAGGTAAATTTTTAAAGACGGTGATGGCTCCGGAAAAGTCCAATTAATCTCGGTTAATTCGTCAGATCTGCCTAGGGTATCATTAATTATCTCAGTTGATTTGATGCTGCCATTAATTAAAATCGAATCAGCATGTGGTGCAATAAATAAGCGTATTTGTTGATAATTTGAAGCATGAGATTCAGCCCAGGGCGAACGACTCATTTTGAAAAAAGCCCTCGTATTAGGAGGTAGTAAGGCTGTTTGCCCCATCAATCCAAAACGATTTATTGAATCTTGCTTTGGTTTTGCATAGATGCTATGCAAGCGCCAGCTTTTACTATGTTCAAGCCACACCGATGGATTTAGTCGTTGAAGATCGAGAATACTTATCAAGCCAGGCCCACTTCCACCATATTTTTCTTGAAAAGCTTCGCGTAGATAGGCTGTTATTCTGTCGCCTTCAATTTGAGAATCACCAAAATGCAATATTCTTATCACTTCGTTATTCTGCACACTTTCAGCAAGCGCTTTTTTTAGCTTTTTCAGTTGAGTGTGAAAAGCAGTAGGGTAACTTAAAAAATCAGAACTAACTATCGTGTCTTTTACCAGAGGTATACTATCATTCACAACTAATGAGTCTGGCTTTTCAAAAGAAAGAGCAATGGTATCTAATGCTTCAATGGAATCGGTAGCCGTACCAATTATAGCATCAGATTTTGTCAATTGCCATGTTGCCGGTTGAAAGTTAATTGGAATGAGTTTAATCAAGGCGTACGCCAGACCAAGAATGATCAGGTAATATAGCAGTATGCGCTTGGCTTGACTCATGAATAATTGTATAGTTAAGCGTAAAATAAAAATTTCTCCGCTAATTATCTTAGGGAGAAACTTATATTTTGATTAATGTTATTATTTTAAAGATGTTACGACTTGCGTTTGATTTTTAGTTTTTGTCCAATTGAAAGTTTAGATTCATCGTTCAATTTATTCAATCGCATAATGTCGGTATTTGAAACGCCGTTGTATTTTTTTGCAATAGTCCACAGGTTATCACCTGACTTTACAGTATAATAAACGTAATTGGCATCTTCTGGTTCAGGAGCCGTCTTCTTTGGCTGATTAGTGCTAACAGTTTTTCCGCTAAGACGCTGTTTCTCCGCATAACTCATGTTATTAATCTTAGCGTAATAATCCGTTTTATTTTTCGGAACATAAACAGCTAATCGCTGTCCTACCTTTATAAGATTACGGCGAACATTGTTCCAATACCTAAGATCAGAAGTGCGTACATCGTACCAATCGGCAATTAAGCCAATGGCATCGCCCGATTTAACGGTATAGTAAACGGTTGCTTTTCCTTTAGGAACCTGAGGTGAATGTTTTGTATATTCTGGATTGGAAACTAATTTCCCATTTGCAAAATATTGATCTCTACGATGTGCATAAATACTATCTTCAGATGCTGCAAATTCGGCTGCATGATTAAAGGTTAATCGCAAAGGATATGATTTCTTATTGGCAGGAATCACATCGCGGCGATACTGCGGGTTTAATTCCCTTAGATAATTCTCCTTAACATTTAAAACGCCTGCTATCTGTTTGAAATGCAATGGTTGTGATATCATGATGGTATCAGTAGCCACAGGTAATTTCGATGCTTGAGCATGTAGGTTGTGCTCTTTTGCATAGGTGAAGGCATAGGTAGCCGCAATAAAAGCAGGCACATACCCCCTTGTTTCCTTTGGTAAGTGATAATATATTTTCCAAAAATCACGCTCACCTCCCGAACGGCGGATTGCTTTATTTACATTACCAGGCCCACAATTATAAGCCGCAATAACCAAAAACCAATCCTTGTAAATGCTATATAAATCTTCTAAGAAATCAACAGCAGCAAGCGATGAGCGATAAGGATCGCGACGTTCATCAATGTATGAATCTATGTTTAGTCCATATTGTTTACCCGTATAATACATAAATTGCCAGAGGCCTGATGCGCCGGCTCTGGAGTAAGCTTTTGGGTTTAAGGCCGATTCAATTATTGGTAAGTATTTTAATTCCAGCGGCATTTGTTTGGCATCCAAAGCCTCTTCAAACATCGGAAAATAATAATCAGATAAGCCAAGCATGGTTTGTACTTGATCTCTTCTTTTTATCGTATATAGCTCAATGTATGCTTTAACTTTTGAATTAAAGGTAAAAGGCATCGGCGACATGATATCTGCTAAGCGTTGTATGTATACCGAGTCAGGTAAGGCCTTTGTAGCAATCGTTTCGTCAAAGTGAATGCTATCTAATACCATGTTGGTAGCCGACTTATTAACATACCATTTGTTAACCAGGCTGTCCAGACATTCTTCAAGGTATGGTGGTGTAGTGTCAGGTATCGTATCTGATGTTTGTGTCTGCCCATTTCCTATCACCCCAACTGCCACCAACACAACGCTTACTAATCCTTTCATTTTCCACATGATACTTCTAAAACTTTAATTGTATTTGTACTCCTAAGCCAGCAAATTCACCTGGCGCTGGTGCCATCATAGCTGGTTCAACACGCATGCTTAAATCATCACTGATATCAAAATTATAAAAGTGGGCATCCACAGCAGCATCAACCATTTGAATAATATAAATACCCACCATACCAAGGTAACTAAGATCTCTGTAGCGACGGTAGTATTGTTTTTTATTAAGTAGTGCTGATTCAAACCAATCTTCATATTGTCCAGTAACCTGTTCCTCTGTTAGGTTTGGAGGAATAAATTCAAGGTAACTTTTGTTGCCAGGGTCGCGAATTATAAAATCTCGATAGGCTGATTTGTAACTATTGTAATACTTGCTGTTAAAATGGATGGCATACGCCAAACCACCAATCCCTGCGTAAAGTATTGGAATTTTCCAGTATTTTTTATTGTAGGCTTGTCCTAATCCCGGAAGAATGGCCGCATAAAAAGTAGCTTTGTGTGGTGAGTGTACTTTTACAACAGGAGCTAAATCAATTGCTGTACCTTCAATGAATGCCGTGTCAGCACCAGCAACTAGTGTATCAGACTCCTGCGCTCTTGTATTAAACAAAAGCACCAAAGAAAGACATAGGCCTAAAAGCCATTTGCGATGTATCAGTTTTGTGGTCAAAGTACTGGTGTTTTGGACAAAGCTATTACTAAGACTTTGTTTTATCCAAGATGCTTATTATTTTTTCCAAATCATCATCGGAGCCAAACGGTATAACAATTTTTCCTTTACCATTATCGGTACGCGTAAACTGTACACTGGTATTAAAAAATGAAGATAATTGAGATTTTAGTTCCACATATTCTTCACTCATGCTAGGTTTAGCTTTGCTTGCATTTTTTGCAGCCTTGCCCGAATTTAATTCGCGCACCATTTCTTCCACCTTACGAACCGAAAGATCATTTTTAACGGTTTCGTCAAAAATCATTAGCTGAGCGGTCGGGTCTTCAACACTGATGATTGCCCTTGCATGCCCCATACCAATTTCCTTGGAAACCAAACCTAACTGTACTTCGGCAGGTAATTTCAATAAACGAAGGTAGTTTGCTATTGTTGAGCGTTTTTTACCTACACGTTCCGACATGCTTTCCTGAGTTAATTTACATTCCTCAATTAAGCGTTGGTAACTAATGGCAACTTCTATCGGATCTAAGTCTTCGCGCTGAATGTTTTCAACCAAAGCCATTTCAAGCATGGTATCATCATCAGCCGTCCGAATATAGGCAGGTACGCGTTCAAGTCCCGCCAATTTAGAAGCTCTAAATCGGCGTTCACCAGCAATAAGTTGGTATCGGTCTCTACCAATTTTACGAACGGTTAATGGCTGAACAATACCAATTTCTTTAATGGAAGCAGCCAACTCCTGAAGGCGTTCTTCATCAAACTTTGTACGTGGTTGCCATGGATTGGCTTCAATCATTGTCACATCAATCTCATTGATTGAAGCAGCTGGTTTTCCTTTATTAACATCACCCGCATCTTCAATAAGTGCACCTAAACCACGTCCTAAAGCATTCTTTCTCGCCATTGTATCCTATCAGTTAATTTTTATTCTATTATTTTTTTACTGCTAAATTATTCTTCTTAAGCAGTTCGCGTGCCAGGTTAAGGTAGTTAACCGCACCTTTCGAAGTGGCATCATACATAACAACTGCTTTACCATAACTCGGCGCTTCACTGAGCTTAATGTTACGCGAAACTAAAGTTTCGAATACCATGTCCTGGAAATGGCGTTGTACTTCTTCAACAACCTGGTTCGATAAATTAAGTCGAGAATCGTACATGGTCAATAAGAAACCTTCTATTTCTAATTCCGGATTCAAACGACTTTGAATGATCTTAACCGTGTTTAATAATTTTCCTAATCCTTCAAGTGCAAAATACTCGCATTGAACAGGAATAATAACTGAATCAGCTGCTGTAAGTGCATTCACAGTAATTAGTCCCAATGAAGGCGAGCAGTCTATCAAGATAAAGTCAAACTGATCACGCAGCTTTTCAAGAACACCGCTTAATACCTTTTCTCTATTTGGTAAATTCAGCATCTCAATTTCAGCACCTACCAAGTCGATGTGAGAAGGAAGAACAAATAAATGCTCAATTTCTGTTTGTATTAATGCCTTTTTCGGATCAATGCCGTCAACGATGCATTCGTATATACTATTTTCAACTTCCTTTAAATCAAAACCTAATCCTGATGTTGCGTTGGCCTGTGGATCAGCATCAACTATTAATACTTTATATTCTAGTACAGCTAAGCTAGCCGCCAGGTTAATTGCTGTTGTTGTTTTTCCAACCCCTCCTTTTTGATTTGCCAGAGCAATAATCTTACCCATATTTTGGTTTTTTTTGTGATGAAGTTAAGAACTGCAAAATGCTAAATATTTTCTGAACCCCAAAGTTAATCTTTTATAAAACATTTGGGCAGGCTCGGTGAATTTTCTGCAATTTGATGGCTTAAGTATTTAGTTTACTGACTCGCCAGCTTTATAAAACATTCTTCTAATAATTCATTTTTATCAATTGGTACTACACCCGAATGTTCACACACCAGTCCACCAGCCAAGTTCGCTATTCCTGCCACCAACTTAGGAGTTAGTCCTGAAGCTAATGCTAAAGTACTTGCACTGATAACGGTATCACCAGCACCAGAAACATCTGCTATCTTTCTTATTTCGGCAGGTATTAAATACTGTTTATCCTTATTTAAAATCATTACTCCTTTTTCAGCCATGGTAACCATTATATTATCCATGTTCTGGTCAATCAAAAAATGACGCGCCGATTTAATGAGTTCGTTTTCATCGTTATTGTCCAAATCGAGTTTCAAACCTTCTCTAAATTCTTTGAAATTGGGTTTGAAGAAACTCACATTAGAATAGGCCAGAAAATTACGCTTTTTAGGGTCAACAAGCGTTGGTATACCTTTTTCGTTGGCAATAGTTACGGTTTGCTCTATTAACTTTTTGGTTAATGTACCTTTGTCGTAATCTTCAAAAACTAATGCATCAATCTTGTAAGTGTTGAGTAGTTCTATAATGTGTTCCTGAAGCTTCTTTTCTAATTCTTGATTCAGCTCATTATCTTCTTCTTCATCAACTCGAAGCACATGTTGGTTGTGACTGATAATGCGCGTTTTAATGGTGGTTTTACGCTTGCTCGAAGCAATAATGCCATCAGCTGGTAATTGTCTTTTTTCGAGCAGTTCTCTAAATATTGCACCAGCATCATCCTTACCAATAACTGAGCACATGATGGGTATAGCACCTAAAGATTGAATGTTCAATGCCACATTGGCGGCACCCCCCAAGCGATTTTCGCGTCCCGTGGTTGCCAATATTGGAACAGGAGCCTCTGGCGAAATACGTGTTACATCGCCCCATAAGTAGGAGTCGATCATAACATCGCCCACTACCAATATGTGCATATTATCAAAACCATCGAACAGTTGGGAAAATTCGCTTCTAGTCATGCTTTCAAAAATTTGTGTAAAGATAAAAAAATATAAAGATTGGGCTGGCGATTATAAAAGTGCTTAGTGCGCAGTGCCTAGTATAATAGTCTGAAGTCAACAGTCCGTAGTCCGAAGTGCAAAGTTGACACTATCTACTTAATAAAAAACAGTTATGGAACCATTAACCCAAACTATGCATTCGAATAATAAAAAATAGCCTAAATGCATAACGATAAAGCAAATCATCCATTTGGTGAAAATACCAAAATGGTGA
>JAFMVD010000031.1 GCA_025499625.1 Carboxylicivirga fragile | reverse complement strand
ATACAAGAACTGCTTACAGAATATCAAATCAATCAAGATGTCAAAGAACAACTAAAATTATTTGGTGACTAATTTTAACGCATCAGCAGTATTGGTAGCTTATAAATTAAAACGCAATTGGGGAGCAAAAATTCGCCTGGTTACAGTTGTTGATAATGAAGAGCAGAAGGAGCAAGCCCTTCATTTTATGACTGAATTGATTGATCATGCCCGTTTACCCAAAACTGAAGTGGGAGTTTATATTGATAACTTTAATGTGTTAATAAAAAATCCGCCTGAGGCTGATCTCAATATATTTGGTTTGGACGCGAAACCCAACTTTGTTTTTATGGATAAAATGGTTGATGAAACTAAAACAACCTGTTTGTTTATTCGTGATTCAGGACTTGAAAATATTTTTGCTTAAGCCGCGTATCAACTCAATGTAAAAATCAATATCGGTAACAATGCTTTAATAATAGTTTAATAGTCGATAAAGCATTAGTTTTGCGAGCAAATAATTATTTGATTAAAAACATGCTCGAAATAATTGTTATCATCTTTTTAAGTAAGCGAATAGGTAAGATTGTTCGCCCTAAAGGACATAAGGTTTCCAAGTACATTGTTACAATGATTCTTTTATGGCTGTCATTGGAATTTTTAATTGTTGCCATTGCATTTAAGGTAACAGGTGATTTAATGAGTGCTATGCCATTTGGTTTAATTGGTGCTGCAATAGGTGGCTATCTTGGGCATAAATTGGCAGTGGATGCTGTTGATTTGACTTTGGAAAAGTCATAAACTTTTTTCTTTGAGATAATATTCTTTTTTTTAAAAGTCTTTCCTGGAATAGCTATGATCTAGAAAACCTGGGTTTCATTACATAGGCATTTTCTTTGCCTTGAAACAAAACAAAGTAATTGTTGGTTTAATAAGTAGATTTTGTTGATTGTCAAGGTTTAGGCTTTTACATATTCAAATAAAATTGTATATTAAAGAGTCGTAGTACCTATGAGTTATTGGGGATCTTAACTTTTAGGTTTATCAGCATTACACCCACAGTTTGTAGTTACTTATTTGTTTAATGCTTGGAGGATGAGAGATAGAAAGCAAACATACGATGAATTAGTTCAGGAGAATGTAGCGTTAAAAAAGAAACTTGGTGCCATAAAGTTGGTAGATGAAAAAGCCATTACTTCAATTGAGAATTATCGAAAGTTAGCATTTGAAAATTCATACATGCCAAATGTGATAATGGATGCTGAAAGTAAACGCTTCATTGATTGCAATCAGGTGGCTGTTGATTTTTACCGCTTAAGTTCAAAGGAAGATGTTTTAAAATTAACACCGCTTGAAGTATCTGCTCCTAAGCAATATGATGGAAGATCATCAGAAGAATTGGTGATAGAAAACGTTAGAATTGCCATGGAAAAAGGCTCCTATGTTTTTGAATGGTTGCATCAAACGCCTACCGGCGAATATTGGGATGCAGAAGTACATTTATTGCGATTTGAAGTAGGTTCAAAAAGTTTTTTACAGTTTACCTTAGTTGATATAACCAAGCGCAAAATCGCACAAAAGGCTTTGCGCGAAAGCGAAGCTAATTTAAAATCTATTATAGAAAATTCACTTGAGAATATCTGGTCAATTAACACGGATTATGAAATTCAATATGTCAACGAAAATTTTGCCACATCATTTTTTCACTCCTTTGGTGTTCAGTTGCGTGAAGGAGTTAATTTGCTTGAATCTTTACCGGAGCAGCTTCGTGATGTTTGGAAAAAACGATATGACCGATCATTTAACGAGCAATTTTCTTTTACAGATAAAGTTGATGTAGGCAATGAGTCTTTCTATTTAGAAGTTTCTATGAATCCCATTCAAGTGAATGGAAAGGTAGTGGGAGCTTCGTTTTATGCAAAAGATGTATCAGAAAGTAAACGCTACGCTTTGAAATTGCTCGAGTCAAATTCGATGCGTAAACACATAATGGATACTATACCATCTTACATTTTTTGGAAGGATACCAATTCAGTTTATTTAGGTTGTAACGAAAAGTTCGCTAAAATAGCAGGTTTTAATTCAGCTTCTGAAATTGTTGGTAAAACGGATTATGATTGCGCCTGGACTAAGGAGGAGGCGGATAGTTATAGGGTTTGGGATAAGCATGTGATGGAGAGTGGAAAGGCTGAATTTTACATATTAGAACCTCAACTAGGGGTGGACAAGAAAAAGCGTTGGTTGGAAACAAATAAAATACCATTGGTCGATTATGAGGGAAAGGTGTTCGGGATTCTTGGAACCTACGAAGATATTACGGACAGGAAGCAAACACAAGAAGCTTTAGTTGAAAGCGAATTGAAATTTAAGGAAACGGTCGATTTGTTGCCACAGCTGGTTTATGAAATGGATTTGGATGGCAGATTAACTTTTGTCAATCGTCAAGCCAAGGAAACCTTTGGATATACTCAAGAGGATTTTGAAAAGGGTTTGAATGTAATGGAGTGTATAGCACCTGAATGCCATAAGCAAGTAGAAGCAAATATTCCCAAAATATTAAAAGGTGAAAATAGTAATAATGAATATGTTGGGCTTCGAAAGGATGGTTCTAGATTTCCGGTTATAATTTATTCAACACCGATAATACGGCAAGGTAAGCCTTGTGGAATAAGAGGCTTAATAGTAGATATTACGCAACGAAAAGAAATCGAAAACGAATTGATACGCGCTAAGGACAAAGCAGAAGAAAGTGATCATCTAAAGTCGGCTTTTTTAGCAAACATGAGCCATGAAATTCGTACGCCTATGAATGGAATTATGGGTTTTGCTGAGCTTCTTAAAACACCTAATTTATCAGGAGAGGAACAAAAATCATTTATTAGTATTATAGAGCAGAGTGGAAATCGGATGCTTAATATTATCAACGATTTGATTAATATTTCGAAGATAGAAGCAGGTCAAATGGAAGTAATGTTAGAGCAAACTAATATCAATAAGCAGCTCCATTTCTTATATTCTTTTTTTAAAGAAGAATGCCAGCAGAAAGACATTGAACTGAAGCTGGAATGTGCCTTACCTGAAGATAAAGCCGTGCTTGTTACTGATCGGGAAAAGTTATACGCCATCTTAACCAACCTTATTAAAAATGCGGTTAAGTTTACTAAAAAAGGTAGTATCACTTTTGGTTATAAATGTAAGGAAAACGAGGTGCTCTTTTATGTGAGCGATACAGGTATTGGCATTGTTAAAGAGAAACTTGATGCTATTTTTGATCGATTTGTTCAGGCCGATTTAAATGTCGCTAGTGGATATGAGGGTTCTGGCTTGGGATTGTCCATTTCAAAAGGTTATATTGAAATATTGAATGGTGCCATAAGTGTTGAATCAGAAGCCGGAAAGGGTACGTGTTTTTATTTCTCATTACCCAATAATAAAGTAGATAAGAAGATGGGTGCAGTAGATAAAGTTGAGGCGTCGCCAGTGTTAAATGGAAATCATAAATCAACCATATTAATTGCCGAAGATGATGAAACATCTTTGATTTATTTATCTACCCTACTTGGTAGTTCCCAATTTAATATACTAACAGCTAGTACAGGTAAAGAAGCGGTAGAAATGTGTCGGCAGAACGATGATATTAAGTTGGTATTGATGGATATAAAAATGCCAATTATGGATGGCTATTCAGCAGCTAAAGAAATTAGAACGTTTAAGACTGACTTGCCAATAATAGCTCAAACAGCCTTTGCTTTATCAACTGAACGAGAAAAATATGGAGACGTATTTACTGAATATTTGACTAAACCCATTCGATCATCGGAGTTGAAAGATAAAATTAGTCAGTATTTAAATATTTACTAATTATTTATCATTTTGTCCAACAGATGTTTTACTTTTTTACCATCCCAGCGGGCTGCACCTTGTTTTTTCATAATTATTTTACCTTCGGGAGATATCAAAAACGAAGCTGGAATGCTACGTGAAGCGAATATGTCAGGCACATTCTGACGAAGCACATAAACAGGAAATGTATATTCTTTCTTTTCAATAAATTTTTTCAATGTGCCTGCCGGCTCAGAGCTGGCAAGAATAAAATAAACATCATCTTTATACACATCGTATAGGCGCTGAATCGATGGCATTTCGGCAATGCAAGGAGGACACCAGGTAGCCCAAAAATTTATAAACAAGGGTTTGTCTCTAAGCTCTTTTATCTCTACACGACTGCCCTCAAGATCCTCAACGTACCAGTTAAGATCAGAATTTTTAACATAGATAACATCTTCCGTTTCGCGAGGTTGAAACATGCTGTAACGGATAATGGTTGCTGATACAACTTTACGTGAAGTGGGAAAAACCATTGCTATAACCAAGGCCGTAAAAATAAAATCGAAGCTTATGCCCCAAACCGTTTTTTTACGACGATACTTATACCACTGTTCTGACCAAAATCCCTTTCTCATTTCACAAATATAATTTCTTTCAAGTTATAATAAGCTTAAAAGCATTTTGCTTACTAAAATAAAAACTTCCAAAACGAAGAATGCTCTTTTACACCATCCGATTCAACTTCAATTTTTACTAACTTATATGAATTAGTTAAGTTGGCCTTTGTTCGAAATTGGTCAATATTAATGGTTAATTGATGCGAGGTGCCAGGTGTAAGGGTCAAGGGAAACACACTGTTAAGATTGGTCTTAAGTTTAAATCGTTTTGTTTTCTGACCAATACCTGCAAATACAATAACAGGTGCCTGAAAAGTTTTACTTTCCTTGGTTTGATTAACAATGCCAATTTTAGCCAGGCGCTGATTATTTAATCGCTTTAGCCCCAATGTCACCCAAACAATTGAAGGAGCAAACTTTTTAAATAAACCACGTTTCATGGCGATGTAAAATAGCAAACCAAAAATAACGAGTATGAAGATTGAATTTAGACTTGGGTTTTGCTGCGGTTTAATATCTTCATTTCGCGACGCACCAAGTGGCTGTAATAATCCGTCATCAACAATCTCTTCCGATTGCACCACTTCCTTCTTCACATCCAAACTTTGGTTAACTCTCCCTCCTTGACTGCAAATTTGCATCATTAAAAGAAAGAACAAACCACCAATTACCCACCAACGGTATTTACGGTAAAAGACTAAAAAATCGTTTAAGTATTTCTTCATAATTAATAACTTGGAAAGGATTGAAGGCCTTTGTAGTTGATGTAATATTCACCGTTTAATTCAGGTTTACTCATTTCTTCTTCAGTTTCGCCATTGGCATTAGCTATGCCTACACTGGCAAATAAACATGTCGCATTGTGTTTTGTTGCGTGGTGCATTACTTCAGCGGCCAAAGTTGGTAAAAGAATGCCCATTTCAGGATAAGGTGTAGTGCGAACAACAATGAAGTAGCGTTTATCATCTTTCGATGCCAATATTTGTGGGTTAACATCCGTTTCGTTTCGTACATTCAGTACTTTGTAACCTTTGTCAACCATATCTTTATACACCACTTTAATTCCTAAAAAATGGAGTTCTTCTTTCGTCATTTGCTTCCCTTTTCCCATCTTCATTCATTTTTCACAAAAGTGCTATAAATTCATCGAAAACAAAAATGGCTGGCTGTGGATTATTTGATCTTTATTGGTTTCGATTAAATACTTAATATCTCTTCATTTTTTGCATTAAAGCTATTTACACAAGCTTATTTCTGTCGTAAATTCTACTTGCTTTTTTAATTGTATAATCACTAACTAAATAGGAGTACAATGCTATGCCACTAACACAATTAGAAGAATATTTAAACCATCAAAAGATTAACTATAAGCGTATCGTGCATTCAAGGGCCTATACCGCTCAGAAAACGGCTGCTTATTCGCATATTTCGGGAAATGAGATTGCAAAAACAGTAATGGTAAGGATCGATGGTAAAATGTGCATGACCGTTTTGCCTGCTTCGTATCAGGTTGACTTAAATGAACTGCGTCGTGCCACTGGAGCAAGAGATGTGCGCCTGGCCACAGAAATGGAATTTAAAGATGTGTTTAAGGATTGTGAAGTTGGTGCTCAGCCACCTTTTGGCAATCTGTATAATATGGAAGTTTTTGTAGCAGAAAAATTAACCGAAGATGAAAACATTGCCTTTAATGCCTGTAATCATTCAGAGCTGATTCAGATGACTTACAAAGATTACCAGAAACTGGTGCATCCCACAGTTGTGAAAGTTTCAAGGATGGCATTTGCCGATGCCTAATCGATAAGGTAAATAGTGAGTAAGAGTTTGTCCAAAAACACAGAACGAGCATCTCAGTAAACACTTAGTATAGTTGCTTTTGGACAAGCTCTTTTATTTACGCGTTGAGTACGAATCCTACTTTCGGCACATTTTCAATACTCACACTTGAATCATCCTTAAGGTATTTTCGAAGTTTAGCTATAAAAACATCTAAGCTTCTTCCGTGGAAATAGTCATTCTCTCCCCAAATCGCAATGAGTATATCTTCGCGTTTTACGATGTTATTTATCGATTGGCATAAGATGTTTAATACCATACTCTCTTTCTGAGTTAATCTTCTAGAGTCGGAACCGTTGACAAGAATCTGATTCTCCGAATCGAATTTAAAACTTCCAATCTGACAATTTACATTTTTATCAGTCGTAACGTTTTCTTCTGTATTAATACGGTTTAGAATTGCATGAATTCGACAAAGTAATTCGTCCTCATCGAATGGTTTAGTAACGTAATCATCAACACCCAGAGCAAATCCTTTAATTTTATCTTGCTTCATCGAACGGGCTGTCAGAAAGATAATAGGTACTTGCGTGTTAATTTTTCGAATGTGTTCGGCAATGCTAAAACCATCTAAGCCAGGAAGCATAACATCGAGAATACAAAAGTCATAACTACCATTCTTGAACGCCTCTAAGCCTTTGAGACCATCCTTGTACAGTTTCACATCAAAACCGTTTGATTCTAAAAAATCAACCAGCAAAAAGCCCATGCTTACATCATCTTCTACTAAAAGAATTTTAGCCATGTGCTAAAGGTATAAAAATGATAAATGTTGTCCCAACTCCTGGTTCGCTTTCTACTTTAATGCTTCCCTTGTGTTCTTCAATCACTTTTTTCACAAAGTTCAATCCAAGTCCAAAGCCCTTAACATTATGCACATCACCTGTGCCCACTCGATAGTATTGGTCAAATATATGTGCTAAATTCTTTTTCTCGATACCAATGCCTTTGTCGGCAATGCTTATTTTTAATGAGGTATTGCTTGATTCGGATTCAATTGTTATTTCAGGTTTCTCCTTGCTGTATTTAATGGCGTTGTCGAGCAGGTTAGATACAACTTGTGAGAAACGACCATTATTGCTGAAAATATGATGATCCTGTGCTTTTAAATCAACGTGAAGAACACCACCAGCATCGTTAATTCTGTAGTTATACGATGAAGCTACTTCTTCAATTATAGGCTTCATGTCAACAATGTTCTTTTCACATTTATCAGGCGAATCGCAGGATATTTTCAGAATGTTATCCACATGCTCGTGCATTCGCTGGTATTCGTTTAAAATTACCTGCGTATACTCATCGGTCTTTACTTCCGAGGAAGGTTTGTTTTTTTTACGTATTAAATTCGCGGCTAAGCGAATATTTGCCAATGGTGTTTGAAACTCATGCAACATGTTATTCACAAATTCTTTAGTGCGTGCCATTTGTAGCTGTTCACTTTTCATTGATCTTAATAAAATGATGTAAGATGCAACCAAGAACAGAATAACTATGATTGATACAATAAATAAACCACGCATTTGCGCCATTAGGAACATATTTCTATCGGGGAATTCAAGTCGTATGCCTATGCCCTCTTGTTGAAGTAATCCGTTCAAGGATTGCTGGTAATACTTAACCCCGAAAAACTTAGTGTTTTCAGTTATAGGATTGTCGTCGTTAAGTTCAAAGGTAAACTCAAGTGGCAGTTGGTAAATACATAAATTGGCGCGTATAATACTATCCACCTCTGCGTTTTTAGTGTGACGAATAGCATTAGGGCAATCTTTACCACACAAAAAGCGGTTCATATCAGAACAGAGTCGGCGACCAATTTCATCGCGGGAATCTTTCAATGCCATTACCACACGATGATTAAAATTCTGCTCTTCAAGTCGTGCTGATTTTAACACAAAACGCACTTGAATCAAGAGTAAAACGGCCAAAGCTACAAAGGTGGCGATAGATAGAAGCTTGTTGTTTTTTAGTTTGATCATTTCATAAGTGTATGATTAGGACAAATTTACTCATTAAAAGACTTACTTGTCCGATTTTAACATCCTGTTAACAACGATTAACAAGATGATAACGTACTTTTACATCAGAGCACAATAGATTTGTATTGTCAAAATTAAAAACATATTTAACAATTTTAATTTCACTATTATGAAAAGGACTTTAATTCTATCTGTATTATTTGTATTTACATTAGCTATTGCTTCACCTGCTATCGCATCTGCTCCACAAGAGCCTGTAAAAAAGGAGAAAAAAGCATGTGAAAAGAAAGCATGTTCTGAGAAAAAAGCTTGTTCTGAAAAGAAAGCTTGCGACGAGAAGAAAGCATGTGACAAGAAAAAAGAATGTGCAAAGAAAGAAGAGAAGAAAGGATAATTTCTTTCAAATAACATAAGGGAGCGGTTGCCATATTTTGGTAGCCGCTTTTTTTATGGAATAAACTGTAACTATTGGTGTTGCATGACGTAATAAGGTGCTTTAACAACTATACATCTTGCGTTAGATGGTAATTGTAGGAAAAATTATAAGCCTAAGCAGAGATAAGTGTTATTATTGTTATATTTGTTAGAGCACTATTGTCTTTTATAAATTGTTTTTATGGAATCAGTTGTTTTAAGATTGGCGGTTATAGGAATTATAGTTGGCGTTGTTGGCTATTTTGTTCTAAAGGCTTTATTTAAGAATAGTATCTTCTTTAAAATTGGCGCACTGTGGATGATAAATGTGTTTTACACAGTTGTGAATAGCCGTATTCATTATGACAACCCTGAGAAATTTCCGATTTGGGTGGCCTTATTAGTGGGTGTAATAGTGACCATAATTTTACAATACCTTGTGTTTTTACAAGTGAAACGCCCCTTACAAAGAATTACGCAGCAATTGCGCGAGATTGCTAAAGGCAATATTTCGTCGGCTCACAAGGAATTTAACGGATTATTGAAAGGTGAAATTTTGACCATACATGAATCCATCGAAATGTTGCAACAAAATATTAGTGGCGTTATAAAAGAAGTTGAAACCTCGGCTAATCAAGTTAATCAAATGGGCGAAACAATCAGTTCAACAGCTCGTGATTTAGCAAGTGGAGCGAACCAACAAGCCGCTGGTGTTGAGGAAATATCGTCATCGATGGAAGAGATGGCTTCGAACATTGATGCCAATGCCCAAAATGCGGGTGAAACAAAATCAAATTCTACAGTAACAAATCAATCGGTTTTAGAAAGTTTTGAAAAGACCAAGAAGGCGCTTTTGACCATGCAACAGATTAGTGAAAAAATAAAGGTGATTGACGAGATAGCCGTACAAACTAATCTACTAGCTTTAAATGCTGCGGTTGAAGCATCGCGAGCCGGTGATGAAGGTAAGGGATTTGGTGTGGTTGCTGGTGAAGTTCGTAAGTTGGCTGAGCGCAGTAAAAAAGCCGCACAGGAAATAGAAGCCTTTACCAAAGATGGAAATGATGTGGCTGAAGATGCCATGGCCAAATTACAAGAAACCTTACCATTGATAAAGAAAAATGAGGAATTAGTGTCGGAGATAAGCTCATCGAGTCAGGAACAATCGCAAGGTGCTTCTCAGATTAATTCGGCTATTCACGATATTAACACTACAACACAAAGCAACGCTGCAATCTCGGAGGAAATGTCTTCCACCTCAAATCAATTATCCGATCAGGCTTCGGAACTAATAAAGAAATTATCTTTTTTCAGATTGACCTAGTGATTAATAATTGATGCTTGAACCAACTTTTATGCTGCAATTTGAGTGGTGATGAAACACATTCATACCAAACATGACCTTTCCATCCTGAATGCGGTATTGCGTTAAAGTACGTAATGGCTCTGGTCTTTTTATAGCAGTATTAGGTTCAATGGTAGTGACGACACAACGCGAACAAGGTTTTACGCCTTCAAATACACAACTATCAATGGTAAATTTAGCTTTTTGATCTTCCACGTGAGCGTCTCCACCCGTAATAACAAGGTTTGGTCGAAAACGTAGCATCCCAACTGGTTTTTCAAGTTTAGAGTTTAATAAGTCAAGTGATTCCTGGCTGATCATTAATAATGGAAAACCATCGGTAAAAGCAGTAATTGTACCTTGGGGAGTATAACTTGTATCTACCTGACGAATTTCAGATTCTGGCATCTTTACCAGATGAACAGGCTGTTTAAAAATGCTACTTAATTGCTTGTCAATATTTTCGTCCACGATTATAGCTTTGCACTTATCGTTCCAAACTGTTACTTCAATGCTTTTCTGTGTTAGTGGTTCAAAGGGCACTTTAATATCAATATGACTTTGTTTTTTATGTAATATCTGTAAGCCATCGTCAAGCTGATTAACTTCAAATAGGCACATTTCAGCATGTTGTCGTTGGGTCAGGAAGTTGCCATCTGTGTCAACCACCATCCAGCGTCTATCGTGAAGTAATCCAAAACGATCCAACTTACATTCCTTAAGGGAAATTGCACCCATCGATTTTATTGGGTAAATGTATATTTGACTTAAGCTTAGTTTTTGCATGCACATAAAATTAATGGAGAAATTATCTTCCAAATGATTCACCAATTCTAAAATACAAACCCCAATCATCTTTTCCTTTTGCAATATCAAATCCAACGTTAATTCGTTCGGAAGGCAACATTAAAAATCGAAAGCCAAGGCCTGCTCCAGGAAGAAATTCACTTTTGGGAATATCTTTGATATTATTTACGGCACTTGCGACGCCTGCAAAACCAACCATGCCAAATTTCTTATAAAATCGCCAACGGTACTCTGTCTGTAATGCATAAACCTGATTGTTGCGATGCTTGCCAGCTGTATAGCCTCTTATGTCATCTTTCCCAACAACACTTTGTCCCTGAAAAGGAACATCGCCTGACGCTATTGTTGTTTTAAATCGAGTAGCCAGAATGTTACGTTCGTTATTAATTTGGTAGTAATGATTGTAGGTCAGTTCGGTTTTGTTAAAGTCATTGCCACTATTGAGCCATGTGGCATAGAGGCTATTTTTGAAGGCGATATTAAAACCCGAGTAAGGGTTCATTTGGTGTTCGCGTTTATCAAAGTTTAAAAGTAATCCTAAATTATTCATGTTACGCTTATCGTACCTAAGACTGTCGGGAAAGAAATCAGGAATATCATATTCCGTTTCTGCCCGTGAGATGACGCCTTCCAGACCCACGTATAATTCTTTGTAAACTTTTCGTTCCATACGAGCTAAAGCAAAACTTGCATTGGTGTTAAAATCAATAAAGGTGCCTCCTTCGATGGGAAGTTGTTGCCAAAACTGGAAGTTCATTTGGCCAAAGCCGGCTGCAAACATTCCGCGCCATTTATCTTCATTAAAATACAAACGTTGAAAAAGAGAAACAAAGTAGGTTTTATTCGTGGTGTACATACCGAAAATACCACTCGATGAAGAAGGTGAGATGGTATCCTTAGCATTAAGTTTATAAAAACCTTGCCCCATGGCTCCAATCACTAATCCTTGCGAAGGGTTGTAATTGATGATTGGAATAGCCGCAATTTTCACTTTCTTGAGTGAGTCGGGTTTACTGCTCTTCTTATTTTGAATAGCCGATATCGTGTTGATAAATAAAGTGCCAAGTAACACTAGCATTAGTGTTCTTAGTGAAAGTGTTTTTGTTTTATGAGGGAGTATCATTTATTTAGTTTAAAGATAAAATAATATGGATAATGGCCATTCATTAGCTTTATGAATCTTTCGAGTAAAATTAATGATAAATATTCGAGTAAAAATAGGAGTGTAAAATAAAACGTCTTAATTATTTTTCACTCAAACCGTGGAGGCTCTTACTTTTCAAATATACTTTTTCACTATTAACCGACTAAAGTCGGAATTTATAAAATTCTCTTCTACAAATCCCATTAATTGGGCGTTTATCTTTTCATTTCAAATTAGACTGGAAATTTGTGAAACAAACGATGCCATTTCACAAATCAAAACCAATTACACAAGCTCCAAAGAAACTATCACAAAAGATTTAAATAGTCAGGAAGCTGACATTTATAATTTTAGTAATAATGAAAAAATGGCGATCTGATGCGAAATCTATTAATATATTGATGTTGGCTACAGAATTAACATACAATCTTACTTTAGAGATATACAGTAAAACCGGAGAGTTAATAGCCTCAAATAACATTCATGAAGTAGAGCAAGGTCTATGTCCAAGTGGTACAGTGTCAACAAAGAAAATTAAGAAAAAAGTTATTGATATTAAGTATCCGGTAGTGATGACAACTCTTTTTGCAGATGCAAAAATAGAAAAAGCCCTTCAATAACTTAAATAACCAATTTTTTAAGCTGTAAAAATTTTATAGCGATCTTGCTAATATCAACAAAAAGCCTGCACATCTAATGATTGCAGGCTTTTTAGTAGTCCCTACGGGAATCGAACCCATATCTACAGTTTAGGAAACTGCTATTCTATCCGTTGAACTAAGGGACTTTGAAAAAACTAGTCATTCTATCCCCCCTAATAGCTATCAGGGGAACTAAGGGACTTTGTTTTGTTGCTGCAAAAGTAATCAATTTGTAAAACATTCATAAGTGTCGACTTACTTTTTTAGTACTATAGCCGTTATCTCGAGGCATTAATTTATTGAAGTCAATAATAAAAGTGCCATGAAAGATTGACTTTGTCATGTGTTTAGCTTTATCTTACGAATCTTATCCAGTTGAATAGCAAAATGATAACTCGATCATATTGCTTATGGCAATGGTTAATCCCCGGCAGAATCGCAGATTAATTTAATCAGGCTTTAAATTCCTATTTGTATTATTTAATCTAAAACACAAGGATTATGAAAACATCTTTATTGTTATGGTGTATGGCAGCACTTTTAAGTATGCCAACTTTGCTTAATGCACAGGATAAAAAGGAAACACGTAAGTTTTATGTGGTGGTAGATGAGGTAAAGCCCTCAAAGTATCTTGAGTATAAGGAAGCGGTAACGGGCTTTAGAGCTTTTCTTGAAGAAAAAAGTTATCCTTACCCTGTGTATATATTTAGTGATGATGAATTCAATTTCTATTACAATTATCCGGTAGGTAAGAGCTTTGCTTCGCTGGATAGCTTATTCAGCGATTGGGATCAACACTATCAGAAAGATAAAGCTGGCTGGGATCGTACCTTCGATGCTTTTAATGGCAATTACCATGGTTCGACCGAATGCATAATGACATGGGTGGAGTCCTTATCTTATACATCACCTTCAGGTGCACGTGGAGCATTGGATTATCCGCTTACTGATGTAATGGCTTGGTATGTGCTGCCCGGCCAAATGAAGGAGGCAAAGCAACTGATGAAAGACTGGGTTAAGTTGTACCAGGATAATAATATTGATTTAGGATTTTCTACCTATGTAGGAGGTTTGGGCTCTGATCGACCAATGATGTGGATTATATCACGATTTAAAGACCGTACTGAATATGGTGCAATGACTGATGTAGCCAACAAACAACTCGAAGAGGTGGAAGGTATGAAGGAGTTATGGGCCAAAACCATTAAGATTACCCGTAAGATTGAAAATTCGCTGGGCTGGTATCAAGATAAACTATCCTATATTCCTGAGGAATAATATAAGAAGGCTCATTGATTTTTGTCGATGAGCCTTTGATTTGTATAAGCTGAGATGGATTAATTGCTTTGTCTTAGCAGGTACGACACTAAAGCTGTTTAAATCTCAGAGCCGCCTCCTGCAATAATTCATCAGGCTTCGCAAAGTTTACTCTTATTATTTGTTTCTTGACTTTCTCGTGGCAGAATGCACTAATTGGCATAACGGCGACGCCATGTTCTTTGATTAATCGAATGACAAAGTCCTTATCTTTCTCGTCGGATATGGCACTGAAACTAAAGAGCTGGAAAAAGGTACCTTTCCCCATAATTGGTTTGAGCTTTGATCCTTCCATTAGCTCTAGAAAATAATCACGACGCTTCTGATAAAACGCCTTCAAATTCAGGTATTCTTCTTTATTATCGAGGTATTCGGCTATTGCCAATTGAAAAGGAGAATTAACACTTTGCATCATCACTTGATGCACTTGCCTAAATTCGCGCATAATTTCTTTGGGGGCCAGACAATAACCTATTTGCCATCCTGTAACATGGTAGGTTTCACCAAATGAAGAAATAATAATGCTTCGATCAGCTAACTTAGGGTAAAGTGAAACACTTTGGTGTGATTCGCCGTCAAACACAATGTGTTCAAAGGTTTCTTCACTCAGGATGATTATTTTGGTACCGTTGATGATGCGTTGTAAGCGAATCATATCAATCTCACTCATAACCCATCCAGTAGGACTATGAGGCGTATTAATAATAATCATTCGTGTTTTTGTGCTAATCATTTTCTGAACCTCTTCCCAGTCAATATGGTAATCGGGTTCTTTCATTGGTACAAAAACAGCTTGTCCGCCATTCATCTCAATGGCTGGTACGCAATATTCGTTAGCCGGTTCAAAAACAATTACTTCGTCACCTTCTTTAACAAGGGCCGAAATGGCTGTAAACATAGCTTGTGCTACACCTGCCGTAATTGTTACTTCCGTTTCTGGCTGATAAATACGACTGTATAAGTGCTCCGTTTTAGTTGCGATTTTTTCGCGCAGTGCGAATTCTCCTTCAAAGGGTGCAAACTGATTTAGTCCTTCGCGTAAGTGTTTGTTGACGAGTTCAATTAATGCCTTTGAGCAATGAAAACCAGTGTAACCTTCGGCCAAATTAATAGCGTCATATTCACTGATTAGTGGATTCAAAGTTGAAATAAAACTTGACGATAAGTTATGGTACTTAGGACTTATTTGCATAATTGGTGCTATAGTGATGGTCCTTATTAATTATTAAATTTAAGGAAACCGTGGCACAATATCGACTTCTATTTTCGATTATTTGATCTTTTTTAAACTAACGCGCTCAATTATTTGACCAATACATTGTCGCAGGCTGCTAACGATCGGGATTATTGTATAACTGTCGTAATACGCTTAGGGTTTTAAATTCGCCCAGGCCATCGAGGTGAAGTTGATAAAAGAGGATGAGCGCATTTAAAATATCGTTACGAACTGAGCTACTCATTTGTAGTTGCGATAAGTCTGATATTTGAAGTTTAAATAGTTGCTCCCAATACTTTAATATATCGCCATGAACAAAATAGCCATGAGTAGGTTCTTGCTTAATAAAATTTCCATTGAGTAAATCGAAATGTGAATTATGAACGGAGTCGTTGCTAGCTGGTCCAAAACCTAAAAAGCGACTTAATTGAAATAGAAAGAATAAATGAAAGTTATGGTTGCCGTCTATATCTGCATCGAATACCATGATGGCTTCATAGATAAAAGCAAATAAGGCTTCGTTCTTTTCTTCCTCTCGCAGTACCTTGTACATCATCTCAGTAAGAAAAAAGGCAATAGTGCGCTTGTCTTGCTGAAAGGGGATGGATACTTGTGGATGTGCAACCTTAAAGTCTTTAATTCGATGTAATTCAGCTTTTGGGCGATGGTATACCTGCATATCTAGCAAAGTAAGAGGCTGTAGCAAAACTGTATTTCCTTTGCTTTTTGATGTTCGCACCCGATTTACAACATACGCTTGCCGACCAAGTTCTTCGGTGTAAATGTTAACAATTATGCTGTTTTCCTTGTATTTGATGTGGTTAAGGACAATGCCTCTACTTGCATGAATCATAGTACAAAAATACGTAGCAGTTTATAAACTCTAAGTGGAAAATGTTAAAATTATTCCAAAATGGGCTGAAAGGTTGCAGCTCTGAGTAATCTCCTTATTTTTGCCAGCAAATGTCTATTACAAGAATAATATATAAGGAAAAGAGATAAACATGGAAGAGAAGGTAGGATTTTTTAAACGGTTTAGCAATGCATTTTGGGTAGCGAACTTTGCCGAGTTGCTTGAACGCGCGGCTTACTATGGTGTTTTTATTGTAATCACGCTTTATCTATCGCGAATTTTGGCTTTTAGTGATGTTGAAGCAGCAACTATCGCTGGCTCGTTTAGTGCTCTTCTGTATTTCTTACCGACCTTTGCAGGTGCTTATGCTGATAAAATTGGTTTTAAGAAATCGCTTATCATGGCTTTTGCCTTTTTGAGTATTGGTTATGCAGGATTGGGCGTTTTACCAACTCTACTTGAGTCGGCAGGATTAGCTGAGTATGGTTTTTCAACCGAGTTTACTGGCTTGCGTGAGTCAAATAGTAAATACGCTATACTTCCTATTATGGCATTGATTATCATTGGAGGAAGCTTCATTAAATCTGTAATAACAGGGACTGTTGCTAAGGAGACTTCTGTAGCAAACAGGGCTACAGGTTTTTCTATTTTTTACACCATCGTAAATATTGGTTCTTTCTCAGGAAAAACAATTGTTAAACCATTACGCGAGGCTATGGGTAATGTTGGTTTAATTAACATTAGTTATTTCTCAGCTGGAATGACTTTACTGGCATTAATAGCCGTTTTCTTATTCTTCCGTCCTACGGTAAGAAGTGGCGAAGGAAAGTCGATTGGGGAAATATGGCGTGCATTAGTACGTGTTTGTCTAAATGCACGATTAATTATTCTGATTGTCATTATCACAGGGTTCTGGATGGTCCAACATCAATTATATGCTACCATGCCTAAATATGTATTGCGAATGGCAGGAGAGGAAGCTTCTCCGTCATGGTATGCCAATGTAAATCCTTTAATTGTATTTTTAACAGTAGGGCCTATAACAGCTTGGTTAAGAAAACGAAGTGCCTTATTCTCGATGACCATAGGTATGTTTATTATGCCAATATCTGCTTTAGCAATGGCTTCTGGAAATATGATTAATGTTGATGACATTAACCTTGGATTTATGGTGATGCATCCTATTGCTTTAATGATGATTATAGGCATTGCATTTCAAGGCTTGGCAGAGTCTTTCATTTCGCCTCGATTCTTGGAATATTTCTCGTTGCAAGCACCCAAGGGGGAAGAGGGACTTTATCTTGGTTTTAGCCATTTGCATTCGTTTTTTTCATCGTTGTTTGGATTTATTTCTTCAGGATTTCTATTGGAGAAGTTTTGTCCTGATCCATTGACTTTAACTGAGACTCAGAAATTAACAGCATACGACAATGCTCATTATATATGGTTCTTCTTCGTAGGAGTGGCAACAATATCTGCTATCTCTCTTATTATATATGGAATCGTTGTAAAAAGGATAGATGCTAAGAAAGAAGCACTTGAAAAGGTGTAGTTAAGAAATTAAAACATTTTATCAGATTTTTTTTGCAGAACACGCGATTTGACTTATCTTCGCAACCGCAAAAAAGCTCAATAGAGTGTTTTGCCCAGATGGCGGAATTGGTAGACGCGCTGGTCTCAAACACCAGTGATAGCAATATCGTGCCGGTTCGATCCCGGCTCTGGGTACAGTAAGAAAGCCTGATACGTTTAGTGTCAGGCTTTTTTATATCTCTTTTTTAAAGTTTCATTAAATTCACCATCTAAACAGAATAGTTATATATGAAGCAGAAAGAAGCAAGGTCGAAGCGTTCAATTCAGAAAGTCATTCGACAATTACATCGAGATATTGGATTTTTAACCGTTGGTATTACCATTGTTTTTAGCATTAGTGGCATTGTATTAATATATCGTGATACGGATGTTTTTAAGGTAGAGAACAACTATGCCCTTAAACTTGAAGCCAACTTAAAACGATCTGAATTAAGCGATAAGTTGGATATTCGCCACTTAAGGTTTACTAATGAAACAAAAGAGACCATAGCTTTTGATGAAGGCACTTATAATAAGCTGACTGGTGAAGTTCGTTATACGCTTATGGAATATCCATATTTAATTGATAAAATGAATTTCATGCATAAGGCCATTAGCCGCGAGGTACTACACTGGTTCGCGACGGTTTATGGTATTCTCTTACTTTTTTTGGCCATCTCTTCATTTTGGATGTATAAACCAAATACCAGATTGTTTAAAAGAGGAATAGTGCTATCAAGCATTGGCATTGTTGTAGCTATTATATTATTTATATTTTGGCAGTAAAATTGTAAGCATGGATAGTGATCTATTGCCAGCATTCGTCTTTACAGATATCTTCGTTAAGTTATAATGGGGCGCAATTGGCAGTATTATAATAATTGATGACGTAAAGTTGGTGTATGATAAAATACCTTTGGCTCAGATAGAATAAAAAAGCCTCCAAGAGGGAGGCTTTCACACTAACTTTCGATCCATTCAATAACATCTTTATTGTAGGGTTTCTTGCCCGGTGATAGTACATCAACTAGTTGTCCATTTTCATCAATCAAGTACTTCTGGAAATTCCACTTCACCTTACTGTCCTGTTTGCCATTTTTGCTTTTTTGTGTTAGCCACTGATAAATTGGGTGCATTTCACTTTTTGATATCTCAACTTTTTCAAAGATTGGAAAGGTTATATCATAGTGTTTGGTACAAAAAGTTCGAATTTCTTCATCATCTTCAAACTCGGTATCTCCAAAACTTTCTGAAGGAAATGCCAGGACAATAAATCCTTGTTGCTCATATTTTTTGTAGAGCAATTCAAGCATTTCGTACTGCTTGGTATACTTGCATTTACTGGCCGTATTAACAACCATTATTTTCTTACCCTTTAATTCGCTGAGGGTATATGCTTCACCTTCCAGCGTGTTTACTTTAATATCGTAAAATGATTCTTGTGCTTTTGTACCAGTAATTCCTATTAGCACAATAGTTAAACTTAGTAATAATCGATTCATAATGTGTGTTTAAATTATTTGATTGATTGGTCGTTCATGTATGAAAATCCTTACAAATGCAATGTTTTGTTCTTCAAATCGGTGTCGGATGGTTATGATTTTCAGTGAAATAAATTAATACGATTTTGTAATAGCTATATTAATTAATAACTTATAAGTTCTTATAAATGTTTTCAAAGTGTCGTTATGAGACTCACTAGTACATTCATATTCCTTCTTTTTATAGGCCATTTGGTGGCTCAAGAAGCAAATGTAGATCATCTCGTAGCCTACCCTGTTGATGAGAAAATTACATTAGACGGTAAACTAAATGAAGCTTGTTGGACACAGGCATTAGCCATTGATAATTTCACACAAAGAGAACAGAAAGAAGGTGAACTTGCTACGGAGCTTACAAAGGTTGCAATTGTGTTCTCAGATGTTAATCTATATGTGGGAGTTTGGTGTTACGATAGTGATGCTTCAAAAATAATTGCCCGGCAAATGCAACGCGATTTCAGCTGGCGAAGTGATGATAATTTTGAAATTATCGTAAGCCCATTTAATGATAATCGGAATGGTTACTTGTTTGTAACCAACCCTAATGGCGCCATGGCTGATGTGTGGGTGGGTGATGAAGGACAGGATTTTAATAAGGATTGGAATGGGGTGTGGGACGTAGCAACATCTATAACAGACGAAGGCTGGTTTGCTGAGTTTGTAATTCCCTTTAGCACACTAAAATTTAAAGGTGAGGTAACGCAGGTATGGGGCATCAACTTCGAACGTAATATTCGCCGTAAAAACGAACAAGTATTATGGCAAGGGTGGACGAGAAATTTTGATTTGGAAAGAATTTCACAAGCTGGAACATTAACAGGCTTAAAGGACATTAAGCAAGGCACAAAAATTGAACTGATGCCCTATTTATTATCGGGCGTTGAATTTAATGAAAGTGAGAGTGAAACTAAGCTAAAGGTTGGTGGCGAACTGAATTTAGACATTACACCTACTTTGAAATTAAACTTTTCAGCGAATACTGATTTTGCGCAAGTTGAATCCGATAGGCAACAAATTAATCTCACCCGGTTTTCCTTGTTTTACCCTGAGAAACGACAATTTTTTTTGGAAGGTAAGAACAACTATCGTTCAGAAGTTGGGCCAACGGAATTGTTCTATTCTAGGCGTATTGGTATTGAGCAAAACAGAGAAGTGCCCATCATTGGAGGGGTACGTTTATTTGGTAAACTAAAAGGAACCAATGTTGGACTAATGTCCATTCAAACAAATAGTCTAGATTCTCTTCCATCAACTAATTTTTCACTTATTCGTGTTAAGCAAGATTTATTTGAGCAATCGAGCATTGGTATCACAGCCATGCAGAAGTTCTCAGAAAAAGGATACAATCGAACTTACGGTGCTGACTTCATCTATTCAACATCCAATTTGTGGACAAATAAGAACCTTATTTTAACAGCCACAATGGCTGGAACCGAAACCGAATATGATGACATAGAAATTTCGAATAAAGACAACCTTTCGTACCATCTTGCCTTAAGTTATCCCAACGATATTGTGGAGTACGATTTGTCATTTACATCAGTTCAGCAAAATTTTAATCCGGAAATGGGTTTTCTTAAGCGTAGAAATTACCATAAACTTTCTACTGAGTTGCAGTTTAATCCACGTTTTAAGCAAACGCCTTTTGTTCGTAATTACAACCTCAAACCTCTTGATTTTAATTTGTATCTGCACCCACAATCTGGTAAGGCAGAATCAATGGAATACGAATGGCGGCCACTTGGTTTTGTGGCTCGAAGTGGTGATATACTTGAATTCAATATTGTTCATCAAATGGACAAACCGGATGAAGGATTTGATTTAGTTGATTCTGTTTTTATTCCGGCCGGAACCTACTGGGGTAATCGTTATGTCTTGGAGTTTTTCTCATTTCGAGGAAGACGAATTGCATTGGATGCCATAATTGATGTTGGCGATTTTTATACTGGCAAGCGTTACGAATGGGATTTAACAAGCTATCTTAATTTAAACAAGCATTTGAATTTTGAATTAGATTGGCAACGTAATTACCTTGATCTACCTCAAGACTATTTTGTAACCGACGAATTGGGTGCCAGGGTTCAGTATGCGTTTAATCCTAAAATGCATACGAGTATATTTGCCCAATGGAATAACCTAAGTGATTACATGTTAATTAACTATCGGATTAACTGGATTCCAAAAATTGGTAGTTTCTTTTATTTTGTAGTTAATCAGCAATACAACACAACAAATGGTATGCGGTTAGAGCAAACAACCATTATGGGTAAATTAATATGGCGAATAGCTTTATGATACCAACGAAAAATATTACTATATTTAGTACAATAACTTAAGTGAAAATAATATAAATGATTCAGGAAGTTGAAATAATCAGATTATTAATAAGTTTAGGGGTGTTGATTTTTCTTTTTTTAAGAAGAGATCAGCTCAGAGTAATTCCTTTCTCTCGCTTGCTGATGACTGGTTATTTGCTACTGGTTATTGGTTGGGTGTTAACGATCTTAGAAGGTTTTATTTTACCCGATCTTCTTAATGTGATTGAGCATATTTGTTATGCCAGCAGTAGCATATTGTTAGCTATTTGGAGCATCATGGTTTTCAAACTTAAACGTGATGCCGTATGAGTTTAGTTGGAATTATAGACCTGATTGGATTGCTTGCGGGTCTTCTTGCCTTAATCGTTGTTTTTATTGGAAGGAAGCGCTTTTTTAATCCGGGGACACGCTTTTTATTACTAATTCTATTTGTTCTAATTGTGTTTTTTAGTTTGAGTAATTTTCTCGAGTGGGGAAATATTACCCGGAGTTGGGATATTATTGAAGACTACTTGAGAGTGCTGGAACCGATGTTTTGGTGGGGAATTGTCTATACCATTTTAATGCGTCAACAATTAGATGAGCAAATAAAAATGCGCGAGGCCTTATCCCAAAGTAATACCGAATTGGAAAAAGCTTTAACGAAAGCTAAGCGAAGTAAGGAGTTGGAAGAGGCCAATAAAAAATTAGCGCAAGCACAAACTTATATTGAACGTGCTTATGATGAGGTCAATGAAAGTCATCAGAAACAAAAAGGTTTGAATGAGCAATTAAAGCTAAGTAATGAAGAAACACTTAGTTTAAATGAAGAATTAATTGCTACTAACGAGGCCCTGTCAGCTAAAAAGGATGAATTAGAGCATGCTATGCACCAATTAAAAGAAGCACAAGCACAATTAATTCAATCGGAAAAGATGGCATCAATGGGTGTATTAACAGCTGGTGTGGCACATGAACTTAATAATCCATTAAATTTTATTAAAGGCAGCGCATCGGCCATTAGAATGACTTCAAATGCAAATAATTCTAAGGAGCTTGCTAGCTTACTTGATAATATTGATGAAGGTGTCAAAAGAGCCATTGAAATTATTCAAAGTTTAAACCATTTCAACAGGCAGAATGATGATGATATAAATGATTGTGACGTTCATAAAATTATCGATAACTGTTTGGTTATACTAGGTAGTAGCTTGAGATATAGGGTGAAAGTTGAAAAAAATTATAGTTCATCCGGAGTTGAAGTATCATGTAACGAAGGTAAAATCCATCAGCTTTTCTTAAATGTGCTTACTAATGCCATTCAATCCATTGATAAGGATGGTGAGATAATCATTAAAACTGAAGTAAAGGCCGATAAAATTGAGGTGGTAATAAGTGATAATGGATGTGGCATTTCACAAGAAAATTTACCTAAAATCATGGATCCGTTTTTTACAACCAAACCTGCAGGTGAAGGTACTGGTTTGGGTTTGAGCTTGGTATACGCCATTATAAAAGAGCATAGGGGTAAAATTAAGTACCAATCTGAGGAAGGAGTTGGAACAAGTGCAATAATTAGCTTACCTTTAAGTAAGAATTAACCAAACTAAGCTCTTAAAATGAAAAACACACTTCTCTATGTGGATGATGAACCCATCAACCTTCAGTTGTTTGAGATTCATATGAAGAAGCACTTTAATGTCTACACCGCCTTGTCGGGTCCAATAGCTTTGCAACATATGACTGATCATCCTGAAATCGATGTCGTATTTAGTGATATGAAAATGCCTCATATGGATGGACTAGAGTTTATAAATGAGGCCAAGAAGATTAAAGCCAATGCTCAATATTATATTTTAAGTGGTTATAATCTATCACCCGACATTAACAAAGCACTTAAGGATAAAACTATATTAGGGTATTTTCAGAAGCCTTTTGATATTGGAAAAATACTTCGTGAGTTACAATCGAATACTTAGGGAGGTCAGATTCTAAAAAAAAGAGAGTGTATAACAAACCCACTATAATTTTAATAAAAGTATAGCGGGTAATGTGCGGAGAGAGGGAGATTCGAACTCCCGGTACGGTTACCCGTACACATGCTTTCCAGGCATGCACAATCGGCCACTCTGTCACCTCTCCAGTATGGTTTTTTACAATGTACTTTTACACTCTAAATGGTTTCTTGTTGAGTTTTCATCATGCACTCCCGATAGCTATCGGGACGGCACTCTGTCACCTCTCCAATATGAATTCATCAAATATAAGAACTTTTCACATTCATACACTATCTTATTTGTAGCGTACAAAAAATCCCGACCGTAGTCAGGATCTTGCACGGGAGGAGAGGCTCGAACTCCCGACACCTGGTTTTGGAGACCAGTGCTCTACCAACTGAGCTACACCCGTATTGCTTATATGCATTGTTTTTATTAATGCGGATGCAAAAATAGGACAATATTTATTATTTCAAATTCATACCGAACTAAATATTCATAAGGATTTGCTAGGTGTGTGATTATCAATCCTAAAATATTTTCAACAGCGTTCAATTTGATAGCAAACTCACGATTCAATTGGTCAAATAAGCATTTGTTGTATCTTTAGGCACTTAATGAAAACTATAATAATGAAAAATCTAAGAGTCCTTTTAACCATTATATTGGCAGTAACCCTGTTCGCCTGTAATCCTTTGGCCAAATTACCCGGAATTCAAAATGGAGCGGATGCCGCATTTGATCTAGGTGATTTTGAAAAAGCCTATCAACTTTATACCGAATATGTAAACTTAGCAGAGGCAAATCAAGCGGAAGTCAGTGATGCTGTATATGCTAAGTTGGCAAAGGCAAGTTTAGAAACGGATAAGTTTGGAGAAGCCAAAACTTTGTATGCAAAATTGCTAGATAAGAATCAGGATGATGATTTATTACTGGAATATGCGCAAGGCTTGCAAAAGGGTGGTAAGCTTGAAGATGAGTTAGCTCTTTGGAATAAATATGAAGTTAAAGATACTAAAGTGATGCAGCGTCAGCTTGAGCGCCAAGTTGCCTTGAATGCTGAATTGGGTAATAACGCTGAAGTGGTTTCTTTATACGAAGCTGCCAAAGATGACGAATTGACAAAGGAAACAACGTTTGCTTATGTAAAAGCATTAGCTGAAGAAGATCAATCAACTAAAGCTAAAAAGGTAAGTAAGGACTTGATTAAAGCTAATCCAGACTATAAGGAGGCATTGGAGTGGGGCGGCAAATATTTCTATGAGCTCGCTGATAAGCGCTATAAGTATGAAATGGCTAAGTACAACAAGAAAAAGAATGCCACTACTTATGCTTATCTGCGTCGTGACTTAAAAAAGGTATCTGCTGATTTCAGAACGGCTCGTGGCTATTTTGAAAAGCTTCGTGAAATGGAGCCGGAAAATAAATCGTACATCAAATACCTAAAAAACTGCTACCTACGATTGGAACAAAAAGATAAGGCAGCTCAAATGGATAAGTTGTTGAAGTAGTTGTCGGATTAAATAATATAAAGCCGAAGCATTTTTGTTTCGGCTTTTTTTATAGAAAATTCTTATTAACGTATTCCTGAAAGCGTTCTTTGTATTGGTCGCTTACCGGTATGTAGGTGTCTCTGTCAAAAACGATGCGGTTACGCTCGATGGTGCCTACTTGATTTAAGTTGACAATGTATGATCGATGCACCCGCATAAAGTTTGATTCTGGCAGACGCGATTCCAGTTTCTTCATACTAAGAAGAGTCATAATAGGTTTCTCACCACGCAAATGAATGCGAACATATTCGCGCATGCTTTCCACATATGTTATGTCCTGAAGTTTGATGCGCATAATCTTATATTCTGATTTTATAAAGAGAAAATCATTGTCTGTCTTTACTTCATCCTGACTACTATGCACCAATTGATAGTGTTGTAATGCTTTGTTTGCTGCCTTCAGGAAGTCGGGATATCCTATGGGTTTTAATAGGTAATCAATGGCATTTACCCTAAACCCTTCTATGGCATATTCCGAATGGGCAGTGGTAAAAATTACCATCGGTGCATCCTTTAGCGATTTTACCATTTCAACACCATTTAGTTCGGGCATGTTGATGTCGACAAATATTACATCAACCTCATTAGAATGTAAGTATTCAATCGCCTCAAAGGCATTGGCACATGCGCTCTGTAGTTGTAGAAAAGATGTTTTTTCTACATAGGCACAAATTTGTTTTAGAGCCAAAGGTTCATCATCAATTACCAGACTTTTCAGTTGCATCGAGAGGAATAATTAAATTAACACTGTATACATCATCATTTGATTCTTCATTTAAACTAAAATTTGAATCGTAAAGTAATTTAAGCCTCTGCAGCGAATTTACCAAGCCTACACCAGATGCCTGAATTTCTTTGGGTTGATGAATTGGAAAATTACTGTTGGTAATTTTAAAGCTTAAATGAGCATTATTAAGTAATTTAAATTCAAGATTAATAAACGATTGCCCCTTAGGATTTATCCCGTGTTTAAAGGCATTTTCGATATATGAAACAAAGAGAAATGCAGGAATTGGCATATCAACAAATGATTCAGGATAATTGGCACTTATCTTCACTTTATCATCCGAAAATCGAATACGCATCAGATCCAGAAAGCTCTTTGTGAATTCTATTTCTTTGGACAAGCTGGTATTGCCATTATCCGATTCGTATAGAAGGTAACGCATCATGCGTGATAAACGAATGATGGAACTTTTAGCATCTTCACTATTTATATCAATTAAGGCATGAATATTATTTAAGGTGTTCATGAAGAAATGCGGACTGATTTGATGCTTCAGAAAATCAAGTTCAGTTTTTAATTGCTGTTTCTCCATTTCCGTTCGTTGCTGTTCTTCTTTCGAGAGTTTAACAACTGCAAAAACGGCATTGTAGAAGCCAAGCATCAACAAGGCTGTTATGAAATTATTAACCATTCTAACACCCACCGGACGTCCGGAAGGTGGTTTTTGCACATTACGCCTTTCAGGTCTTGGTGGTCTTAAGTCATTGTTTGGCCTGTCGGGTCTATCCATTCCATAAGGCCGATGTTGGCCTTGTGCTGGCCCAATTGGTCCCTTTGCTTCAATACCAAAAACGCTTAGGTGTGATAGTGTTTCAGAGCTGGAAACACCAGCGGTTATGATGGTAAATAAAAGTATAAAAATTAGATATAGATGGTAGCTTTTCTTCTTAAAATACCGAGGTGTTAATAGTAGTGCATTAATTAAAAAAAGAACGAAAAAGGGAATGATTCGCAGCCACTCAAAGAGTAAACGGTTCCAATACCTACTGTCATCATTAATAAATAATACCGGAGAATAAAAAACGATGCCCCAAATAAAAGAGTAGATGATTAATAGTAAGTATTTGTTTTTTAATTTTCTCACCAGATTGTTGTTTAAATGGACTTGCGATGCAGTCAAAGCTATATCCGTTGAAAGTAAATATAAATTTATTTTACGGTTCTTACGCAACGAACGAAGTTAAGAATGCGAATGGCGTCACCTTGCGGACCGTGGCCATAGGGCCAATCGTTGGCATCACCACTTTTAGGATCACTTCTTTGTGCGCCAGCTCCGTGTACATCCATCCATTGTCCGTTAAAGTAACCGAGCGCCCTGCCAAAGCTAAAGTAAACTGCATTTTGACCCCCATTTTTATGATTCATATGGGTGGTGCTACTCCAATAATAGGCATAATCATCCTGGCCATCCTCATTAATAATTTCTGATGCCTTAAAAAGCGGATGTATGGCTGCCGAATTGGTTGTACCGGGAGCTCTTGTGTAATCCAGTATACTTTGTAATTCTTTGGCATCGGGCAATCGCCAATCATCATGACCTGCCAATTCGAGGTTTTCGGCATAGCTTAATGCTGATTCCCAAGTCACACCTTCGGCATTGTCATTCATCATCCACATCAAACCAGTTGCCCTATCGCTTATCGTTCCATCGCCATTATCTACAAAATCGTTGACGCCATAGTTTGTGTTACCTCGTACATACAGCACACAAAATAGCTTGCCTGTTGTTTGTCCCGGTCTTGCTCCTGTTGGATATCCTTTGATCCTTCCGTCGGCAAAGTTAACGCCAAACATTAAGTTTCCGCCTCCAAAATTTGAATCACCCACATCAATATTACTGGTGGCATATTGCGAATCTATGATTCGATCACCAGCATCAGGATCGCCATACGTGAAATTAAAATATTCATCGTTGATAAAAGGAACAATACTATTGGTAGTGCTGGCATCATAGGCACTTGGATCTGTGCCATTAAATTGCATTAGCGAGTACAGTTCTTTAATACTTGGCAAGCGCCAATCGTTGTAGCCTCCAAGATTAATATCATTAGCTCCTGCCAAGGCATCATCATATGTTACTTTTTCACCCGGATCTTGTTGCCACATTAAACCCGTATTTAAATCAGAAATCGTTCCATCTCCATTATCGCGGTAATGTTGCGCCAGACCTTGATAGTTAGCATTCTGCCCAAAAAAAGCGTCACCGCTTTGTGGTTCTGTTATTTCTGAAGTATTGTTGAAAAAAAGGCTTTGATTAGTGCCCACAATGGTATAGGGTAGATCGGGTACTAGTTCCTCCTCTTCATCAACTATTGAATCAGTATTGGTTTTTTGACACGAACACCAGCTTAGGCTAATAAATAGCATGGCAAAAGGTAAGCCTATTCTTATTATACTCTGATTGACAGTTTTCATAAGTTCCATTTATTGATTGATGCATCAAATAAATAAAGACAAGTATAATCATGAAAAACTAATCTATGGATTCGTTGATTTTATCAATCAAATGCTCATTAACTTCTATATAAAAAGTGCAAGTAATACCATTTGCACTTTAATATTTCGAATAAATTTGATAGGTGTGTAAAATGATTTACTGTCGTTGCAAGACTTTTGAATAGTGACTACGGACTGAGCTTTCATTTTTCAATTTAAGTATGGTACCTTCTATCATTGAAAATTCTAATCCTTTCTTTACACTTACCCATTCAAGAGTAGCCTGCAGAGTGCTGAAAATTTTGAACCTTATTGGCAAATCTTTTGTGAGAGATTCATAAATGGTTGATTGTGCCACTTGCTGTGGAGTACTGGTTAGAATGGCTGTTTTTCGATGCGTGTTGAGCTTCTTCTCTTCCTTGATAAAACCTACGTATTCCGAAAGCTCTTGTTTTGTATACAGAAGTTGTGAATCTCTTAAATCAGCTATAAAGTTGATGTTAGGATAGAATTCAATGTTTTTGATAATGTCTTTTTTGTGCGCTATCATATCAGAGATATGAATTGGGCCACTGAAGTATTCGACGACAATATTTATTTGTGGAAGAATTTTGTAAGTAATGTTTTTTTTCATGAGTCTGAGGTTTGTATTAACTAAAATAGTAATTTTTAAAACCAATGTCTACATTTTCAATGTTAAATTTTAGAATTTATATGTTTATCGCACTTCATTGCATTAGTCTGTAATTTAGAATGTTTAATATTTATATCTGCTAATGCTTGTTATTTTAAGGTTAATTAGATATTTCAGGCATTGCCTTCAATATAACAATAAGGTGGTGTCTCAATTATCACACAAGTTTGATTACTTGATTAAAAAGTCGCACTACAAAAGCTTGGTTATTGAACTAAAAAGCTTAATTTCATTGTGATTTTGATATCACTTTAGGCCTAACTTATTATCATTAAAATGAAAAAGCTACTTTTTATTGGTGCTGCTTTAATGTTTTCGTGCACCCTCTTTGCTCAGGAAAATTTAAGCCTAATGTTCTCTCAAGAACGTTATTCCGAAGTTATATCTCAGTTGGAACCGAATGTTGATCGAAATGAAGATCAACAGTATTTGTTGGCATCGGCCTACTTTCAATCGGGTCGATCAGATTTGGCAATTCAGTGTTTATTATCTGCAGACCATACGAATTCAAACCTTTTAAAAGATCTACTTTCAAAAGTGTATTTTACAAGCGGGCAGTATGCCGAAGCATTACCCATTTGTGAAGATCGTTTTCAAGATGAGTCGATGCATTTGGGTAATTTGATGCGTTATGCTCAAATTCAGAATTTCAATAGCAATTATGATAATACCATTAATGCATTGTTAGCTTATCGCGAGCAAGACTCATTGAATCTTAATGTGAATATGTTGTTGGCCGAGACTTTTCAGAAGGCATCGGAACCATTAATGGCGATTGATATATACAACAAATTACTTAAACAATACCCAACAAATCAAAAGGTGGGTTATCGCTTGGCTCAATTGCATTACGAAAAAAAACAGTACAAAGAGAGTTTTGATGTGAGTATGCATTTTGTCGATACCTTGGGCTATACCAAACGTTTTGTGAGTATGGCTGGTTTGGCAAGTTTTAAGGCCAGATCAAATGGTAATTCCGTTAAGCTTTTTAAGCGCATGGAAACTCGTGGCGATAGCTCACTGCTGACCAAAAAGCACATTGGCATGGCCTATCACCGGATGGAGAATTACGAAAATGCCATTAATTATTTATATGCCGCTTACGACTTAAAAGACGATGATGTAGAAGTGTGTTTCTTTCTTGGCGCAGCATTAGGTCAAAGCAATATGCCTATGCGTGGTAAGCCATATTTGGAGAAGGCTGCTTATTTATTGGCGCCATCGCCCGGTTTGATGGAGAAAATCCACACCAAGCTGGCTATGATGCATGAAGACTCAGGAAATTACACAAAGGCAATTGCCTATTACGATTCTGCTTATCAGTATTCACCTTCCAACGTGCAATATATCTACAATCAAGCGGCTATTTACGATTATTACCTCGAGAATGATCTTAAGGCGCAAGAATTATACGAACAGTTTTTAACCAGACTGCCCGACACTTTGGATTCGAAAAAAGGCAATGAGTTATACACACTTCGTTTGAAGGAGATTGTGAGTAATCGTTTAATAAATATTAAAGAAGAAGCCTTTTTTAGAGAGGGTGCTCAATAGTATCAAAATTAAACATTTATGAAACAGTACATTATTCTATTATTTATTGTTCTTTTCTTAAACCCTTTGAATGGACAAAAGAAAATTGATTTGCCTGAAAATAAGCTTGTTCATTCGTTTGTTGAAAGATTGCCGAAAAACTTGAGAACGTTAAGTCTGAAGGATTTGCGATCATCATCAGATTCAATAAACATTAGAATTTGGCAAACCCATACGGTATTTACTCTTAGCTATAATGAAACTGTTTCGTCTGAGTATAAAATCCATACATCTAACGATAATCCGATAGTTTCCAATACCAGTTTGCCTAAAAATATAGCGCAAAGTTTATTGGATTCGTTATTAGAGTGTGGACTAATGGATTTGCATGATGATAAATATGGAGGGATTGATGGCAGTTATGTTTTCTTCGAGCTTGCCACAAGAGATACTTATAAAGTATTGAGTTTCTGGTCGCCTCACGCGGAAAGAAGTGCTGATTGCAAAGTGGTTGTATCTATTTTAGATATCGTTAGCAGAACTGTGGATTCGAAGAAGCTTCATGCTGAATTTTTTAATGCATTACCGTCTGGTGGATATAGATGGGGAATGACAAGTATTCACATTGATCAGTTTTTAGACAAAGATGCTGTTGTATCCGATTTTTATCTTCAAGTTGAGAAGAAAGTTAAAGCAGAATTGAATATAACTGAAAAAACGAATCATTGGGAATTTCCATTAATATACATCAATAATAAACCTGCTATGATTGCGGATATAAACAATATCATCAATCAAGAAGTTTCCAGTATTGAAGTTATAAAACCTGACGATGAATTGATAGTGTTATATGGAACAAGAGGGAGTAATGGCGTAGTTAAAATAGAAACTAGATAAAGTCGGTTATAGTAACTTAAGTTAGCATCTCGTGTTATAAAATTTGTGAGGATAAGATTAACTTTTAAATAAAATCAAAATAGGGTGTTCATTGCTGAACACCCTATTTGAAGATTAAAACTTACTATTATTACTACAGATTAAAGTACTTTTAAAGCAGCTTCGTAGTCAGGCTCGTTAACGATATCGTCAACCTGCTCGCTATGTAAAACTTTTCCTTGCTCATCAACTACCACTACAGCACGTGAAAGAAGTCCGTTAAGTGGGCCATCAATCATTTTTACACCATAATTCTGACTGAAAACTTCGTCTTTGTATTCCGATAAAGAAACAACTTTATCTAATCCTTCAGCGCCACAAAAACGTGCATGTGCAAAAGGTAAATCTTTTGAAACACACAATACTGCTGTATTCTCTTTTTTAGATGCTTCGTCGTTAAAACGACGAACCGAAGCAGCACAAACACCAGTGTCAACACTAGGGAAGATATTTAATACTACTTTCTGACCTTTGTAATCAGCCAATGAAACTTCGCTAAGATCAGTTTTTACTAAAGAAAATTCCGGAGCCTCAGCACCTACTCTTGGT
Source organism: Carboxylicivirga fragile (assembly GCA_025499625.1). GTDB lineage: Bacteria > Bacteroidota > Bacteroidia > Bacteroidales > Marinilabiliaceae > Carboxylicivirga > Carboxylicivirga fragile. The sequence goes on along the minus strand of JAFMVD010000031.1, from coordinate 35,748 downwards.
AAATCGCCAGCTGTTGCAACCGGAGATCCTTTAAACGTTATTTTTGCCATTTTGTTGGTTTAATTATTTGTTATGAATCCTAAACAACACCTTCTTTAGTTTTGTTTAGAAAAAAATCAAAAAAAGACCGACAAATACTGCATTTGTCGGTCTATCATATACTTATAATAGTAATTATTTTTCTTTATCTGGCTGCTCAGCTTGCGCCAATTTCTTCTCATTGAAGAAGGCATAGAAACTAACAACTGCGATTACAGCTATAGTGTAATAAACAAAACTAGGTACAGGAACAGGATCACCCTTTGCATATGAGTGCATACCAGCCAAGTAATAGTTTACTCCTAAGTAGGTCATTATTACCGATGCAAAACTTATCACCGACCAAAAGTTAAAGGTGGTTATACTCTTCATGCCAGGAATAAAACGCATGTGAAGCACAAAGGCATAAACCAGAATAGTAACTGCCGACCAGGTTTCTTTTGGATCCCAGCCCCAGTAACGCCCCCAAGACTCGTTGGCCCAAACGCCACCAAGAAAAGCACCAACTGTAAGTAGGTATAAGCCTACGGTCATGGTCATTTCACTAATGCCTGATAATTCTTCGATGGTTAGTGAGAAAGCTTTTTTGTTGCTTTTGGTTTTGGCACCAGCTAATATCAGATTAAGGAATCCAAGTAAGAAACCTAAACCTAAGAAACCATAACTGGCTACAATAATGGCAACATGAATGGTTAACCAATAGGATTTTAGTACAGGAACCAGGTTGGTAATTTCAGGATTCATCCAACTCAAGTGAGCTACCATCAATATGATGCCTGCAAAAAATGAAGTAACCGATAAAGCAATAGGACTATGCTTACTAAATAACAGACCCGCTAACAAAGTAGTCCAACCAATGTATAACATCGATTCGTAACCATTACTCCAAGGTGCATGTCCCGAAATATACCAGCGAATGGCTAATCCAATTGTATAAAGCACAAAGGCAATTATTACTAAACCTAAACCAATACGTAAGGGCCATCTAAATTGAAGTTTTGGTTTTACCAGTCGAGTTAGTTGAAGGAATAATAAAATAATACCAAGAACAAGAAAGTAGGGCATTAGCGACATAAAGAGGCTGCTCTCATTGTAAAATATTTCAATGCTTTTCTTGTATTCCGATGGTAATATGTCTTGTCCGTATTTCTTTTGATAGGCAGCAATGGCCTGAACGTAACTTTGCTCATTAGCAACATCATTTTTGCCTAGTGCATCCAGATACATGTTGAAGATATTAGCTACGAATAAACTATCTTCCTGTGGTAAACCGGTGACCTTCTCACCAGGTGTTAACCATTTGTTCTGATCGTCGTTTGGCTTTGGAAAGAGGCGCATAAAATTACCCATCTGAGCCATGTAAAACACATTTACCTGCTCATCTACTTTTACAGCTTCTTGCTCTAGTTTATTGCGATAAGCCGGACGTTTACGGTATGAATTTTCTACCAGTTGACGTATTTTATATTTACCATCAGGTGAGAAGAAGTTTCGGAACGATGATTTCTTTTCACGTAATTGAAGAATCGATCTTAATTCGTCGTGCTTAACAGTGATAAGCGGCACAGTTTGCCAATAGTTTGGGTCGATCATAATACCCAGCACCATCTGGTCAGCACTCATGCCTCTGAACGTATGGTGTTTTACCAGTTTACGTACTACCTCGCTGTTAAGCGTATTGAGTGGTTTCATGCGTCCGCCATTATCCTGCACCCATAAATTACCAAAGGCACTAGCAGCTTCGGGACTAACCTCAACATTTGGTTTTAAATCTTGTGCCATGGATGGCAATGCAATAAATAATAATCCAATGGCTAAATACTTCTTCTTCTCTTGGTAGATTTCTCCGGTGCGTTTTACCAAATAGCGGAAGCGGGTATTTGGAGCAGCTAAAGAGATAAACATGCCTAGTGTTAAAAGGAAATAACCAGCATAGGTTAACCAGGTTCCCCATAAGTCGCGATTAACCGAAAGAACCGTTCCTTTCTCATCCATATCGTACGACGATTGAAAAAAGCGGAAGCCTTTGTAGTTTAGTATGTTGTTCATATAGATACGTCTGTCCTCTTTTAAACCGGTGCGTTCATCCAACAATGTAACCTCGCTGGCATACGAACTTGGGCTTTCACTACCGGGGTAGCGTTCTAACTCAAAGCGATTAAGGTGCAACTTAAATGGAATGTGTATGTTTTTACTACCATAACTAAGCGCAAATTTAACACCGCCTAACTCTTCTGTATAGGTCTGGCCGAGAACGTCTTTCTTGCCAAACACATAAAAAACTTTTTGCTCATCGCCTAACTCCGCTACAAACTTTATAGCATCAGGTAATCCTCCACCATTATTGCCTTCTACAGAGACTGGTTCAACAACAGCGCTTTCTAAATAGTTAGTGTACACCATTCTTAAATCTTCAATGCTATATAGTACGCCATTGAATAATTTATGGGCAGAGTCGGCTGCAAACTCCTGAATGTCGCCAGTCTGCATTTGCATTAAGCTAGCAGTCATGTTACTGGTGAAATGAGGCATGCCATTTTTGATTTCCAGTATAAGATCTTGGGTGCGCTCTTTAGGTTCGAAAGCAACGGTGTAATTACCTACCTTCACTTCATCACCTTCGAACAATGAAAATTCCTGACGGCCAGAAGCGGCTGAAAGTACCAACTGAATAGCTGGTTTACCACCAGGTTTTTCAACGGAACGCGCCATTGCTTGAGGAATAAATATCTCACTCTTTATGCTTAAGTTACCTTTAGGTGTTGAAAAACTTTGTGAATACTCATTGGGACTCACAACACTATATAGTACATGCTGCTCATTGGTCACTTCGTAATTATCGCATGTTACTTTAGCAGTAACAAATTGATCGCTTGATAATATCTGATCCGATGACTCACCTTCACGAATGTGCATTAATCCTTCGTAACCAATATAGCGAGTCACGGCTGCTCCAATCATTATTAATACAAAAGCCAGGTGAAAAGTCAGCACCGGTAGTTTCTTAGTCGACCATGTTTTGAACTTACTTAGGTTGCCAAACATGTTGATGATTAATACAACAAAAACCAATTCGAACCACCAGGCATTGTATACCAAAGCTTTTGAAGCATTGGTTCCAAAGTCATTTTCGATGAATGTGGCAACTCCTAATACGGCGCCAAGAAATAAGAGTAAACTTCCCATTAACCAATGGGCGGTGAGAACATCAAATAATTTCTTCATATTCTATTTTTTGGATTTATTCTGAACGATATAATTTAACAAATGGTTGGCTTAAAGGTTTATTCGCTAACATAACTTATTTAACGATGTTAAAATAGTAAATAAGACCAATAATTCTGTAATTATCTTGTCTAAATAAGCGAATGCCTTTAAGATTGATTAAAATCTTTTGGTTGAGCGAAAGATTATGAAACTTCCTTCCGATTGCAGCGTAACTAGTTTATTAACTCGAATCACATGTTTTATCCAGATACACTGGAGTTAACTGAAAAAAATCGTTATAAATGAAAATAACTACCAAGATAATCATCTTCTCTGTTGGAATGTTAACAGTACTTGCTTTAGCTATCACAATTCCATCTTCAATTATATCCTACCGAACGCAACAAAAAGAGTTAGTTGAGCTTGAGAAAAGCTTACGTCGGGATTTTGATAAAACAATTGAGTTTGAGGTGCAAACGGTCATGAGCCTCTTGGATGGAATCTATGCGAAAGTGGCGAGTTATGAAATTTCTGTTGAAGAGGGTAAAGTTCAAGCAGCAGATCTAGTGCGTAAGCTACGTTACGGAAAAGATGGTTATTTCTGGATTGATACGAAAGATGGAGTTAATGTTGTTTTGTTAGGAAAAACTGATGTTGAAGGAAAGAGTCGTTGGGATTTAAAGGATGCCAAAGGCACTTTAATGATACAAGAGATTGTAAAGTCAGCTGTTGAAGGAGATGGTTACACTGAATATTGGTTTCCTAAAAAAGGAGGAACAATAGCCCTACCAAAGCGTAGTTTTTCGGCCTACTTCAAACCGTTTGAATGGGTAGTTGGAACTGGTAATTACATCGACGATATCGATACAAGTATTTCTAAAACAAGAGATGAGCAGATGACGAATCTGCGAAGTAGTATGTTGCAGACCTTAATCATTGCATTTGTAATGTTGATAGTATTTGGTTTTTTATCCGTTTTATTCGGCCGCCGTATTACACGTTCAATCATTTCTCTATCGGTAAATACTGAATCAATTGCTTCCGGTGATTTGAGCATGCAAATCAAGAAAACAGAAAACGACGAAATAGGTGTATTGCAGAAATCTCTGGCGCTAACATTAAAAAAACTAAAAGAAGTAATTGAGGAGGTTGTTGAAGGTTCGGCTAATGTTTCAGCTGCCAGTGAACAAATGGCTCAGTCAGCTGAGCATATTTCAACAGGTGCTAACTCCCAAGCTGCTTCAACTGAAGAGATATCTTCATCCATTGAAGAGATGGTGTCAAATGTGCATTCTAATTCGGCAAATGCCAAGCGAACTGCAGAAACAGCAAAGAAAGCTAGTAATGGTATTGGACAATTAAAGGAATCGGTAAGTAATAACCTTAAAGCCATGCAATCAATTAGCGACAAGGTTAATGTGATTAAGGATATTGCCTTGCAAACAAACTTGCTGGCATTAAATGCATCGGTTGAGGCATCGCGTGCCGGAGAGGCAGGTAGAGGGTTTTCGGTGGTTGCTGCGGAAGTTCGTAAGTTATCCGAATTTACACAGAAAGCAGCAAAAGAGATAGATGAAGAGTCCTTGACGAGTCTTGAGATTGCACAAACATCCTGGTCATCCATGGAGGCTATTTTGCCAGAGATAAATAGCATTATCGATGCTATTCAGGAAATATTAACAGCAAGTAATGAGCAGGAAGCTGGTGCAAATCACATTAACAATGCCATTCAGGAATTGGTGAACATCACCTCTCAAAATTCAGCCTCATCTGAAGAGATGGCATCCAGCTCCGAAGAATTATCGCGCCAGGCTGAGCACTTGCAAGAAACCATTAGTTTTTTCAAGACTAAATAGCTCATCAATAAATTACGAAAAATCATAAATATCGATTCGGTCTATTGTTGTCTCGTATCCTATATTTCGCTTGCTTTGCACCATTCAAATAAGACCTAATTTAAAGGGAGCAAAAATATCAGAATGAAAGGATTGTTAAGTGTTGTTTTGTTGTTTGTAATCGCAGTGCAAATAACAGCTGAAGAAAAAGAGAAACAATTTAAGGTTGATCTATACGGATTTATTGGGGTGAATGCCTATTACGATTCGCGTCAGAATGTTATCGTACGAAATGGAAATATCTATCTTTTTCCGGCGCGACCAAATTATGATATTGATAACAATGATATAAATGCAAAGGGCCGCTTTGGTGTCGATGCATCATACAGTCGTTTTGGTCTACGAGTGAATGGCCCGGAGGTTCTTGGAGCCAAAAGCTTTGCCTTAATTGAAGGAGATTTCTTGGGTAAATCAGGAGCTAGTGATTTGAACTTTCGTTTGCGTCATGCCTATATTCGATTGAATTGGGAAAAAAGCAACTTGCTCATAGGGCAGTATTGGCATCCGCTTTTTCTAACAGAAAATTTTCCTTCAACTGTTACTCTTAGTTGTGGTGTACCTTTTCACCCATTAAATCGTCAACCAATGCTTCGTTTTGGACATCAATTAAACGAGCACTTTGAAGTTATCGCATTTATGATGACTCAAAATGACTTTGCCGATAAGGGAATGCCGAATGGTGCTGCTCATGCCATACAGCCTGAAATGGATTTGCAACTGAAATATAAAAATGCCAATGGTGTATTTGCAGCTTTAACATTTGGTCATAAGGTGCTTCAGCCAGCCTTGTATGAGGAGATAAATGGTAATAAGAAGATTACAAATGAAAAAGTGAGAAGTTCGTATGTTGCTGCCTCACTTCGAAAGTCATTTGACAAGTTCACTGTGAAAATGGAAGGCATATATGGAGGAGCAATGACTAATGTTGTACTGCTTGGAGGTGTTGCCGAAAAAGCCAATGGTAGCGAATTGCGAGAGTATACTCCTGTTCAAACAGCATCGCTTTGGACTGATATCCATACCAACCATGCTAAGATTCGACCAGGTCTATTCGTTGGATATACGGAAAACATGGGTACCAAAGAAAAATCGAATATTATAGTTGAATCAGATAGAACACCTTATAATTTGGGTGCCGACATTGGTAATATGTATACCGTAGCGCCTCGCATTCATTTTTTGGCTACGCCTAAAATTTGGTTGGGTGTTGAATGGATGTACACCGTTGCTGCTTATGGAAATGACTACGATGATTACGCAAAACCTATCGATTTAGAGAATGTAGCAAACCATCGAATAACAACGAGCTTGCGTTATACTTTTTAGGAATAGCTTTATTTGAATGTAAACTTATGAAAGAGAAACTGGTAGTAGTGGCCATACTTTTAATAATTGCTGGCTTTGGAATGATGCACAGCGTTGCCTCAACCATGGAAGTAGTGAGTTTACTAATGATTGGGATAGGAGCAGGATATCTATTATTTTTGTTGCTGAAGAAAAAGGGTAAGAAATAAAGAAACAGCTATGTTCTCAAAAGAGGAAGCGAAGGAAATAAGACAATTGTTCTGGCATAAATTGGAAAATCGAACACGCCGCTTGCCAGGCCGAAAGGGAAAGAAGATTAAATGGATTTTTGATGATACCAACATCAAAGGTTTAGATCTTCGTTTCGATATTGATCGTCAACGCGCTATTGTGGCACTTGAAATAAACCATCGCAACGAAGAAAAAAGGTTGAAACTCTACGAGAAATTAGAAGCTTGCAAGTCTATATTTGAAACTGCCTTTGGAGGAGAATTGCAATGGACTTACCTCTATACTAAAACAGAAGGTCTAGAAGTTTGTCGCGTGTATGAACAAATACCTGCCGACTTATACCAACAAGAACAGTGGCCCGAAACCATGAAGTTTATGATCGATCGTATGATTCGATTAGAAAAAGCCTTTCTGGAAGTTAAGGATTTTTTGATGCACGATGAGTTGGGGGAGTGAGCCAGTTAATCAATTTGAAAATGTGCCAATTGATTCACACATTTCCAAATTTGCTAATTGATGGAGTTAAGTAATTTTTTACTATTCAAAAGACCATTCCATCAATATGCTTTTTTGTATGCTTTGCTCTTTTGGATTAAAAGTGATTCCTGAGCCATTGCCTTTTCGAGGTGGCGTATCGCAGCATTCTTCGTCCATAATTATATCAAACGAATCAAAGTACGTCGAATTTGAACCGTAGGTGATTTTTTTGATCTGTTTTAATTGTAGTCCTGATGAACTGGCTATGAGTTCAGCCTTTTCGGTCGCATCTTTTATGGCTAACTCCAAGGCTTGTTTGCGCAGCTTGGTCTTTTGCTCCTCGGTAAATCTAAAATTAATTCGATAGCTTATGTTTAAATCTTCTTGGTTGAGGCTATTTAAAAGTACATTGGAATATGCATCGTTGTAACGATCTTTTATTTCTAGTAAGATTGATGACTTATAACCTTTTCTAAGACGTTTACTTTTGACGAATTCATAGTTTTCATTTACTATCAAATTATTAACCCTGATGTTTCTCGATTTTATTCCATTACTCTTAAAATGTGTTTTTAATTTTTCGAGAGATTCCACGGATTTATTAAAACATACTTGATACAAACTATCTTTGATGCTTAGGTTAATGGAAACAATAATCTCCTTTGGCACTTCTTGAATACGAGCTATGCCTTCCACATGAATAAGTTGCTTGTTTTGTGCTATCGATTGAAAACTAAAAAGAAGAGCTATTAAACTAATGATGCATGTACGTTTCATATGTTTTGATTTTATGTGATACGTGAGTAGTCACACACATAATGCCATTACTAAAATGCCATGGTTAGAATAGTATTACACGCAAGAAATAATTATTGTATCTTATTGGTAATAAGAGGGGAGGGGTGTGTTGAGAAGGTGAGAGAAATACTAAAAGCAATTTTATTCACTTAATTATGTAGTATTTATTATCGCCCTATGTTGCGTTAATAATCTTAATAAGCAAAGGAAATAAAAAAAGCCATCCAAAAAATGGATGGCTTTAAAGCTCCCCAGGTAGGACTTGAACCTACGACCTACGGATTAACAGTCCGCCGCTCTAACCAACTGAGCTACTGGGGAATTTTATTTCAATATGTCAAGAACTTTGTAGAGCTCTTTTAAAGCTCCCCAGGTAGGACTTGAACCTACGACCTACGGATTAACAGTCCGCCGCTCTAACCAACTGAGCTACTGGGGAATATTTTTGTAATAGACTTCTATTAGCCTTATTACTTTTCCATAATAGTTTGTAATCTGATCTTCGGATTAATCCCGATTCTCGGGATCGTTCAACCAACTGAGCTACTAGGAAATTTGGTTTCATTAAACTTTGTACTCCTTCGATAACTATCGAAGAGGAGGTGCTTTCGTCAAATGCGTTGCAAAACTATAAGGAATCTTCAAAATATGCAATATCTTTGTGCAAATTTTTCAATTAAAATTAACGCACCTTAAATAAACGTTTAGTTATGAGTAGTGTATTGGGTTTAGGTAATGCCTTAGTTGATGTCTTAGCGCGTCTTGAAGACGATAATTTGCTCGAAAATTTGAATTTACCGAAGGGAAGTATGCAATTAGTGGACAATATTTCGGCAAATAAAGTGATGGAGGCAACCGCACATTTGAAAAAAGAGTTGGCAAGTGGTGGTTCTGCAGCAAATACAATTCATGGTTTAGCTAGTTTGGGTATTAAAACTGGTTTTATAGGTAAAATTGGGCAAGATGAGCTTGGGCAAGTTTTCAAAAACGATATGTCGAGCAATAATATTACCCCACATTTATCAGTTAGTACAGCGGGGTCGGGAAAGGCTATCGCTTTAATTAGCCCTGATTCGGAGCGTACCTTTGCTACTTGTCTGGGTGCGGCTATTGAATTATCGGCCGAAGATATTTTGGAGCATTTATTTGAGGGTTATACTTATTTTCATGTTGAAGGTTATTTGGTACAGAATAAACCTTTGATAGAAAAAGCTTATCAGGTTGCTAAAGCCAAAGGTTTGATAACAAGTATTGATTTAGCCAGTTTTAATGTGGTTGAGGATAATCTTGAGTTTTTAAAGAAACTGGTTAATGATTACGTGGATATTGTATTTGCTAACGAGGAAGAAGCTAAGGCTTTTACTGGATTAGAAGAAGAGGATGCCTTGCATGCTTTGGCAGAGAATACCGAAGTAGCCGTACTAAAACTTGGTAAGGCAGGATCATTAATTAAACGCAATGATGAGGTAGTTAAAGTAGGAGTTATACCTGTTAAAAGTATTGATACAACTGGAGCAGGCGATTTATACGCTGCAGGTTTCTTGTATGGTTTGATTAATAATCAACCAATGGAAAAGTGTGGAAACCTTGGTTCTATTCTTTCGGGCCATGTTATTGAGGTAATCGGACCAAAAATGACTGAAGAGACATGGCAGGTGATTCACGATAAGGTGAAGAGCGTGCTTAATTAACCCTTAGTATTGAGAGTAAAAAGGTTCAGAATTGGTGTAGAATGTCATATTTCTTTAAATTGTTATGCATTACTTTTGAAAATTAATTAATTACATCAGCAAAAAACATAAAACATGTACGGTAAGTTTCAAGATTTCTTAACGAAAGAAATAGAGGCTATTAAAGAATCTGGCCTTTATAAAAATGAGCGTGTTATTACTTCTGCTCAGGGAGCTGAAATAGAAGTTGGCGGAAAGCAAGTGCTTAACTTTTGTGCCAATAACTATTTAGGATTGTCGTCTCATCCACGTGTTGTGAAGGCAGCTCAAAAAGCTATGGACACTCACGGTTATGGTTTGTCATCGGTGCGTTTCATTTGTGGAACACAGGATATCCATAAGCAACTTGAAGCAAAAATAGCTGAGTTTGTAGGTGCAGAAGATACTATTTTATACGCTGCATGTTTTGATGCCAATGGCGGTGTTTTTGAACCTTTGTTTACTGCCGAGGATGCAATAATCTCAGATGCTTTAAATCATGCATCTATTATCGATGGTGTTCGTTTGTGTAAGGCGGCTCGTTACCGTTATCAGCATGCTGACATGGCTGACTTAGAAGAGCAATTGAAAAAGGCTCAGGAACAACGTTTCCGCATTATTGTAACCGATGGAGTATTCTCTATGGATGGAGATATTGCGAAGTTGGATAAAATCTGTGATTTGGCAGATAAATACGATGCATTGGTGATGGTTGATGATTGCCATTCTGCTGGGTTTATTGGTAAAACAGGTCGTGGAACTCACGAATATAATAATGTGATGGGACGTGTTGACATCATTACCGGAACATTAGGTAAAGCTTTGGGTGGTGCCTTAGGTGGATTCACAACTGGTAAGAAAGAAATCATTGATATGTTACGTCAGCGTTCACGTCCATATTTATTCTCTAACTCATTAGCGCCGGCAATTATTGGTGCGTCTTTGGAGATATTTGATATGTTGACTGAGTCGACTGAATATCGCGATAAGGTGATGGATAATGCTGATTATTTCAGAGCTCAGTTGGAAGCGGCTGGTTTTGATCTAAAACCTAGCAAATCGGCCATTGCTGCATTGATGTTGTACGATGCTAAATTATCGCAGGAGTTTGCAGCTAAATTGTTGGATGAAGGAATTTATGTGATTGGATTTTATTATCCGGTTGTTCCAAAGGGACAGGCACGTATTCGAATTCAGTTGTCGGCAGCTCATGAGCGTCATCATTTAGATAAGGCCATTGCTGCCTTTATCAAAATTGGAAAAGAATTGAAAGTTATTAAATAGTAGCTTTTAACTAATAATATAAGAGGTTCTTAACTAAGGTTGAGAACCTCTTTTGGTTTACAATGTTAGTAATAAAAGATATTCCTACTGTCTTCTGACTACAAACTAATGAACTATTCTTATTTTTAAGCTTCAATTATTAATTACTTTATGAGCAAACTAAGTATCATCATCTTATTATGTATTCTTATTTGTACATCATTTAATGCCTCGGCAAAGAAGAGGCGTAAGGATTTGCAAATGGGGGGGCGGATTGCCTATACTATGCCTAATAATTGGGGTAAGGCCACAAGTATTGGATTTAAAGATGTGGCAGCAAAAGGAGTGCAGTTTGCTTATTTTGGGCGCTGGTTCTACGCTAAACGCTTATCTCTCGGTTGGGACTTGGCTTATCAAACACAAAAAGGATCTGAATTTTGGGATGTAGATAATTATGGAGAAGTGTCGGCGTCATACCAAACCATTCAATTGTTAGCCGAAGGCAATTATCTCTTTAGCCACGATGAAGTTCGACCATACATAGGTGTTGCGTTTGGTGGATTTTGGTTGCGCAATCATGTCAACTTTAGTGCCAATAGTATCAATAATAATTCGGTAGTATATACAGCTGATAATATTATGCCAGGTGTAGCTCCACAAGTGGGCATAGCCATTGAATTATCTGAGAAAACAATGCTTGATATCCATGCGCGTTTAATTCTTATTCCGAACCTTGAAGAAGAATATATCCAAGATCCGGAGATTGGGCTAATCACTCTGAACCCACATGGAGCTCAGAATCACCTTTCCCTCAGTTTAGGTTTGTTATTTAATCTTTAGAACAAGCCGTGAATATTGGCATCTACCTTATCAATGATCATACTTAAGTCTGATTTATTCTTGATAAAATCGATGTTGTTGGCATCAATGATTAGAAGTTTACCGGCAGTGTAGCCTTGTATCCAAGCTTCGTAACGTTCGTTTAGGCGCTTAAGGTAATCGATGCGAATGTTGTTTTCGTAACTACGGCCACGCATTTGTATTTGATCAACCAAAGTAGGAATAGAAGCACGTAGGTATACCAATAGGTCAGGTGCTTGTACAAAGCTATTCATCAACTCAAATAGTGAGAAATAGTTGTCGAAATCACGACGACTCATCAGCCCCATATCGAATAAGTTGGGAGCAAAAATAAAAGCATCCTCGTAAATAGTGCGATCCTGAATAACCGTTTTGCCTTCTTCACGAAATTGCTGTACCGACGAAAAGCGACTCTTTAAGAAATAGACTTGTAGGTTAAATGACCAACGCGTCATGTCCTCGTAAAAATCAGCTAAATAAGGATTTTCGTCAACATCTTCGTAATGTGGTTCCCATCCGTAATGTTTGGCTAGCAATTCTGTTAATGAAGTCTTTCCTGATCCTATATTTCCGGCGATAGCAATGTGCATGCTTGTATTATTTAGTATTTAAGTCTAGTAATTCGTCAATGTATTCTCTGTTGTTGGCTAGGCGTGGTATTTTATTTTGACCGCCCAGCTTGTTTTTACTCTTGAGCCAATCCATAAATAAGTGCTCACGAGCAACTACTAAGTGCGGCATCTCAAGCGTTAAATCTTTATAACGTTTGGCTTCGTAGTCGCTATTGGCACTTTTTAGGCCATCATCCAATAATTGATTGAAGAGGCCAATGTTTTGTGGCTGTTTCTCAAATTCGATTAACCACTCGTGCGCTCCCTTCGAATCGGCTTCCATAAAAACAGGTGCTGCTGTAAATTCCTTTATTATTGCTCCAGTTTCCTTGCAAGCAGAGTTCAGCGCTCGTTCGGCATTCTCTATCATCAGTTCCTCACCAAAGGCATTAATATAATGCTTGGTGCGGCCAGTAATAATAATCCGATGCGGATTGGTGGATACAAATCGCACTGTATCGCCAATCATGTATCGCCATAAACCACCGTTGGTAGTTATCACCATGGCATAATCAACCCCCAATTCCACGTTATCGATGGTTCGCGCATGCGGGTGTGCATTGGTGACTTCATTCAACGGAACAAACTCATAAAACACACCATAATCAAGCATTAATAACATACCATTTGCTGATAAGTCATCTTGTATGGCGAAGAATCCCTCTGAGGCATTATAGGTCTCGAGGTAGTTCATCTTATTCGTAGGAATCAACTCTTTGTATTGATCGCGATACGGGGTGAAGTTGATGCCGCCATGAATAAATAACTCAAGGTTGGGCCATATTTCAAGTAGGTTGGTTTTGCCTGTCTGTTTTAGCACATGTTTAATGAGTACTAAAAACCAGCTTGGCACGCCAGCCAGGGAAGTTACATTTTCTGATATGGTTGTTTCTGTAATTTTTTCGAGCTTCGCTTCCCACTCGTCCATCAATGCAATTGACTGATCGGGCGTTCTTGCAAAATGGGTCCAGAATGGGAGGTTTTCAATTAGTATGGCCGATAAATCACCATAAAAACTATCGTTGCTAAAGTTATTTATCTGGTGACTTCCACCAAGTGTTAAACATTTGCCGGAAAACATTTCCGAATTTGGATGTTTCTCGTGGTAAAGTGCCAATACATCTTTGCCACCTCTAAAATGACAGTCTTCTAGAGCTTCCTTCGTAACGGGTATGAATTTACTTTTAGTAGAGGTTGTACCTGATGATTTGGCGAACCATTTGATTTCTCCCGGCCAAAGTAGATTCTTTTCTCCATTTCTGAGGCGTTCTATGTAGGGGCGTACGCCTTCATAATCGCAAACAGGAACACGTTCGGCAAATGTTTCGTAAGTCTTAATGCTACCAAACTCATGTTTTTTCCCTATGTCTGTGTTCTTTGCAATATCTATTAAATTATTTAATTGAGTCATTTGCACTTGACCCGGTTCCTTCCTGAAACCATCAATCTGAGTCAGGCGTTTCGAATTAAATAAAGATATGATTGAGTTAATTATTGGCATATGCTATTATCAAAGTTGTTAAAGATACAGAAAAATGCATTTTACCAAAGTCAAAAAAGAGAAATCTGCATAGCATTTTTTTTAAGCCTACTTGTGCGTATATTTTCTTTTTCTACCTTTACTTCAATTACAAAATAGAGGTAATGAATTACTTTGATATTATAGTAGGCATCATCTTGGCCTTGGCCTTGTTTAAAGGATTTAAAAATGGTTTGATAATTGAACTGGCATCGCTGGCTGCATTGGTGTTGGGTTTATTGGGAGCTATCTTGTTTAGTGATGTCACGGCCACCTATTTAGGTGAATATATTAACTCTTCTCACATCGGCATCATTGCATTTGTTATCACTTTTATTTTAATAGTAATTGGGGTTCATTTGGTGGCTAAGGTGGTAGATAAGATGGTGTCTGCTATTGCCTTGGGGCCTGTCAATCGAATTTTGGGTGCAGTTTTTAGCTTGCTCAAATACGCTTTTATTCTGAGTGTTATATTGGCCGTACTAAGTAGTTTTGAGCGTAATTTTAAAATTATTCCGGAGGCACAGAAGGAAAATTCATACTTATATGAACCGGTTGCATCCATTGCACCATTTGTTTTTCCATATCTTCAATTTGATACGGTAAAAGAAAAATTTGAAGAAGCAACGGAGGGAATTTCTGTTTAACTCTAGTTTAGTTTCGAATTATACATGCCCAAAATGCCTGCTTGAAATTTCTCCAATAATTCATCTTTCTCAACTGGTTTATTGATAGCGCTGTCAAAACCATAGGAAATTAATTCTAGTTTCTGGCTTTCGTTCATGCCACTGGATTGGGCAATAAACGGAACATTAATGCCTTGTTGACGCACTTGTTGGATAAACTCAGTGCTATTCAGTCCTGGCATGTTTATGTCAATCAATACTAAATCAATATCGTTTCGCTTCAGCAGTAATTCTCTGGCTGAATTAGGTGTACGAGCAGATATCAAAGTGATTTTAGTATGTTCAAGGTATTTTCGCATTTGCAATTGTGCCGAACTGGTTGCATCCACTAATAGTACCATTTTATCTGACCAAGAAAAGTTGTTGTTGGGCTTAATTTTTACTGGTTCTGTTTCTATGGTTACAATTGGTTCCGGCACTATAGTTTGTTGCATCGTATTAAGCGACATTGAAAAATAAAACTCAGAACCCTTATTTTTCTCAGAGTTGATTTTTAATTCACCTCCCATAGCGCTGATAAGATGTTTGGAGATGGATAGGCCTAAGCCGGTGCCTCCGTATGTTTTGGCTGTGGTTTCATCTTCTTGGCGGAAGGGGTCAAAGATGATGTCTTGCTTTTCTTGAGTAATGCCAATGCCCGTATCGCGCACAAAAAACCTTACATTCTCATCTTCGCGAGTATAACCAAATTCGATAAAACCTTTGCTTGTGAACTTAAAGGCATTACCAATAAGGTTAATAAATACCTGGTTCAATCGCATTAAGTCAACGTTGATGAGAAGGTCAGAAGTATTATCAGGAATATTTAAGTAAAAACGAAGATGCTTCTTCGAGTCAATGGCCATCTTTTTATCAAATAGCATGTATATCTCCTGAAGCAAACTGTTAGGATTAGCTAATTCGGTATCGATGACTAATTCTCCACTTTCGATTTTTGCTAAATCAACTATATCGTTGATTAGCTCCATTAAACTCTCAGAGCTATTATTAATTATCTGTACGTATTCACCTTTTTCCTGATCCGAAATTTGTTCCTCCTTAAGTAGGTTTGTAAAACCAACAATGGCATTAAGTGGTGTACGAATTTCGTGGCTCATATTTGCCAAAAAAGCTGATTTCAAGCGATCAGCACTTACTGCTCTTTCTTTGGCAACAACCAATTCCTTTTCGGCACGTTTGCGTAATGTGAAATTACGGCCAACAAGCAGGAGTGATGTTAATTGTTGATTGTCGGTTTCAGGTGTTATGGTCCAGTCAAAGGCAAAAGTCTGCCCACTGTGTTCGTATTCCAATTCAACTGGTGTAATGACTGAAGAAATCAATACATCGTCGATGGCGTTGTTTAAGCCTTCAACTACAATTCCAGGCAGTTGGTTCAAATGGCTTAGTTCTTTCCCAATACAATCCGACTCTTGGATGTCGAAGTCGCTTAGAAAGGCAGCGTTACAAAAAGAAATCTGTTTTTGCCTGTCGATGCGAAGGATGTGATCCGGTGAGTTTTCAGTAAGTGCTCTGAATTTTTTCTCACTTTGCTTAAGCGCACCTTCGTGTCGTTTGCGTTTCGAAATATTATGTAATGAGAAATAAAAGTGCATTTCTCCATTGAGCTGTATGCTTGTTGCAAATATTTCGGAATGAACAATGCTGCCTGATTTATGTAGCAGTTGAACATCGCCAGTAAAGTCGTTGTTGTTGCTCAGTCGATCGCGGGCATGCTTGAAGCTTGTGAGGTACTTTTCTTCAGGAAATAGATTTTTTAATTCTAAGGCATGCAGCTCTTCGTGTGTATAACCCAACATTTTCAAGCCAGAATTATTGGCATAGAAAAGATCATTATTCTGATTTAATATAAAGATACCATCTACGGTCGTTTCAATAATCTTCCGATTGCGCTCTTCGCTTTCAAGCAGGTTTTTCTCCGTTAGGCGAATTTCCGAAATGTCTTCCCCAATAAGCATGTAACACATGCCTTCCTTATCATCGGGGGCTTGGGTGCCCAGGATACGAAGATTTACCGGTTGGCCATCTTTATATCGCATTATAGCCTCGTAAGATGCTATTCCATTGCGATCAATGTCTTGATAGAATTTCTCCACATCCGCAATGTTTTCTTCATCTTCGTAATACAGTTTTGATACAGCACAACCAATAAGTTCATCTTCGGTATAGCCCGATTGGGATAAAATTACTGAATTCAGATATTCGATGGTTCTGTTTCTAACCAGCATTATGCCAATAGGTGCAGAGCGTAATAGGTTTTGCAAAAAGCTCTCTTTCTTTTCGAGAACCCTATTGATGTTTAATATTTCGGTGTGGCTATTTTCTAACTTTAGGTAAGTGCTTTTTTGCTCATAAGCGCTCGCCAGCATGTCAGCAAATGTTGAAAATACTGTTTCTTGTGCCGTGTCCCAGGTCTTATTTTTCTCTTGGGAATTGAAACCAATAAATCCACAAAACTTGTTTTTTGAACGAATTGGTAATGCCAATATGGATCCACTTGTTGTTGTGTTACTTCCCGAAAAATAGCGGGAATTTGTATCAGAAAGCTCAGCATTAATAAAACCTTTGTCGTTAAATGCTTTCGTCCAGCCAGCAATGTCAGTTTCGTAATTTAGCACTGTGCCATATCCATTTAATGGCGACATGCTATTTTGTGGATATTGAAATTTTAGATGGCAATTGGCATTGTTATTTTCGTTTTCGTAAAGAAAAATATGCTGGATATTGAAATGATCAGCCAATTTCTTTATCGCACTGTTTACCTGTTCGTCAAACGATTGATCCGATGTGAAAATGTGAGAAAGATCGAGTAGGATTTGCTGATTACTATTGTGATCAAGTAAACGAGCTTGATTTAACTCCCTTTCATAAGCATTGCCAATCAACCTGGCCGTCATTTTTAAGAGGTCGGTTTCGTGCTGAAACCATTCCCGGTTGAAACTGCATTCATCAAGTCCAATGAATCCATGAAAGTCGTCGTTTACCATTAATGGGATCACCATGATGGCTTCAATATTTTGATTGCCTAAGGTCTCGTGAACTTCTTTTGGCAAATCTTCAAGCACATTTGATGCCTTAATGATGCCGTCTTCGGTCAATAACCGCTTCCATTCAGGAAACGAAGAGTAGGCTAAATTTTGAAGTTGATCTTTTTCTTTTCTAACCCCTTCGTTACACCACTCGTAGGTATTACTTAGGCGCTGATGGTCGTTATGATTCTCAAATATGTAGATGCGACTAACGTCGGTAAATCGTCCTAATTCTTCTAAAACCAAATTTATTCGCTCTTCAAATGGGCGGTTTTTAGCTAAAATGGAAGAAATAAATAGGGGTAAGTATTCCTGGTGACCCGATTTATTCGATGCCTCATCATCAACCTGAACGCCCAATAAACCTTGGTACATTCGTTTCATTAAACGCTTAAGCCTTTTGTTTTCAGCTTCTAAGCGAGCAAAATCATTCTCCTTACTGTTTATCATCGACATAAGTCCCCAGTCGTCATATACTTTTGCAAGATACTAAATAGCTGATTTAGTGCAAAAAGAGTTATTAACATCTTGTGCACAAAAGTAGTGAAATACATTACTTAGTGAATACTTAATTTTAAAAACTTAGCAGTTTGTTTAAAAAAACGAAAAGATTATTTAAGATAAAACGTGATTTTCAAATCAATACTATATTTTTGAGAAAAAGTAATTGATGAAAGTGAGAACTGGCTTGGTCATAAAATCTACTGGAAGTAGGTATACGGTGTTAACAGAAGATTCTGAAACATTGGTGTGTCGTATTCGTGGCAAGATCCGTTTAGATGGTATTAAGAGCACAAATCCAGTAGCAGTTGGAGATAAGGTGGGAATTGATATGTCGGGAGATGATGGGGTTATTTCTAAGATTTTTCCACGAAAGAATTATGTAATTCGTCGTTCTACAAATCTATCCAAAGAATCTCAGATAATTGCTGCGAATGTTGACCAGGCGGTGCTTATCGTAACCATCAATTATCCGATTACAACACGCGTGTTTGTCGATCGTTTCATCACCGCTGCCGAGGCTTATCAAATTCCGGTAAAGTTGGTTTTCAATAAGCTTGATAGGTACGATGAGAAGCATCTTAAATTACTGAAAGAGTGGCAGGACTTGTACGAGGGAATAGGTTATTCTACACTGGTTGTTTCTGCAAAAGAAGGCGCTAATCTTGACAGCGTAAAGGAGTTGCTAAAAGATAAAGTGAGTGTATTAAGTGGGCATTCGGGTGTTGGAAAGTCAACTTTAATTAATAAAGTTGAACCTGGACTTGATTTGCAAACAGGCGAAATTTCGGAACAACATCAGTCGGGCCGTCATACCACGACCTTTGCCGAGATGCACTCTTTAAGTTTTGGTGGTTATATTATTGATACGCCCGGTATTAGAGGTTTTGGATTGATTCATATCGAAAAGGAAGAGTTGTATCATTTCTTTAAGGAGATATTCGAGTTTGCCGACGGATGTAAATTTAATAACTGTACACATTATAATGAACCCGGTTGTGCTGTAAAGGATGCTGTACGTGATGGAGATATTGCGCTAACGCGTTATGAAAGTTATTTGAGTATATTGCTGAATAAAGACGAGAAATATAGATAGTAAGTTTTTAACCTAACAATTTAGTATTAACGACGTAATAAGATTTATAATTCCCTAACCCCACCTGAACTAGTTTTATTAGTAATGAAGAAAGCCGTAATTATAGCATTGTTTAGTATTGTCTTTCTTGTGCTGTCGAATATCTATTATTACGTAGATACTTATAAGTGGCAAATCAATACGCAGAAAGATATTCTTAGGAAGCAATCGTTGATTGTAGGTGAGCAACTTAATCAATATTTTCAGAAGACACATACCAACATTTCATTATTAATTTCGGAGAATGAACTGAGTGATTTATTCTCGGAGAAGGGGCATTCTATTGAAGTGCAGAAACGATTGGAATTATTATTCACTAGTTACGATCAGCATTTGTTGGCTCTGAAGGTGTTTGATGGCAATGGCGATGTGTTTGAAATGAAAAAAGGCCAGAATCAGACATTTATTTCTTCGTTTGATTATGCCGACATTAACGAATCCATTGTTAGCAATATCTATATTAATCCACAAGGATCGATAATTACCTATACACAACCACTGTTTAATCAGTCGAAGGTTTTTGGGCACGTTGAGTTTAAGATGTCCTTGGATAACTTTTTTGGCGAGATCTTTTATAACTTTAATTTAGAGGATTTTCATTTTCAATGGATAATGAAGCCAAACGGATGGGTTATTTACAACACCATCGAAGAAGATGCTTTTTATCCGGTAATTGATGAGGTACAGCAATTTATAAGTAAGCGAAACTGGTTCTACAGTCTCCATGATATACACTTGGATTATGAAAAAGTTAGGGTATTAACTGTCTTCAGTAAGCTCAACTTTAACGGGAGCGACTATTATTTGGCGTTCTCTTTACCGCTGGAGGTGATTACCTCGTCTATCGTGAAAAACTCACTTGTGGTAGCAGCTATTTCATTGTTTGTAATTACACTTATTATTGTCTTGTTTAGTTTTTATATTCGACGACAATCAGAGGATGAGAAAAGCTTAAAGAAGTCGGAGGAAGCGTTGCGAAAAATAGTATATTACCTTCCTGTTGGAGTTGTTTTATTCGATAAATCAAGCCGTATACGACAAGTAAATAAAGCTGCTTTAAAATTATTTGCCTTTGATGATGAAGATCAATTGATCGGACGAAAAGCGACAGATCAAATATTGTTCGAGAACAAAACCCGATTACAGAAAACAAGCTACTCGAGCGAGTCGAATAAATATATACTGACCAATAAGAATGGGGAAGAATCGGTTGTGCTGAATGAAAGCATTCCCTTCTATCTTTTACGTGAGGAGTATCAACTACAGGTTTTTGTAGAGGTATCCAACCTTGAAAAAGAGCGTAAAACAGAGGAGATAGCTAATAAAGCAAAGTCTACCTTTATTGCTAATATGAGTCATGAGTTAAGGACGCCGCTTAATAGCATGATTGGTATGACTGATATACTGATGACTTCGGATCTTAAATCAGACGATAGAAACCTATTGACGGTGGTTAAGCGATCGGCAGATACACTTTTATTGTTGATTAATGACATATTAGATTTTTCTAAAATTGAAGCTGGTCGTTTTGAGATAGAGTCCATACCCTTCAATTTAAAAGAAGAGGTTGAGCAAACGATCAACATGTTTATGCCAAAAGCAGAAGAGCGTAACCTTGAGTTGAAGTGGGTGAGTGAAATGGAGTTGCCTGAGAATTTTATTGGTGACCCAATACGTTTCAGGCAAGTGCTAAATAATTTGCTGAGTAATGCCATTAAATTTACTGAATTTGGTAAAGTTATTCTGAGTATAAAAGAAGTTAGGGGCTTAAATGGCTCACCTGCAGTTTCGTTTAAGCTTGAGGATACAGGAATTGGTGTGAAGAAGGAGAAGTTGAGAAGTATTTTTAATTCTTTTTCGCAAGCCGATGAAAGCATTACGCGTAAATATGGCGGTACTGGTTTAGGTGTTACCATTTCAAAGCAACTGGTGAACCTTATGGGCGGTGAAATAGGCGTCAAGAGTCCTTCGGATATTTCGGAGCACCCTGATTATCCAGGGGCAGAGTTTTCATTTACCCTTCCTTATCGCACTAAGACCTATCAGAAGCGCTATAATTTTAACCATATTGTTGCGCTTAATATGGTAAAAGCATTTATTATTTCCGACGAGCCTTTACAAGTTCGAGTTTTGATGAAGAATCTTTCATCGATGCATATTGATTATAAGATTTTGCCACCATCGAACGAATCCATAGACATTATTCGAACCGATGATACACATCAACTTTTAATCATTGACCATCGCCCTGATTTTAATGGTCTCGCATTTCTGCAGGAGTTGCACAATCATAAATTACATAAGCGATTGCCAATAATTATGCAGAGTTCTGACTTTGAGCCATCAAATACCTCTGTAGCGAAGC
This sequence comes from Carboxylicivirga fragile, assembly GCA_025499625.1. Lineage (GTDB taxonomy): Bacteria > Bacteroidota > Bacteroidia > Bacteroidales > Marinilabiliaceae > Carboxylicivirga > Carboxylicivirga fragile. The sequence continues at coordinate 14,117 of JAFMVD010000031.1, read as the reverse complement.
AATTAGGCGCCGATGTTTATTTTAGAAAGCCGGTTAATTATTCTAGTTTAAAGGAGTTTATTCTGAAGTTTTTTCCTCAGGTAGAAGAGAAAAAAGCAATACTTGAGCAGCATAAGCCAAATGAATTAAAAGTGTTGGTGGCCGAGGATAACATATTGAATCAGCGCTTAGCTAAAAATCTGTTTAAGAAAATTGGCCATAACATTGACGTGGCAAGAAATGGGGAAGATGCGGTTATAGCCATGAAGGATAAGCGATACGATATTGTTTTTATGGATGTATTTATGCCGGGTATGGATGGTGTTGCTGCCATGAAAGAAATCAAAAAAATGGGTTTAGCTTGTCCTGTGATTGCTATGACAGCAAGTGTTGATGATGCAGACAGGCAAGTTGTAATGGATGCGGGTATGGATGATTTCATTACAAAACCAACCAACGTTGATGATTTGTCGCGCATGCTTGAGAAGTGGTGTTAGCAATCATTTCATCGCGTTTAAAATATACTTTCATTTTCAGCGTTTATGACATCGGGAACGAATTTATAAGCAATGGGTTATTATACACAAAAACGAATCTGGAAACTTTTTTTATTGGTTGGCGCCATTACTATTGGTGTCTTTACCTTAACGCACACCTATAACCTAACTTCTGAGTTGAAGGTGGAAGAGCGGAAGAAGGTTGAGATATGGTACGAAGCCATGAAGCAACTATCTGTTATAGATTATAACGATCCTTCCATTTCGTTAATATTTAAAGTGATTAGTCAGAATTCTACCATTCCGGTAATATTAACCGACGAATCGGATGGTATTATTCATTATAATAACATTGAAATTACGGAGCGCGATAGCTTACAGCAGTTAAATGCAGTGCTTGCTGAAATGAAGGATGAGAACGAGCCTATTGAGGTGGATTTTGGAGATGATCAAAAGCAATATTTGTACTACCAGGATTCCTTGTTAATTAAAAAGCTGAGTTGGTTTCCGGTGATTCAATTACTGGTGGTTGCCTTATTTATCTTTATCGCCTATTTGGCCTTTAGTTCTGCCCGGAAGGCAGAGCAGGATCAGGTATGGGTTGGTATGTCAAAAGAAACGGCGCATCAGCTAGGCACGCCAACATCATCCTTACTTGGTTGGGTTGATGTATTAAAATTGCGAGAGGATAATCATGATATTGCTGAAGAACTGGAGCGTGACGTGGAGCGATTGCAGGTGGTTACAGATCGATTTTCGAAAATAGGATCTAAACCCGAACTTAAAGCGCAATCCATCATACCTATTATTGAAGATATTATTACCTACCTCGATAGCAGAACGGCCAGAGATGTGCAGTTTGAATTTTTAGGTAGGGATGAGGCTTTGCCCGATGTGAAAGTTAATAAAGTGCTTTTTCAGTGGGTACTCGAAAATATTTGTAAGAATGGAGTGGATGCTATGAAGGGTGTTGGAATCATCTCGATTAAATTATCGACAAGCGCTGCAAGTATGAATATTGACATATGTGATACGGGAAAGGGCTTGGCACGTAATCAGTTCAAGACGGTTTTTAAGCCTGGATTTACCACTAAATTAAGAGGTTGGGGTTTAGGTTTATCGCTTGCGAAACGCATAACAGAAGGCTATCATCAAGGAAAAATATTTGTTAAGGAGTCGGAAATTGGAAAAGGAACATGCTTTCGGATAGTGCTTCCCATTGGCTAATTTTTAGACAATTGACTTTTAATGAGTAAAAAAAGTGACTTTTCTTTTCTAGCGTTCTTTTATTTTATACTTTTGCAAAGTTTTTTAGAAAGGTAGAGTGGATAAATTTATAGACTACAGTATCCCGTTTGAAGGGTTGAAAGAGGGGAGACACATTTTTAATTATAAAATTGGGTCGTCGTTTTTCGAATTGTTTGAACAGCCTTTAATTGAACAAGGTCAGATTGATGTTGAGGTAGAGCTTAACAAGAGTTCAGCTTTATTGACTTTGACTTTTAAGATTAATGGTGTAGTGGAGAGTGTTTGCGACAAATGTTTAGAGTCACTGACACTGAGTGCCGAAAACGAAGCACTGATGTATATTAAATTTGGTGAGGAATATGATGAGCCAACGGACGAAATCATAGTTTTACCACACGATGAACATCAAATAAATGTTGCTCAACTAATCTATGAATTCATTTGCGTTTGTTTGCCAATGCGACATGTACATGCCGATGATGAAGACGGAAATACAACTTGCAATACTGAAATGATGAATCAGCTGGATGACTATTTGGTTGAAGATGCAGCGGAGGAAGAGCAAGATGAATATATTGATCCTCGATGGGAGGCTCTCAAAAATTTAGTAGATAAAAACAAATAAAAATAGGTTGAAAAATGGCACATCCTAAACGAAAGATCTCGAAAACGAGAAGAGACAAGAGAAGAACGCATTATAAAGCAGTAGCTCCTGCATTAGGTGTTTGTTCAAACTGTGGTGCTACAGTAAAATTACATACTGTATGTGGTGAATGTGGTTACTACCGTGGAAAATTAGCTGTTGAAAAAGAAGTAACAGCATAAGGTATTGAATTAAGCATTCAATAAAATTTGCCCTCAAGTAATTGAGGGCAAATTTTATTTAAGGGCATTTGTTCTTTAATTTGCATACTATATCTGATTTCTTACTTTTGTATCCAACCCTTTATTTTTTGGTTAAATAGTATCGTTTTTGAACGATCAAGGGAGAATCCTGTTAATAAGAAGTATAATGGTAATTGAACATGCTTTGTTCATTTACTTCAGTAAATATTATTACGCATGAAGAAAACCAATGCAGTCATAACGGCTATTGGTGGATATGTTCCAGAATATGTCCTCAATAATGAAGAATTGAGTCGGATGGTAGATACCACCGATGAATGGATAATGACCCGTGTGGGCATCAAAGAACGTCATATACAAAAAGGTGAAGGATTAGGGACTTCTGATATGGCTGTTGAAGCTATAAAGGATATTTTTAAGAAAACTGGGACCAAGCCAGAAGAAATCGACATGCTTGTTTGTGCAACGGTTACACCTGATCATCCATTTCCTGCTACTGCGAATATTATTGCTGATAAATTGGATATTCGTGATGCACATGGCTTTGATTTGAATGGTGCATGTTCGGGTTTTTTATATGCCTTAGATACAGCAAAACAATTTATTGAGACTGGCGCAAAGAAGAAGGTGATTGTTGTTGGAGCCGATAAAATGTCGTCGATTGTTGATTATACCGATCGTACTACCTGTGTTTTATTTGGCGATGGTGCTGCGGCTGTTTTGTTGGAGCCAAGCGAAGAGGAGTATGGAATTAAGGATTCGATACTTCGTAGCGATGGTTTTGGACGTAAGTATTTAAACATGAAAGCGGGAGGATCAGCATATCCGGCTAGTGCCGATACTGTAGCTAATAAGGAACATGTGATATTCCAGGATGGGAAACATGTGTTTAAACATGCGGTATCTAACATGGCTGATGTTTCAGTAGAAATAATGAAACGTAATAATATGACTGCTGACGATTTAGCTTGGTTAGTACCTCATCAAGCAAATCTTCGTATTATCGATGCTACAGCTCAACGCATGGAGCTTAATCCTGAGAAGGTGATGATTAACATTGAGCGCTATGGTAATACCACAGCTGCAACTATTCCATTATGTCTTTGGGAGTGGGAAAAGCAATTGAAGAAAGGTGATAACATTATCTTAGCTGCCTTTGGAGCTGGATTTACCTGGGGGTCAATATACCTTAAGTGGGCATACGACGGAAAATAGACAGTTATAAATATAGATATAGAAAGGTGGCCATTGTGCCACCTTTTTTTATGGGCTATTGTTTATGCCTATATTTAAGGATATGGTTGAATCACGGAATATAATAAAATGTTCATCATGTGCGCAGGAATTTAGTAAGGATGACTTGCAGCGGAGTTGTTGTAATTGTTTTTGTTGCAGCGGATGTGAGATTTATATCTGTTTGAATTGTAAGGAGGAGATAGTTGTTATTCCTATGGGGGATCCTTTACCTCCGAAATATCACAATAAACCTTGATTTCAAGAGATAAGCATATTGCAATTACTCCTCAGATACCGAATTTCTTCTCATCATATAAACAGTTCCACCAATATCTAAGGTAAGGTAGGTATTGAATCCCATTCGCTCATATAAAGGGAGATTACGTAAGGTTGAGGTTTCAAGATAAAGTGGTAAATCGGAATGTGCTTTAATTTTTTCGGACAGTAAGTGGGATCCCAAACCTAGCCCTTGATGGTTTTTATCCACAGCCATAAACCAAAAATAGACAAATGGGGTGTTAGGGTGGTGTTTCTTTATTTGGTTTTCCCGCTTAAGCACCTTCGTTATTCTGGAAATACCGATTCCTTTAATCGCTAAAACTATATCGAGATAAATGGCATAAAGGCTAAGTTTTTTAAGATGTGGTAATAAAACGAGAGCAACTGCTTTTTCATTATCACTGATATAGACCTTACCCCAACGATGACACACTTCAAAGGCATAATTCATTAGGGCAATTCTTCCTTTTTTGCCTTTTACCACGTAGTTTACGCTCTTGTTGTTTTCAAAGGCTTCTGTCAGAATATTTATAATTAATGCTTTATCAGCGTTAGTTGCTTCTCTCATTTTGATGCGAAATAGGGTTTGTCATGCGAAGTTAAAGTATTTATTTTATAGAGTTAGTTTAATTTAATACTAAGATGAGCTCTATGATATAAGGGTTTTTTATTCCAAACTTATCTATCTGATGGACATTTAGGCTAGGAATACAGCATTAGCGAGTGAGTTATTACTTGCAAATGATTGTATGCGTGTGTTCTTCAGTACTTATTCAATTTATTAGCTTATTCCCATCTGCATATTGTTTTTTTTACCTTGTGATTTCAGAGAAGGTATTTGTCAGTTCATCCTTTGTGTAATGAAGTTGAGTAAGGCTTTTTTGTTTTGGGTCACTTGTAGGTGTTACTTGCTCACAAAACAAGTTCATGCGCTTTTTGGTATTCATATTATTATCACTCATAACTTCGTCTCTTGTTGCCCAGCTAAGCCTTAAGGGAAGGGTTTTGGACATGAAACATAAGCCTGTTATAGGTGCTAATGTTTACCTTAAAGGGAGTTATGAAGGAACTACATCTGATTTAGAAGGGTATTTTGAATTATTAATTAATTCCAAAGGAATTCAGGAGCTGAAGATAAGCAGTATTGGTTTTCATGTTTTTAGTTATTCCTTTCATAGCGATAGTATTCCTGACGAATTGAAAGTTCATTTAAAGGAGAAGATCAATGAATTGGAGTCTGTTGTCATCACCGCCGGAACATTTGAGGCAGGGGATAAAAAACAATCAATGGTATTATCGGCCTTCGATGTAGCTTCAACAGCCAGTGCGCAGGGTGACATTTATGGTGCTTTTAATAGTGTGCCAGGCACTCAGAAGGTAGGTGAAGAAGGACGCTTATTTGTTAGGGGTGGTGAGAGTTACGAAACCAAAACGTTTATGGATGGACTGCTGATTGCGAATCCCTTTTATTCACAGTTGGCTAATATCCCGACCCGGGGACGATTCTCACCACTGTTATTTGAAGGAATGCTTTTCAGTACAGGTGGTTATTCGGCTGAATATGGACAGGCTCTTTCTTCAATAATCGCGCTTAAAACCACAGGATTGCAATTGGAGGATAAAAGAAGTTTGAGTTTAATGAGTGTTGGGGCTGGTTTTTCAGAAGTTAAAACATGGAGAAGGAGCTCAGTTTCCTTCACGGGGGATTATATTAATTCTGCCTTCCATAATAAGATGTTTGGAAGTGGCTTGGATTGGCAGTCTGATCCTAAATTGATTAATTCAACGCTTATGTTTCGGCATAAAGTTGGTGAGTCAGGTTTAGTCAAAACCTTTGCGTCCTTTCAACTCAATCAAATGGATATGCGATATCATAATTTTTCAGAGCAAGTTGAACAGAATCTCATATTGGATGATCGAAATGTCTATGCGAACACCAGCTTTACGGATATGCTTAATGAGAAATGGATGTTTCAAGGAGGAATCGCTTATGCGTATAATGTTGATCGATTGGATCTGGATGAAATGGCTATGCGTACCACCAATAATGGTCAGCATTTAAAATTTAAAGCTACACATCTAGGCAATGCAAGGTTCAAATGGAAGGCCGGAGTTGAATGGTACGCACATCATTATAATCAATCTATAAATTTACCTTCGGAACAAGTCATCCTTCAATATGGCAATAATCAATTGGGCACTTTTGTTGAAGCCGATTGGCAGATTAGTCCAAAGCTGGCACTTCGATTTGGAGGTCGGTCAGAGTATAGCAGCCTGATTGGTCAATCCCAGTTTTCGCCACGTCTATCAGGTGCCTTTAAAACAGGGCAAAACAGTCAGGTTTCTTTCGCTTATGGAACTTTCTTTCAGAATCCGCAGGAGGATTATCTGAAAGTAAACCCCAATTTACAAACAGAGCGATCGTCGCATTATATTTTAAATTATCAGTACAAGCATGAGAATAAGCTGTTTAGGGTTGAGGTTTATAATAAAACGTATTCGCAGCTACTCACATTTGACACTCCATTCAGTATGAAGCCTGAAGCCTATCACAATAATGGCTATGGCTCTTCGCAAGGATTGGAACTGTTCTGGCGCGATGGAGATACCTTTAAAAATACGGATTATTGGATTTCCTACTCCTACAACGATTCTAAAAGGTTATATCGGGATTATCCGGTGGAAACAACACCAGCCTATGCTTCGGCTCATAATTTATCATTGGTGTGGAAGCGTTTTGTACCGGCATTGAGCTCCTTTTTTTGTGTGACTTATGCTGTTGCTAGCCCACGTCCTTATCATGATCCCAATTTATCAGGATACATGCAAAGTCGTACCAATTTTTATCACGATATAAGTCTTAACGCGACGTACTTGACTCATATGTTGAATACAGAAGCGGTTATTCATTTGATGGTCAACAATGTCACAGGTCGAACCAACATTTATGGCTACGAGTTTAGCTCAACACAAAATAAGAATGGTGTTTATGACCGTAAAGCCATCGTGTCACCCATACGTCAACAGGCGGTATTGGTATTAATGCTAATGTTTTAATCAATAAATCTTAAAGTTATGATGAAGGTATTTTTAATTTCTATTGGAGTTTTTATTTCTCTTTTTAGTCGGGCAAATGATGATGTGTATCTTCAAAAGATGCAACAATCCATTGAGCAACTTAACCGTTCTTCAACTATTGTACACTACCAGACAAGTGCGAATGCTTTTGAGCGAATAAGTCGGGTGGAAAGTGATAAGTGGCAACCGATGTATTATACAGCTTATAGCTATGTTTTGATGAGTTTTCAAATAAGCGATGGGGACGAAAAGGATAAGGTATTGGATCGTGCACAAGAGTGGATTGACACGGCACAAAAAGTGGCTCCGGATGAATCAGAGCTATATGTATTACAGGCTTTTTTGTATCCTTCACGAATAATGGTTGATCCTGTTGGGCGAGGTATGAAATATATGGGAATGGCCAATAAGGCGCTGGCACAAGCAAAGCAATTAAACCCTGATAATCCCAGAGCCTATTATCTGGAAGCTACCTTTATTCAAAATATGCCTGCTGCCATGGGGGGAGGTATTGAAAAGGCAGTACCATTGTATAAATTGGCGCTTGAAAAGTTTCAACATTTTGTACCAGATTCAGTTATTGACCCTAATTGGGGCAAGCAGGTTACACAGGAGGCACTTCGGAAAGCCAATGATGAGATGGCTATGGAGTAATTCTTTAGTTTAATGTAAAAGGGGATCACTCCTCTGACGACCATCTGAAAAGTCAAGTAGCGTAGGCTGAGTATTAAAAATGCACTAAATGGCACACTCGCCTTATGCTTATTGCTTACTGAATCTAATTATTTGGTATATTCACCTTTACAATGAATTAAGAGTTAAATGGCCCACACTAGCTTTTCAAAACAAATCACTCGCTTTTTACTTGAAGTCTTGTTATTGGCATTAATTGGCAATGGTATTGTGTATTTTATAATGGGTTTTCGCGATTTTACCCTTGTGGTCGTTCTTAAAAATATCTTGTTCTCTTTTATTGCAGGCTGGCCGATGTTAAAGAGCGTTACCTGGATGGTCAAGAAATTGGATGCAAAGGTGCCGTGGCTAAGGTACCCTGTACGACGATTAATTATACAATCTCTTGGAGTGGTTTTGCTATGTGCTGTTTTTATCGTCTTTACTATGCTGGTGGTTTACGTATGGCATTATAATAGTGAACAATTGCAGTGGGCTAGTTTTATGCAACAGGTTATGATGAGTCTTAAAATAGCCTTCTCATTTTTGGTGATTTCATCATTGATAAGTAACAGTATATTGTTCTTCGGAAAATGGAAAGACGCTGCTGTTGAGCAAGAGAAACTCAAGCATGAGCATACTGCATTACAATACGAGACTTTAAAGAGTCAGGTTAATCCACATTTCCTTTTTAACAGCCTTAATGCTCTGATTCAATTGATTCATTCTGATCCATATAGAGCGGAAGCTTTTGTTAAGAAACTATCGTATTTGTATCGATATGTACTTGAACAAAAAAACAATGAAACAGTAACCTTAAAAGAAGAGCTGGATGCCTTAAAGGATTATATTTTCCTGTTAAAAATAAGGTATGGTGATAATCTGATTGTAACTATTAGTGATGCTTTATACCAAGAGGGCAGAGTGGTTCCAATGTCGCTTCAAATGCTACTCGAGAATGTGGTAAAACACAATGTCATTGCCAAGAAAAAACCCGTGAATGTTAAAGTGTGGCTTGAGGAAGATTATATTGTTATAAGCAATACGGTAAATAAGAAGAAAGAGAAAGAAGATTCAACAGGTATTGGACTGGAGAATATAAGAATGCGATATCGTTATTTTAGTTCCAATCCGCTTATTGTTAGGGAGGATGAAGAATGTTTTGAAGTGAGAATACCATTGCTCTCGATGTTGAAAGAAGAAGAAAATGCTGAAGCTTGATTCACAAGAACTATGAGTATAAAAGTTGTAATAATTGAGGATGAAATACTGGCTGCCCAGCGTTTAAAGGACTTATTGCTTCAATGTGATCCGTCCATAAAAATATTAGCCGAAATTGATACGGTGGAGGATGCCATTCTGTGGTTTAAAGCAAACAATATGCCTGACCTGATTATGATGGATATTAAACTGGCAGATGGTTTAAGTTTTGAAATATTTGAAAAAGTCAATATTGATTCACCGGTTATTTTTACAACCGCTTATCAGGATTATGCTATTCGGGCATTTAAGGTTAATAGTGTCGATTATTTACTAAAACCCATAGATAAGCAGGAGCTTGAGAAGGCTTTGTGTCGTTATCATGAGCGTGTAGGCCAGTCTGTTCCTTTTCTCACAGCCGAGGTGATTGATAGAGTCAGGCAAATGCTGGTTAAGGACTTTAAGAAGCGTTTTACAGTGCGTGTTGGAGACCATATCAAGTCTATTCCAATTGAAGAAATTGCATTTTTTTATAGTGAATCGAAAGGGACCTATTTGAAAACATTAGAGAATCGCCAATATTTGATCGACTACTCTTTAGACGCTTTAATTGATCGACTTAACCCTGATATCTTTTTTAGGATTAATCGGCAGTATATTATTAAACACACAGCTATTTCTGATATTACAGCTTATTCGCAGAGTCGTTTAAAAATAAAATTATATCACTGTAACGACGAGCGCATACTAATCAGTAGGGAAAGAGTTAGTTTATTTAAAGACTGGCTGGATAGTTAATGTGTGTTTTTATGTTATCGGAGTTATTTTCAAGTACAGGGCCGTTGTTTTTAAAATTTGCTCTCGTTTAACCATACAAAATACATTGACAGCCCAGTGGTTCATTCGTAACTTATCTTAAATCCTTGAACCAACTCTTTCATTATGAAAACCCTTAAGATTATAATCCTGCTAATAGCCGCAGCGCTTATAGTTGCAGGCTGTAATAAAGACGATGAAAAAGATATAGTACCCGATACTGGAATAAATGCCTTTTATATTGATGGCATTGAGTATCCTATCTCAAAAGGAACCATACACTACTTCACAGAGAATGGCCCTGACTTTGGATATGTATATATCATTAGCCTGTTTTCCGACAACTTATATTTTGATGGCGAAAATGCCACAGGTACAGGATATTTTATAAATATGCCTATTTACTCGCAACATGCTGACATCCTGCAAGGCGATGTGTTTCGCTCGAACAATAAATTGACCGACACGGATGCCTATGAGTGTGTTGCTGTGCTTGATTATGATGCCGCAACCGAAGCGTTTTCGGGAGTGTACCATACCGATAAGGGCAGTTTAACTGTCCAGCGAAACGGTGATGAGTTTGAGCTAATACTTACACAAGCATCTGCTAATAGAATACGAGGCTTGGAAGATTTTGATATCCTTAGTAGCAATCACACAATGATGTTTTATTTTAAGGGAAGTTTGGTTGAGTTTGAACTTGAATTTGAAGCAGAATGTGAACTGGATATGGAGTCAGTGGATTTTAGCTTTGGCATCGATTATGAACATCCGGAAAAATACCTTGAGCCAGGTGAGCAATCTGATCTTAAAGCAATCTATGTAGATGAGGTTCGTGCGGCAATCGGGACATATTTAAATGATATAAATGGTGTTTTGAAGGTTTGTCATTGGGTGAATCAGAATTTCACCTTTGAAAACGCGGGAGGTTCAATGGTAGGTAAAGAGAACGTTAATGAACTATATGAAGGAAAAACCCTGTATGGCTGCCATACATCAGCTCTTATGATTTCAAGCCTGTTACGTAAACTTAGATTTCCTGCTCTTTTAGTGGAGACTGCCGATGTTGATTGGGCTTACCGCTATATTAATGGTGAAACCAAAGCATTTGCCGGACATGTGATGTCAGAAGTTTTTGTTGGGGGCAAGTGGATATTGCTGGATAATAATTGTAGCTATGTGGATGACTACGATTACCTCAATCCCTATATTTCGACTCAAGATCCGAACGAAAGTGGGCTTTTTGTTTTTACCAAAGGTGTTGATTCATGGGCCTACGGGTTAAATGATATTTCTTTCTCACATGCGCATTTGATCAGCTTTGTTGAGCATATCTCTTGCTACGAGGAGCTTTTTTATACTGTTAATTATAATTGGAAGAGTGAATAAAATGTTGCTTAAATTTAAGGCCTCTGAAAGCGCAGCTTTGTAAGCTGTGCTAGTACTACAAAATTAGTGCGGGCTATTAAAAAGAATTCTACAATTATGGCTTATTCCATTTAATAAAGCCTACCTTAAAACCTTATTAATTTGATTACGAAATTATACTTATCGTTTTCCCATGCCATTCTATTGTATGTCTACTAAGTAAGATAATCGGCTGTATAATGTGTGTTATGTGTTCGAGAGAGCTGTAGGAGTGAATCACTCGCAGTTTATCTCAAGGAGGGTTGTAACTATAACAATACACATTAAAAACAATTTGCCGTTATGATTAATCAAGAAGTATGCATCGTTGGTGGTGGTAGTAGTGCGCACATTTTAATTCCTTTTCTTTCCAAAGCAGGTTTCAAAGTCAATATTCTTACGCGTAGACCTGAGGAGTGGTCTGCCAATGTAGATCTTCAACTACAATCGATTAATGGGGAGCTTGAGGAGGAGTTTAAAGGCGAACTAATTAAGATTAGTGATAATCCGGCAGAGGTAATTCCACAGGCCGATTTTGTGATTTTGTGCATGCCAGTATGTAAGTATCGCATAGCGCTTCATAATTTAGCGCCACATCTGTCGAATGACAAGGAAGTATTTGTTGGTACCATCTATGGGCAGGCCGGTTTTAACTGGATGGTGGATGAGATCAAAAATAAGTTTGATTTGGCAACAATCACAACCTTTGCCATCGGTCTTATTCCATGGATTTGCCGAATTATTGAGTACGGTAAGGTAGGCGTAACCTATGGTTGCAAAGAAGTAAATGTGGTAGCTGTTTCGCCACCAGAGCGTTTTGATGATTTGAATGAGCGCTTCTTGAAAAACATTTGTGAGCGCTGGTTAAAGAAAGGTGCCTTTAAACTGGCCGATAACTTTTTGTCATTAACCTTGTCGGTCGATAATCAAATTATCCACCCATCACGTTGTTATGGTTTATTTTTAAAGTGCGAAGGCAAATGGGCTAACAAAGAAGATATCCCTTACTTTTATCGCGATTACGATCAAAAATCGGCCGATCTGCTTCAGGCCTTAGATGCCGATTATTCAAAGGTTAGAGAGGCCATCAAACTAAAATATCCAGAGCATAACTTCACTTACATGCTCGATTATTTAAGTCTCGAACGCGTTACCTACGAGTCGGAAAACACCGATATACGTGTATCGTTTACTACGTCGGAAACCTTGGGTGCCATTAAGCCACCTACCGTTCAATTAGAAAACGGTGCGTGGGTGATTGATAAGGATCACCGTTTCTTTACCGACGATATTCACTACGGCCTATGTATTGCAAAGTGGATGGCCGATCAACTGAATCTTGAAGTGCCTACCATCGATAGTATTATTACCTGGGCGCAGGAGCTACGTAACGAGCGTATCATAGATGGTGATACTTTAATCTTAGACAGCGAAAGCCTGACGAAAGAATTCATGTCGGGTATTCCCCCATTGTACGGTTATCAAAGTATTGACGATATTTTGGATTAGCGAATAAATAATACATTTTCTTCTTGGAGTACCTCTTGGGCAAAGCTAAGAGGTACATTGGCATGGGGTCAACTCGAATAACTTTACCTTGTTTCTGGCTCTTTATTTAAACGAATGGACGGCCTCAAAGAAACTGAAAAAACAAAAGGAGATTGCGACAGAAACAATACTGCGGGAAATAAATACGAATAAGGAAAAGCTGGAAGAATCGGTTCTAAACTATACCGATATGCTTGACATCTACGTTTTTTTAAAAAGTTGCTTAACACGCGAAGGTACTATTGTTACTTTTGTTGAAAACATGACCCAATTTAAAACAAAACACCCGGGGTTTATTTATACATTAGACTCCATTAAGATGGATGATATCAATTATAAGTACACAAAAATGGATTTATCCTTGAAATTTACCCTGGAGCAAGTGGAGTTAAGAACCATAGCATGGAGAATTTGATAAAGGACATCAGAGAATCACTTGAAGGATTTGCAGACGAGAAACGAATTGAATATGCAAAGAAATCATATCCGACTAAAATGCATGTTGTTGGCGTGACTGTTCCTAATTTAAAAATTGTGCTTAAAGAGCTAAAACAGTTGACAAAAGCAAAGGGAACGAATGAAAAATTAGAACTTATAAAGCGCTTAATTGACAAAGACGTTTTTGAATTACAACAAATAGCTTTTGAGTATCTGCAAGCGGAGAAAAATGTTTATAAATCACTGAGCGAAGAATATATTGAAAGCATTGAGAAAAATTTAGACAATTGGGTTTCGGTTGATTATTTTGGAGCACTTGTGGTTGGCCGTGCCTGGAGAGAAAACCTTGTCAGTACAGAGAAAGTAAAACGTTACCTTGAAGCGGATAATTTTTGGATGAGAAGAATAGCTGTTGTGGCCACCGTTTCGCTCAACCAAAAAGCAAGAGGCGGCTTTGGTGACGCTAAGCGAACATTAGATATTTGTCGCTTGGTGGTTGATGACCACGAAGAAATGATAATAAAGGCGCTTTCGTGGGCTTTGCGTGAGTTGGCCAAAATCGACAAAGCACCCGTCATTACCTTTGTGGATGAATATAAAAACCGACTACATAAAAGGGTTTTACGAGAAGTGAAGAAAAAATTGGAAATGGGGCTAAAGAATTAAGAGCTCTTCTGTCAGCTTAGCTTTGAAAGTTGAACTAGATATTACCAAAAAAGAGGGTGTCCAAGAAGTATTTTTGTGAACAAGCAAACTTACAGTTTGTAACTTTACCTTCGTTTTACCCCTCCAAACCTCCCCTAAAGTGGAGGCTTAAGTGCGATAGCTATCGCACCCCTTTAGGGGATTTAGGGGTAGTAAAAAAGGATATTT